>NZ_JBSGGK010000043.1:0-1411 GCF_053603855.1 Monashia sp. NPDC004114 | reverse complement strand
GTGCTACTCCTCACCTTGCCGTGGGTAGCGTGATGGTGATGCCGCCGCAGCACAGGTAGATGCTGGCGGCGAGGGCGTCGGGGTGGTGGTAGCCGTAGCCGCGGCGTTGGATGACGCGGATCTTGGCGTTGATGCCCTCGAGTCGGGAGTTGGACAGGCCGAGCTGGATGCCGGCCAGGATGCGGTCGGTGTGGGCCTCGAGGCGTCGGGCGAGGTTGGTCATGGGGGTGATGCCGGCGCGTCGGGCGCGGCTGATCCAGCGTTTGAGGTAGGCGCCGGCCTTGGCTGCCGGGATGATCCGGAACAGGTCGCGTAGCTCTTCCTTGAGCAGCCAGGCGCGGTGCACGTTGACGCGTTCGCGGCGCATCGCGGCCAGCATCTGGTGGTCGCCGGGGGTGAGGTTCTCCTTGGCCCGGCGCAGTGCGTACCGGGCGGCGGTCCAGGGCGCGTTCGAGCGGGCGGCGAGGTTCGCGCGGGTCAGGAACTCGAACCGTTCGGCCCGGAAGACGGCATCCAGGGCCTCGCTGGCCCACTTGATGATGTGGAACGGGTCGAGGCAGATCGCGGCGTTCGGGGCCGCGTGGCCGGTCGCGGTCCGGAACGCCTTCGACCCGTCCATCGTCACCGCCTGCAGCCGCGAGGCGCGTTGGGGGCCAAGCAGGTTGAAGAACTCGGCCAGGCATGAGGCGGACTTGCCCGGGGTGACCCACACGACGTTGCCGGTGTCGTGGTCGGCGACCACGGTCAGGAACTTGCGGCCCCGGCGGTAGGAGATCTCATCGACCCCGATCCGGTACAACGCGTCCAGTCGGGCGTCATCGAGGTGGTCGGTCACCACCCGGACGATGGCCCGGTCCACCGACTCCCAGGAGGTGCGCAGCAGCCGCGCGACGCTGGTCTTGTCCATCCGCTGGGCCAGCCAGCCGATCATGTCCTCGAAGTCGCGGGTGAACCGTCCTCCCGGCCGGGCCCACGGCACCGCCTCGGTCCGCACCCGCCGGCAGCGTGGGCACCACACCCGCGCGATCACCGCCTCCAGCTGGACCCGGCAGGTCCCGAAGTCCAGATGCCGCCACCGGCGAGTGGACGCGTCATACCGGCCCCGGACCCGGCGCCCACACGGGCACGAGTGCGTCCGGGCCCGGCGCCGCACCCCCAGCACCAGCCCGTCCTCGGTGAAGGCGACCGAGTCGACCACCGTTCCCGGGATCGCCAGGATCCGGTTGAATGCTGTGTTGACGCGCACGCGGCTGTACCTCCCGGGTTTGGGCTTCGACAACCACGAACCTAGGCAGCAGCCACGTGCGCGTCCCGCATCGACACCCCACCACGCGCACACCCCTGCGACTCAACGACATACGCCATCAAACGCGCTCATCCACACCCATACAAAGGTGAGGAGTAGCACATG
>NZ_JBSGGK010000042.1:0-1620 GCF_053603855.1 Monashia sp. NPDC004114 | reverse complement strand
TCGACACCCCACCACGCGCACACCCCTGCGACTCAACGACATACGCCATCAAACGCGCTCATCCACACCCATACAAAGGTGAGGAGTAGCACATGTGTTCTAATGGATCGTGAGGGAAGGAGGCAGATGCCATACACGATCGACACCGTGACGCGCCTGTGGGCGCCGATCGAGTTCATGCTCACGACGCACCGGACACCGGCCTCGGCCCCCGATCCGCGGCCGGTCATCGCCTGGGCGGACCAGACCCTGGCCGCGCTCATGGACACCTGCCGCCGCCGCCACTGCCCTGAGCAGGTCGAGCCCGAGTCCGGCACCCCGACGCCCGCCAGCACCCCGACCGCGAGCGCCCCGACCGCGAGCCGCGGTGTGACGGAGGCCGCCGGTGGTGGCGGGCTGCACACGGACGCGTCCACCGGCGACCCGGAGACGTTCGCCGCGGCGGTGGAGGGCGAGCTGGCCGCGTTCGAGCTCGCCGAGCGCGCCAAGGCCGTCGTGGACGCACGACAGCTGGACGCCCTGGCCCGGATGCACGCCACGATGAGCGCCGAGTTCCGCGCCCGCGAGGCCCAGACCTGGGTCGGGCGCACCCCGCTGACCGTGCACGAGGCGGTCGTCATGGAAGTCGTCGCCGCCACCGGGCTCGGCGAGTCCGAGGTCGCGCTGCGTCTGGACCTGGCGATCGCCCCGGCGTCCCGGGCCGGGTTCCTGCGCGAGCAGGTCACCCTGGGCGTCACCACGATGGCACGCGCCACCCAGATCATCCACGCCACCGGCCACCTCGACCACGAGCACGCCGACCAGGTCGCCCGCGCCGTGCTGGCCCCGACCCGAGACGGCACCGGCCTGGCCGGTGCCCTGTTCCGGCAGCGGCTGCGCCGGGCCGTCATCGCCGCCGACACCGACCACGCCGCGCGCCGGCGCGCCGCCCGGGACCGGACCGGCGCCTACGCGCAGCTCCACGACGACGGCACCGGCACCCTGACGATCATCAACGACGCCGAGAAGATCGTGGCCGCCATCGACCGCGCCGACACCGCCGCCCGCGGTGCCCGCGCCGGCGGCGACCCCCGCACCCTGGACCAGCTACGCGCCGACTTCCTCACCGGCGCAGCCATGTTCGCCGGCAGCCCCGACACCACCACACCCCAGACCACCACGCCCACCCCGGCCACCCCGGCCACCCCGTCCACCCCGTCCACCCCGTCCACCACGTCCACCACGCCGAGCACCTCCAGCACGTCCAGCACGTCTAGCAACGGATGGTCCGCACCGCCGAGCGCCGCGACGCCGGGCACGGCACCGCCCGGAGCGGCACGGCTCGGAGCAGCATTCTCGGCTGAGCACCACGACGCACGCGGCCGTGACGTCGGCGACGGGGTCGGCGGCGTCCCGGGCAATGTGGAGCGCGACGCGGTCGGCGACGTCCGTGGCGCCGTGGCCGGCCCCGTCGAGGCGCAGGATGGCGGGTCAGGCGCCGGGTTCTGGCGGCGTCCGCCGGCCACGGTCTGGATCGTCGTACCGTTCAGCACCGCCGCCGGCCTGGACAACCAGCCCTGCGAGCTGCCCGGCCACGGCTGGGTCAGCGCCGCCCACGCCCGCCAGATCATCACCACACCC
>NZ_JBSGGK010000041.1:0-1752 GCF_053603855.1 Monashia sp. NPDC004114 | reverse complement strand
CAGATATTGGTCGTGATCTCGACCCTCTTGTGCTCGAAAAGCTTTGATAGCAGATCTAACAGCAAAGCACCACCGGTCTGGCTGAACGGCAGATAGCCCAGCTCATCGAGAATCACCAGATCGACGTACATCAGCTTGTGGGCGACCTGGCCTTGTTTGCCGATGGACTTCTCCTGCTCCAGGGCGTTGGTCAGCTCGACGGTCGAGAAGTAGCGCACACGCTTGCCGTGGCGCTGTACGGCTTCGATTCCGATCGCTGAGGCGAGGTGCGTCTTGCCAGTGCCCGGACCACCGATGAACACGACGTTGTGCGCGCTTTCGAGGAACGACAGCTCGCTCAGTTCGCGCACCAGCGCTTCGTCGACGTGTGCCTGCGCGAAGTCGAAGCCCTTCAGGTCGCGGTGGGCCGGGAAGCGCAGCGGTCATTTGATAGGCGATCGAGCGCACCTGCCGTTCGGCGGTTTCAGCCATCAACAGCTGCTTCATGAAGCGCTCCGGCTCGAAGTCAGTGTGGCGCGACTGCGCGAGCAGCTCCGGCCACGTGCTCGCCATGCCGTGCAGTTTAAGACCCTTGAGCTGGGCCGCGATATCGTTAGACATGACGATCCTCCGGTGGGTTGGCGCGCAGCGTCTCGTAACGGCTCACGTCGGCCGCGGGCTCTTCCTTGAGCTGGAGTTTCGTCGTGGCGAGGCTGCCATTCGTGACGGGCGCCTTCAGCCGGCTCAGCACGTTCAGGACGTGCTCTGCGCTGGGGCGTCCTGAATCCAGCGCAGCCTGTACGGCGAGCAGCACCGCATCGAGCCCGTGTTCGCGCACCGCAGCGAGCACCTGCGTCATGACGCGATCGCCGCCCGGGTGTTTCAGCAGATGCCGCTGCAGCAGTTGCAGCGGCTGCGGCATCGTGATGAACGGCGCGCCGTTGCGCAGTGCGCCGGGTTTGCGCTCGACCAACGTGACGTAGTGGCGCCAATCGTAGAAGGTCATGTGCCGCTCGAAGCTGCGTTCGTGGCGTGCGATCTCCTGGGCGTTGGCGACGACGCTGAGATATGCCGGATAGCAGCGCACGCTCACCAACTGGTTCGTGTACTCGGTGGGCACGCTGTAGCGGTTGCGCTGGAAGTGAATCAGGCTGGTCGACGAGACTCGCAGGGTCTGCTCGATGTAGCCGTCGAACGGCCGTGGATTGGGCATCAGCCGGGTACGCTCGTCCTGCAGCACATCCTCGACCGTCAGCTCAGGCCACTGCGGGTGCCGCATGTGCCACGCCTCACGACACTGACCAGCGACCCATTCGTTCAGGATCTCCAGCGTTTCCCAGCGCCGTAGCGCTGCTTCGTGCCAGATCTGACGTCGCCGGTCCTGAACGTTCTTCTCGACGATGCCTTTCTCCCAGCCTGCAGCCCGGTTGCAGAACTCCGGCTCGAACAGGTAGTGACTGCACATCGCTTCGAAGCGCGCGTTGACCGCACGCTCCTTGCCGCGGCCAACCTTGTCCACGGCGGTCTTCATGTTGTCGTAGATGCCGCGCCGCGGCACGCCGCCGAACGCGGCGAACGCGCGGGCGTGCGCATCGAACAGCATCTCGTGACTCTGTGTGGGATAGGCGACGAGCCAGAACGCGCGGCTGGAGTTAAGTTTGACGTGGGCGACCTCCAGGCGTCGCCGCAGCCCGCCAATAAAAGCGTATTCGCAGCTCCAGTCAAACTGGAAGGCTTCGCCGGGTTCGAAGGCGAGCGGCACGAAGGCCTGCC
>NZ_JBSGGK010000040.1:3499-4954 GCF_053603855.1 Monashia sp. NPDC004114 | reverse complement strand
CGCATGTGCTGGGGGTGGAAAGTTTTTCGGTCTGGGATGGGCTCGCGGCCTATCAGCTTGTTGGTGAGGTAGTGGCTCACCAAGGCGACGACGGGTAGCCGGCCTGAGAGGGCGACCGGCCACACTGGGACTGAGACACGGCCCAGACTCCTACGGGAGGCAGCAGTGGGGAATATTGCACAATGGGCGAAAGCCTGATGCAGCGACGCCGCGTGAGGGATGACGGCCTTCGGGTTGTAAACCTCTTTCAGCAGGGAAGAAGCGGAAGTGACGGTACCTGCAGAAGAAGCACCGGCTAACTACGTGCCAGCAGCCGCGGTAATACGTAGGGTGCGAGCGTTGTCCGGAATTATTGGGCGTAAAGAGCTTGTAGGCGGTTTGTCGCGTCTGCTGTGAAAATCCGGGGCTCAACTCCGGACTTGCAGTGGGTACGGGCAGGCTAGAGTGTGGTAGGGGAGACTGGAATTCCTGGTGTAGCGGTGGAATGCGCAGATATCAGGAGGAACACCGATGGCGAAGGCAGGTCTCTGGGCCACTACTGACGCTGAGAAGCGAAAGCATGGGGAGCGAACAGGATTAGATACCCTGGTAGTCCATGCCGTAAACGTTGGGCGCTAGGTGTGGGACTCATTCCACGAGTTCCGTGCCGCAGCTAACGCATTAAGCGCCCCGCCTGGGGAGTACGGCCGCAAGGCTAAAACTCAAAGGAATTGACGGGGGCCCGCACAAGCGGCGGAGCATGCGGATTAATTCGATGCAACGCGAAGAACCTTACCAAGGCTTGACATACACCGGACACATCCAGAGATGGGTGCTTCTTCGGACTGGTGTACAGGTGGTGCATGGTTGTCGTCAGCTCGTGTCGTGAGATGTTGGGTTAAGTCCCGCAACGAGCGCAACCCTCGTTCTATGTTGCCAGCACGTGATGGTGGGGACTCATAGGAGACTGCCGGGGTCAACTCGGAGGAAGGTGGGGATGACGTCAAATCATCATGCCCCTTATGTCTTGGGCTTCACGCATGCTACAATGGCCGGTACAAAGGGCTGCGAAACCGCGAGGTGGAGCGAATCCCAAAAAACCGGTCTCAGTTCGGATTGGGGTCTGCAACTCGACCCCATGAAGTCGGAGTCGCTAGTAATCGCAGATCAGCAACGCTGCGGTGAATACGTTCCCGGGCCTTGTACACACCGCCCGTCAAGTCACGAAAGTCGGTAACACCCGAAGCCGGTGGCCCAACCCTTGTGGGGGGAGCCGTCGAAGGTGGGACTGGCGATTGGGACTAAGTCGTAACAAGGTAGCCGTACCGGAAGGTGCGGCTGGATCACCTCCTTTCTAAGGAGCATTAAGCCCCGTCCGCCGGCGAGTGTCTGGTGGGGGGTGCTCATGGGTGGAACATCGATTAGTTGGCGCCGTGCCCGGCCGTCGGCCGCTAGTACAAGCTGGTCTGCACCGTG
>NZ_JBSGGK010000040.1:0-3403 GCF_053603855.1 Monashia sp. NPDC004114 | reverse complement strand
CGGCGTGGTGTCGGGTCGGTTGGGGGGTGCCGGTTGTATGTTGAGAACTTCACAGTGGACGCGAGCATCTTTGTGGCCAAGTTTTTAAGGGCACTCGGTGGATGCCTTGGCACCAGGAACCGAAGAAGGACGTAGGAATCTGCGATAAGCCTCGGGTAGTCGATAACCAGACTGTGATCCGAGGATTTCCGAATGGGGAAACCCGGCTGGAGGCAAGTCCAGTCACCCGCACCTGAATATATAGGGTGTGTGGAGGGAACGTGGGGAAGTGAAACATCTCAGTACCCACAGGAAGAGAAAACAAGAGTGATTCCGTGAGTAGTGGCGAGCGAAAGCGGATGAGGCTAAACCGGGCGTGTGTGATAGCTGTCAGGCGTTGCATGTCCGGGGTCGTGGGACCCGCTTACCGGTGCTGACATGCCGGTGGGGAGTGAGAAATCTGCGTCATAGTCGAAGAGCATTGAATGGCTCGGCATAGAGGGTGCGACCCCCGTAGACGAAATGGTGTGGACTCCCGGTGGGGATCCCAAGTAGCACGGGGCCCGAGAAATCCCGTGTGAATCTGGCAGGACCACCTGCTAAGCCTAAATATTCCCTGGTGACCGATAGCGGACAAGTACCGTGAGGGAAAGGTGAAAAGTACCCCGGGAGGGGAGTGAAATAGATCCTGAAACCGTGTGCCTACAATCCGTTGGAGCCTCCCCCCGTTGGGGGTGTGGGGTGACAGCGTGCCTTTTGAAGAATGAGCCTGCGAGTTAGTGCTCAGTGGCGAGGTTAACCCGTGTGGGGAAGCCGTAGCGAAAGCGAGTCCGAACAGGGCGCCATAGTCGCTGGGTCTAGACCCGAAGCGGAGTGATCTACCCATGGCCAGGTTGAAGCGCAGGTAAGACTGCGTGGAGGACCGAACCCACTTAGGTTGAAAACTGAGGGGATGAGCTGTGGGTAGGGGTGAAAGGCCAATCAAACTCCGTGATAGCTGGTTCTCCCCGAAATGCATTTAGGTGCAGCGTCACGTGTTTCTTACCGGAGGTAGAGCTACTGGATAGCCGATGGGCCTCACCAGGTTACTGACGTTAGCCAAACTCCGAATGCCGGTAAGTGAGAGCGTGGCAGTGAGACTGCGGGGGATAAGCTCCGTAGTCGAGAGGGAAACAGCCCAGATCACCAGCTAAGGTCCCTAAGCGTGTGCTAAGTGGGAAAGGATGTGGAGTTGCTGTGACAACCAGGAGGTTGGCTTAGAAGCAGCCACCCTTCAAAGAGTGCGTAATAGCTCACTGGTCAAGTGATTCCGCGCCGACAATGTAGCGGGGCTCAAGCACACCACCGAAGCTGTGGCATTGACACACTGCTCGGCACCGGTACCTGCGGGTCCGGTGTCCAGGCGTGTTGATGGGTAGGGGAGCGTCGTGTTGCCAGGGAAGCGGCGGAGTGATCCAGCCGTGGAGGCTACACGAGTGAGAATGCAGGCATGAGTAGCGAATGACGGGCGAGAAACCCGTCCGCCGAATAACCAAGGGTTCCAGGGTCAAGCTAATCTGCCCTGGGTAAGTCGGGACCTAAGGCGAGGCCGACAGGCGTAGTCGATGGACATCCGGTTGATATTCCGGAACCGGCGAAGAACCGCCCCTGATGAACCCCGTGATGCTAAGTGCCTGAAGCACGCCCATCGACCCTTCGGGGTCACCGGGTGTGTGGAGCGCACGAACCGACCGGGTAGTAGTCAAGCGATGGAGTGACGCAGGAAGGTAGCCGCCGCGTGGCGATGGTTGTCCACGTCTAAGGGTGTAGGGCGAGATCCAGGCAAATCCGGATCTCATACAAGCCTGAGACCTGACAGTGACCGCGAATGCGGGAAGAGGGTGATCCTATGCTGCCGAGAAAAACTTCTAGCGAGGTTCGAGCCGCCCGTACCCCAAACCGACTCAGGTGGTTAGGTAGAGAATACCAAGGCGATCGAGTGAATCGTGGTTAAGGAATTCGGCAAAATACCCCCGTAACTTCGGGAGAAGGGGGGCCCTGATCGTGAACCCACTTGCTGGGGGAGCGTGATCGGCCGCAGAGACCAGGGAGAAGCGACTGTTTACTAAAAACACAGGTCCGTGCCAAGTCGCAAGACGATGTATACGGACTGACGCCTGCCCGGTGCTGGAACGTTAAGGGGACCGGTTAGCACGCAAGTGCGAAGCTGAGAACTTAAGCGCCAGTAAACGGCGGTGGTAACTATAACCATCCTAAGGTAGCGAAATTCCTTGTCGGGTAAGTTCCGACCTGCACGAATGGCGTAACGACTTCTCCACTGTCTCAACCACGAACTCGGCGAAATTGCACTACGAGTAAAGATGCTCGTTACGCGCAGCAGGACGGAAAGACCCCGGGACCTTTACTACAGCTTGGTATTGGTGTTCGGTACGGCTTGTGTAGGATAGGTGGGAGACTGTGAAGCCGTCACGTCAGTGATGGTGGAGTCAACGTTGAAATACCACTCTGGTCGTTCTGGATATCTAACCTCGGTCCGTGATCCGGATCAGGGACAGTGCCTGGTGGGTAGTTTAACTGGGGCGGTTGCCTCCTAAAAGGTAACGGAGGCGCCCAAAGGTTCCCTCAGCCTGGTTGGCAATCAGGTTTTGAGTGTAAGTGCACAAGGGAGCTTGACTGTGAGACAGACATGTCGAGCAGGGACGAAAGTCGGGACTAGTGATCCGGCGGTGGCTTGTGGAAGCGCCGTCGCTCAACGGATAAAAGGTACCCCGGGGATAACAGGCTGATCTTGCCCAAGAGTCCATATCGACGGCATGGTTTGGCACCTCGATGTCGGCTCGTCGCATCCTGGGGCTGGAGTAGGTCCCAAGGGTTGGGCTGTTCGCCCATTAAAGCGGTACGCGAGCTGGGTTTAGAACGTCGTGAGACAGTTCGGTCCCTATCCGCTGTGCGCGTAGGAAACTTGAGAAAGGCTGTCCCTAGTACGAGAGGACCGGGATGGACGAACCTCTGGTGTGTCAGTTGTTCTGCCAAGAGCACCGCTGATTAGCTACGTTCGGAAGTGATAACCGCTGAAAGCATCTAAGCGGGAAGCACGTTTCAAGATGAGGTTTCCAGGCCCGCGAGGGCGAGAGGCTCCCAGCTAGACGACTGGGTTGATAGGCCGGACGTGGAAGCACAGCAATGTGTGGAGCTGACCGGTACTAATAAGCCGATAACTTGACAACAAAGATGCTACGCGTCCACTGTGCAGTTCCCGAGATACAAACGGGACACACCCACACACATTTGATATCTCCATAGAGTTTCGGCTGTCATAGCGAAGGGGAAACGCCCGGCTCCATTCCGAACCCGGAAGCTAAGCCCTTCAGCGCCGATGGTACTGCACTGGTGACGGTGTGGGAGAGTAGGACGCAGCCGGACA
>NZ_JBSGGK010000039.1:0-8997 GCF_053603855.1 Monashia sp. NPDC004114 | reverse complement strand
GGCCGCTTCGGCGTTAAACACCGACCAACCCCGCGACTGCTCGGTGTGTTGCGGTGGAGGAGCGGGCTGTGGGGGCTCAGGAGTGGCGGTGCGCAGCGCGCGGCGCGGCTGACCACGGGCGCGGAGCCCCGGCGTGCGCCCCGGTGAGAGCGGGACGGGACGTTGCGTGCGGCTGCGCGCCGTGCGGCATACGGCCCTCGCCCTCGGGCTGCGCCGGGGGGTCCAGCCGCTCGGCGAGCGAGCGGAGCAGCAGCGCCGCACGGATGTGCCGCCGGGTCGTGCGCGGAGCGTGGTGCTTCGCGGCCACCCGCTGGACGATGATCTGACGGGCCAGCGCCTCGTGGGGCGTGAGGGCCACGCCTCCTGTCGGGTTGCTCATGCCAGGCTCACCTGCGCTCGCTTGACGCGGATGTCGCCGCTGCCGGACTGGACACTCAGGCTCGCACGCGACTCGGAGTCCCCAGGGCCATCGGTCGACTCGAGGGCGACGTCGACGTCGCCCGTGACGGTGTTGAGGTCGAGGAAGGTGGCGACCCCGTTGGCCACGCCGACGGTCACGTCACCAGTGCCGGTCTTCGCCTTGATCTGCCCGCCGTGGACGGCGGACAGGACGACGTCACCGGTGCCGGTCATCAGGTCGAGGTCGCCGCTGCTCGCACCGATCCGGAGGTCGCCCGAGCCGGTCTTGCCGCGGACGGACGCGTCCGAGCGTCGCAGCTCGATGTCGCCACTGCCGGACACGAGGTCGAGGCGGCCGCCGGCGCTGCCGACGGTGATGTCGCCCGAACCGGTCCTGACGTTGGCGTCGGCGCTCGTCGACCGCAGTGCGATGTCGCCGGACCCCGACTTCACGTCGGCGGACGCGACCTCGTCGAAGGACAGGTCTCCGGAGCCGGTCGCGGCCCGGACTTCGCCGAGCAGGCCGGTGGCCTCGACGTCGCCGGAGCCCGTCTTGACGTCGACGGTGCTGCCGACGGGCAGGTCGACCTCGACGTCGACCGAGCCCTTGCTGCCGAAGCCCCAGAAGCCGTCGCGCACCTTGGGTGACAGGACCACGACGTCGTTGCCGTGTGCCTCGACGGTGAACTTCTCGGCGAGCTCCTCACCGTTGCGGCCGTTCGGGATGAGGCGCACGGACGTGGAGGTGCGCTCGGTGGCGGTGAGCTTGACGTCGCCGACGAGCAGCTCGACCTTGAGGTTGATGGGACCCGTGGTTTCGAAATGGGTCTCGAGGGTGGTGCTCATGGGTGTCCCCTTCGTTGGGTGCTGCCAGTGGTCGTTGCTGGGAAGTGCGGTGGGAGATGCGGGTCGAGCGGGCGCTCAGCGCACCCAGCCCTGGACTCGCTTGTTGGAGGAGCGGTTGCGGCCGGGCGCACCCGGGCCGAAGCTGACGCCCGGGCCGAAGCCAGGGCCGACGTTGATGGTGAGCCCGGGGTGCGACGTCGCGGCCCGCACGGCGTTGACGATCCACGTGTTGAGCGACTGGCCGCGTCCGGCGGCGAGGTCCTCGGCGCGGGTCTTGAGCGCCTCGGGGATGCGCAGCGTGATCCTCGCCGTCTCGGCACCTTCGTCATCCGGTGACATCATCGTGGTGTCATCGGGCCCCATCGCCTGGGCGTCGACCACCGCGGGCCCCTCGCCGACGACGACGAAGACCGGTTCGCGGCCTTGCAGGCGCACCTCGACGGACGTCCCGTCCAGCTCGTTGGTGATCTCGGCGGCCGCGTGCGAGAGGGCGTCCATCAGGGCCAGCCGGGCCGAGGAGTCGAGCGCGTAGCCGAGCCGCTCGGCGGCCTGCTCCAGCTCTGGTCCCATCGCCCTGGCCGCCTGGGCGAGATCCCGACGCAGTGCGTCCACGTGCTCTGTGATGTCCATGCGCATCACACTGACACCATTATGACGTCATGTCAACACCCCAATGCCGCCAACCGGTGCTGCGGCAGCTCAGGCGGCCGGTCGACCTGACCACTCGACGGTCGAGTGGTCGTCTCCAGACGCCCTACGAGCAGGCTTCATGGGCACAATGGGCCCGCGGCGCCACCCCTGCCGCTCAGCCGCCAGAGAGGGTGTCGATGCGAAGCCTCGCCACGTCCGACCGACCGTCCGTCCGTGCCCTGTCCGCAGCCATCGCCGCGGTCTCCTCAGGAGCCCGAGCCCGCGACTTCATCAGGATCATGCACCGGATGGGGGCGGCCCCGGCCTCGATCGTCCCCCACGTTCGGGACTCCCCGAACTTCCGCGACGGCCGGTTCCAGTCGGCCGAGCCCTCGCTGCGCCCCCGCGTCCGGGCCCAGACGAGCGCCCTGCTCGCGGCGATCCGCGTGCACGGCCGCGGCCGGCCGGTCGGAGAGGTCCCGATCGTGCGGCCCGAGCCCCCGGCGGATCCCGGAGACCTCGCGGTGACGTGGTACGGCCACGCGACGACCGTCGTCGAGGTCGACGGGGCACGGTTCCTCATCGACCCCGTCTTCAGCGACCGCGTCAGCCCGTCCACGCGCACCGGCCCGAAGCGTCTGCACCCCGTCCCCGGCCCGATCGAGCAGCTCCCGACCATCGACGCGGTGCTGGTCAGCCACGACCACTACGACCACCTCGACGAGCCCTCGATCGTCATGCTCGAGCACACCCACAGGCCGCACTACGTCGTCCCGCTCGGCGTCGACCTGCACCTGGTCGCCTGGGGGGTGCCGACCGAACGCATCACCGCCCTGGACTGGCGCGAAGAGACCGAGCGCAGCGGCATCCGGCTCACCTGCACCGAGGCCAGGCACAACTCGGGCCGCGGTTTCGTCGACTCCCAGACGCTCTGGGCAGGATGGGCTCTGCGCGGCCCGCGGCACTCCGTCTTCTTCGCGGGAGACTCCGGCACCTCCAAGCGCTTCGCGCACATCGGCGCCGACCTCGGTCCGTTCGACCTCACGCTGATGCCTGTCGGCGCGTACGACCGTTTCTGGCCGGACATCCACATGGACCCGGAGCAGGCCGTCGCCGCCCACCGCGACGTCAACCGGATCGGCACCGACCCGGCCACCCTGGCGCGCGACGCCGCCGGTGTCGCCGACGACTTCATCGACGGCGACCAGCGGATCGACACCCCCGGAGGTGCGTACGAGGAGGGCGAGCCGACCCACACCTCCCGCACCACCGCCACGGCGGCACGCGAGTCGGTCATGGTCCCGGTGCACTGGGCGACCTTCAACCTGGCGATGCACTGGTGGGCCGAGCCGCTGCGCCGAGCCCGCAGGGCCGCGGCCGAGGCGGACATCCCGATCGCAGCCCCACGCATCGGTGAGCGCGTCGACCTGTCCGTCGGTGAGCCCCGGGACGTGGCGAGCGCCTTCAGCCAGCCATGGTGGGAGGCGTGCTCCGACCCGGAGGACCACGACTGACGCCGTGCCTTGCGTCGGAACCGGACGGCATACGACCTCCGCCGGTGAAGACCCGCCTGGCGCGCGGAACTCGCGGGACGCACCGAGCGCTGGAACTATGCGAACGAACCAACCTTTGGGAGGCTGACGTGCAGCTGCCGATCCTTCGACGTATGGGTGCCACGACCGCGGCGGTCCGCCGCCGCGTGAGCGACTCGCCCAACTACCGCGACGGTGCGTTCCAGTCGCACGAGCCGGCGCACTGGGTCGCGACCGCGGAGGCCGAGGGTGGCAGCAGCATGCTCGTCACCGCGATCAGAGAGCGCGGACGGGGCAGACCTGCCGGGACGATCCCCCTCGTGCGCCCGCAGCACCCGCAGGAGGCGGCCGACCTCGCCGTGACGTGGTACGGCCATGCGACGACCGTGGTCGAGCTCGACGGCCGGCGCTTCCTGCTCGACCCGGTCTTCGGCGACCGCTGCTCGCCGTCGGCCTTCGTCGGCCCCAAGCGCCTGCACCCCATCCCTGGCAGCATCGCCGAGATCCCACGGCTCGACGCGGTCGTCATCAGCCACGACCACTACGACCATCTCGACGAGCCGTCGATCGCCATGCTCGAACGCACCCACCGGCCGCACTACGTCGTGCCGCTCGGCGTCGAGGAGCACCTGCTCGCGTGGGGCGTGCCCCCAGGCCGGGTCACCAGCCTCGACTGGCGCGAGGAGACCGAGGTCGCCGGGATCCGCCTGGTCTGCACGGAGGCACGTCACTTCTCAGGGCGTGGCTTCGTGCGGAACCAGACACTCTGGGCGGCCTGGTCGCTGATCGGCCCGCGGCACTCGGTCTTCTTCGGCGGCGACTCCGGCCCGACCCACCGCTACGTCGACATCGGCGCGGACCTCGGCCCGTTCGACCTGACGCTCATCCCGGTCGGTGCCTACAGCCTGCACTGGCCCGACATCCACCTCGACCCCGAGCAGGCCGTGTCGGCGCACCTCGACGTCAACAAGGGCGAGACGGACTCCGTCATGCTGCCGATCCACTGGGCCACGTTCAACCTGGCGATGCACTGGTGGAGCGAGCCGATCCGGCGGGCGCGAACGGCGGCGCAGGAGCGCGGCGTGCGTCTCGTCGCCCCGGTTGTCGGCACGCGAGTCGTCCTCAGCGACAACGGAACCGACCTCGACATCGACGAGGTCGTGGCCTCCCACCAGAACCCGTGGTGGGAGGCGGCCGCGGCGGCCGACGACCACGACTAGCGGGCGTGGGCCGGCGTCAGCGCTCGGTCCGGCGGGGTGTGGCGCAGCACCCACCGCTGAGCATCAGCGGTGGGTGCTGCCACGTCCTCAGTAGCGGCCCGTGGAGAGGCGTTCGGTGAACTGGGCATCCCAGGTGCGCACCGCGGCTGAACGCTGCGGAAGGCGCTGCGGCATACCCTGCGGTGCGGCGGCGGAGCGGGCCGCGAGCGTCGTCATCGGGGGCTTCGACCCGGTGAACAGCCAGGCGTCGAACAGATCATCGAGCTGCTGCCCGGAGACTCGCTCGGCCAGCGCGATGAACTGGGCCGTCGTGCCGGTGCCACCGCCCTGCTCGCGTACCCACGACCGGGCGATCTCCCAGAACGCGTCGTCGCCCACCCGGTTGCGCAGCACCTGCAGCGTCATGCCGCCGCGGAGATAGACCGGGTTGCCGAACAGGTCGTCGTGCGGTGGCTCCCCCACGACGAACGCCCAGAAGGGATCGTCCTCCGGGATCACCGAGTAGTAGAAGTCGAGCGCGTCCTGCGGCGTGAAGAACCCCTCGTGCTCCGCCCAGACCCACTCGGCATACGTCGCCCAGCCCTCGTTGAGCCAGATGTCCTGCCACTGCTCGAGCGCCACATGGTCGCCGTACCACTGGTGGGCGAGCTCATGGGCGATCACACTGTCGCCGCCGTCGGGCCAGAAGTACTTCGAGTAGACCGGCCGGGTCTGCGTCTCGAGGGCGAAGAAGAGGTCGTCCTGGTCGTCGATGACCGCCCCGACGGTCGAGAACGGGTACGGCCCGAATGCCGCCGACAGCACGTCGACGATCTCGCCCTGTCGCGCGAGCGAGGCGTTGATCGATGGCCCCAGCACCGGGTCGCTCAGCAGGTCGGGGTCGACGGCGTCGTAGAAGGGCAGCCCCGAGGTGGTGATCGTGCCCGAACGGACGTCCCAGTGCCCGATGTCGATCGTTGCCAGGTAACTGGCCATGGGTTCCGGTGCGTGCCAGTCGAACCGAGTCGAGCCGGCCCGTGTCGTCGTCCCTACGAGGAACCCGTTGGCTACGACGCCCAGCCCTTCCGGCACGGTGACGTGGAAGTCGTATGCCGCCTTGTCCCTCGGGTGGTCGTTGACGGGGAACCAGCCGGCAGCGACATCAGGCTGCCCAGCGACGGTCGCGCCGTCGTCGGTCGCCATGAAGCCGGTGCGGAGCGAGAAGTCGCCCAGAGGCAGGAGGAACTCCTTGGGCACACCGGAGTACGTCGCCTCGATGGTGATCGGCTGCCCCGACTGGATCTTGCGCTGCGGCACGACGACCAGCTCCGCCCCGTCGCGCGTCCACGTTGCCCGCTTGCCGTCGACGGCAAGGCTGCTGATCGTCATGCCGTCGAAGTCGAGATCGAAGCGGTAGAGGTCGGCGGTCGCCGTGGCCGAGATGACCGTCGTCGCCGACCAGACGTCGGTGGCCGGGTCGTATGTGCCGGTGATGTCGTAGTGCCCGACGTCGTAGCCGCCGTTGCCGGCGAGCGGGTAGTAGCGGTCACCGACACCCGGGGTGCCGGCGGTGAAGCGGCCGTTCTTCTGGCCGGAGTCGTCTGCGCTCGCGAGTGGCGCGCAGAGTGCAAGTGCTGTGGTGGTTGCTGCTGCGATGCATGCGGTCACGGCCGCACGGGTCCTGAGCTTTCCCTTCACGGTGGCCTCCCCAGCCTGCCGCGCCGGGCGGCGCGAGCATTTCACGGTACTGCCGGGAGAGGCTGCGCGGGCGGAGTAGCCGCCCCTAGGCACCCTCACGCTGCACGAAGATCCAGCGCTTCATCGCGACGAACCGGGCCGCCGTGGACAGCACGTTCGCCACGGCCACGACGAGCGTCTGCGTGAGCGTGCTCGCGTCAGGAGCGACGTGGGCCAGCACGGCCAGCGCAAGGGACGTCGCGGCATACGTGATCGCGAAGATGACCAGCGCCTGCCCGTGCTGGGACACGAGGCGCCGGCGACCGGTCACCCCGAAGGTCCAGGCGCGGTTGAGCGCGGTGTTGAAGACCGTCCCGAGCACGAGCGCGATGCCGTTGGCGAGCTGGGACCCGACCCCGCCCCGCACCAGGGCCGCGAAGAGGCCGAGGTGCAGGGCGGTGGAGAGCACTCCCACGCCAGCGAAGCGAACAAGCTGGTGCGACAGGCGGATTCGCTGCGCGGACATGGTCGTTGCCGTGGTCGACTGGGTCACTTCGGCTGCGTCAGGTCGTAGAACGTCGAGCTACCGATCGTCACCTGGGTGAAGTTCTGCTCGACCCACGAGCTGATCTCGGACGCCGCGTTGCTGCCGCCGTTCTGCGCCCCGAAGCCACGCCCGCTGGAGGCGAAGTAGTGGATCTGGCCGTTTGCGACGTACTGCTGGAACTGCGCGAGCGTCGGGCTCGGGTCCGAGCCGTTGAAGCCTCCGATCGCCATGACGGGCAGCTGGGTGCCGAGCTGCAGCCCCGCAGCCGTCTGGGAGCCGACCGCTGCCGCGACCCACGTGTACTTGTCGGCGTTGGCCGACAGGGCCGAGACCACTGCAGTGTCAGGGGTGGTCGCGTCGAGCAGCCCACCCATGCCTCCACCACCGCCGCCGTTCACGGTCCCGCGAGCGCCGCCGAAGCCGCCGGGACCACCCGCGCCGCCGAAGCCGCCGGGGCCACCCGCGCCGCCGGGCCCGCCGGCGCCACCCTGGCCTCCGCTCGGTCCGGCCGTCACGATCGAGCCGGTGTGGCCCTGGGCGGTCGTGGAGAGGGTGTATGCCGTCGGGCCGAGCAGCCCGGCGACGAGCGCGCCCGCGAGCACGAACGGGATCGCCCTCGCGTGCAGCCACTGGATCGCCAGGATCAGCATTGCGGCGGCCATCCCCACGGCGAGCACAGTGATGCGCAGCCAGTCGCCGTAGGCGGTCGTTCGGGACAGGAGCAGGAAGCTCCAGACGGCCGCAGCCGCCGTAGCTGCGGCGAGCGCGATCGTGCCGACCGAGGACGAGCGTCGCTGCCACGCCTCGACCGAGCCCATGCCGACGAGCGCTCCGACCGCGGGCGCGAGGGCCACCGTGTAGTACTCGTGGAAGATGCCAGCCATCAGGCTGAAGACGATCATCGTCACCACGAGCCAGCCGCCCCAGACGAGGTATGCCGCCCGGCGGAGGTCCGTGCGCGGGCGCCGTCCGCGCAGCCACAGGCCGGCTGCGAGCAGGATCAGGGCGCTCGGGATGAGCCACGAGATCTGGTCGCCGACGCTGGAGGAGAACATCCGAAGCAGTCCGGTCTGGCCCCACATCCCGCCGCCAGCACCGCCGCCGCCACCGACCGAGCCGGTCTCGTCACCGGAGAGGCGGCCGAGGCCGTTGTAGCCGAAGGTCAGCTCGAGGAAGGAGTTCGTCTGGCTGCCGCCGATGTAGGGCCGCGCCGAGGCGGGGATCAGCTCGACGATGGCGACCCACCAGCCCGCAGAGAGGATCATCGCACCGACTCCCATGAGGGAGTGGACGATTCGCTTGCGCAGCGTCGTCGGCGCGGCGACGAGGTAGGCGATGCCGAAGAACGGGACGACCAGCAGCACCTGGAGCGTCTTGGTGAGGAAGCCGAGGCCGATGAAGACGCCGACGATGATCATCCACTTGGGCGACGCCTGCTCGATCGCCTTCATCGTGGCCCACGCGCCGAGCGCCATGAGCAGGGTGAGCAGGGCGTCGGGGTTGTTGAAGGTGAACATCAGCGCGGCGACGGGCGTCAGCGCGACGACGGCCCCGCCGATGAGGCCGGCCGCGGCGCCGAAGTGCCGCCTGACGGTCGCGTAGACCACGCCGACCGTCGCCACGCCCATGAGCGCCTGCGGGATGAGGATCGAGAAGGAGCTGAGCCCGAACATGCGGACCGACAGGGCCATGAGCCACAGCGAGGCCGGCGGCTTGTCGACGGTGATGGAGTTCGAGGCGTCGGAGCTGCCGAAGAAGAAGGCCTTCCAGCTGGCGCTGCCGGCCTGAGCGGCGGCGGAGTAGAAGGAGTTGGCGTAGCCACTCGAGGTGAGGTTCCAGGTGTAGAGCGCCAGCGTCGCGAGGAGCAGGCCGATCATCGCCGGGCGGGCCCAGGCGGGGTCGGACTCGTCCCCGCGCCAGAGGCGGCGAAGCCGTCCGGGACGACCCGCTCCCGCTGCCGGCTCGGTGGCGATCTGCTGGCCCGGAACGGGCCCGGTCGTCGACGCGGAGGCCACCGAGGCGCCCGGTGAGGTGAGGGTCATCGTGTCCATGTCGCCAACCGTCGCGGCAGGCACTGTGCCGTTGCTGTGATACCCCTGAGGCCTCTAGATGAGCCTCCCCCGTCAACGTCGAGTGGCCTCGTCGTCACACGCTCAGGTGTGTAGAC
>NZ_JBSGGK010000038.1:0-15162 GCF_053603855.1 Monashia sp. NPDC004114 | reverse complement strand
ACCAACGGGGCGCTGCTGTGCGGCCGACACCACACCCTCGTGCACCAACGCAACCTCACCGCCACCACCACCCCCACCAGCATCACCTGGCACCTATAGCTACACCGCCCCACACCCCGCCCAGCGCCGGCGGGGCCCTAGGGCTGCACACAGTGTCGCTACGGTCACGATGCGCGCGCCCCGGGTTTCACAGGGATCGCCGACATCACCATCGCCGAGCTGGCCGACGCGCCCCGGCAACCAAGATCGGGCAGGAAGCCGCGGATCGTGCGCACCGGCGCCAGCCGCCGACGAGGTAGATCGTCAATGGGGGGCCGTTCCGCGCAAGAGGCTAGAAGCCTTCCTGGCGTAGTGGGTTCGTAGGACGACCGCGCCAGCGACGTCATCGGTGGTCCGGAACCCCAGAACACACCCGGACGTGTTGCTGCGTGACACAAGGGCTTCGGGGGCGGCGGCTGGTTACGATCCTCGGGTGAGCGCGAAGCCCGCCGTCGTCGAAGCGCCCGGCCCCGATGGGGTCCGCGAGGTCAAGGTGTCGAGCCCCGATCGCGAGCTGTGGCCAGCGTCCGGGATGGCCGACGGCAGGCCCGTCACCAAGCTCGACATGGCCGAATACCTTGTGGCCGTGCGGGATCCGCTCCTGCATGCGCTCGGCGACCGGCCTGTGACGTTGCAGCGGTTCCCTGAGGGGATCGAGGGCGAGGAGTTCTTCTCCAAGAACCCGCCCAAGGGCGTGCCCGAGTGGACCCGCACCGTGATGTGCACCTACCCGTCCGGACGGCGGCACCCGCAGCTGGTCATCGACGAGGTCGCGAGCGCCGTCTGGGCGGCCCAGATGAACACGATCACCTTCCATCCGTGGCCCGTGCGCACCAGCAACGTCGACAACCCCGACGAGCTGCGGATCGACCTCGACCCGCAGCCGGGGCGCGGTTTCCGCGACGCGGTCGAGGCGGCATACGCGCTCCGCGAGGTGATGGCCGAGATCGGGCTCACCGCGTGGGCGAAGACCTCCGGCAACCGGGGCGTGCACGTCTATGCCCGGGTGGCACCGACGCACGAGTTCCTCGCGGTCCGGCACGGCGTCATCGGGATCGCCCGCGAGCTGGAGCGCCGGCTGCCCGACCTGGTCACCACCTCGTGGTGGAAGGAGGAACGCGGCGAGCGCATCTTCGTCGACTTCAACCAGGCCTGCCGCGATCGGACGATCGCATCCGCCTACTCGCCCCGCCCGCTCCCCGGCGCACCGGTGTCGACACCGGTGACCTGGGACGAGCTGCGCGACATCGACCCCCGCGAGCTGACGGTGCGCACCGTTCCCGCGCTCGTTGCGACCCGTGACGCCTGGGCCGGCATGGACGACGCCGTCGGCGACGTCGCCGCGGCGATCGCCTTGTGGGACAAGGACATCAACGAGCGAGGCCTGGGTGAGCTGAACTTCCCGCCGGACTACCCGAAGATGCCGGGGGAGCCGCCCCGCGTCCAGCCGAGCAAGCGCCGCCAGGACAAGTCGGACGAGGAGTACATGGCACCCAAGGCCGAGCGCGACGCGGAGCTGCGCGACGTGTGGGGCCCGGTGGTCCCGCCCGTGCCCCCGATGCTGGCCAAGCCGGTCAAGGACTTCGGGGCCGTGAAGGGCGACGTGCTCTACGAGCCGAAGTGGGACGGCTTCCGGTCGATCATCTTCCGGTCGGGCGACCTCGTCGAGATCGGCTCGCGCAACGAGAAGCCGATGACGCGGTACTTCCCCGAGATCGTCGAGGCGGTCAAGGCGAACTTCCCCGACCGGGCCGTCATCGACGGAGAGATCGTGCTCGTCGCGCCCGCGTCCGGCGACCGGCTCGACTTCGACCTGCTCCAGCAGCGCATCCACCCGGCCGCTTCACGGGTGAAGAAGCTCGCGGCCGAGACCCCGGCCTCGTTCGTCGCCTTCGACCTGCTCTCGCTGAACGGCGAGTCCTACGTCGAGCGGCCGTTCGCCGAGCGGCGGGCAGCCCTCGAGCGGGCGCTCGCGAACGCAAAGGACCCCATCCATCTCACCCCGGCGACGAGCGACCGGACTCTCGCGCGCGACTGGTTCACCCAGTTCGAGGGAGCCGGGCTCGACGGCGTCATCGCCAAGCCGGTCGACGTGCTCTACGAGCCGGACAAGCGCCTCATGTACAAGATCAAGCACGAGCGCACGGCCGACTGCGTCGTCGCCGGCTACCGGGTGCACAAGAGCGGGCCCGACGCGATCGGCTCGCTGCTGCTCGGCCTCTACGGCGAGGACGGCCGCCTCGCCTCGGTCGGTGTGATCGGCGCGTTCCCGATGGCGCGCCGCAAGGAGCTCCTCGACGAGCTCCAGCCCCTCGTCGCCGAGTGGGACGAGCACCCATGGAACTGGGCGCAGCCGGAGACCGAGGGTGGCGTGCGCACGCCGCGGTCGTCGGAGTACTCCCGGTGGAACAACCAGAAGGACCTGTCGTTCGTGCCGCTGCGGCCCGAGCGGGTCGTCGAGGTGCGCTACGACCACATGGAGGGCGCGCGCTTCCGCCACACGGCGCAGTTCGTGCGGTGGCGTCCGGACCGCGAGCCGGAGTCGTGCACGTTCGCCCAGCTCGAGGAGCCGGTCAACTACGACCTCGCCGACGTGCTGTCCGCAGGACGCTGAGCATCGCGCCGGGGACGGCGCTCGGCGCAGTGCACGCACAGCCCGGCCGGACGGCATACAGTGCGGGCAAAGGCGCCCGGACCCGGAGGACGATCCATGCAGAGCAGCACGTTCACCCTCGTCGCCACCGACGGCACTCCGCTGTTCGTGAACCGCTGGCTGCCGGACTCGCCACCCAAGGCGGTCGTCCAGCTCGCGCACGGGATGGCCGAGCACTCGACCCGCTACGCGCGATTCGCCGAGCGCCTCACCGCCGGCGGCTACGCCGTGTACGCCGCCGACCACCGGGGGCACGGGCAGACCGAGGGCACCCGCGGCAACTTCGGCGAGCAGGAGGGCTGGCAGGCGGTCATCGACGACCTGCATGCCGTGACCGAGCGGGCGCGCGAGGAGCAGCCGGGGCTGCCGGTCTTCCTCGTGGGCCACAGCATGGGCTCGTTCCTCGCCAGGGGGTATGCCGCCCAGTTCGGCACCGAGCTCGCCGGCCTCGTGCTGTCGGGCACCGCGGGCAGCGCCGGGCCGCTGGGCAGCGCGGGCGTCCTCGTCGCGACGACTCAGGCGCGGCTGCGCGGGCACGAGCACACGAGCGGGCTGATGGACAAGCTGACGTTCGGTCAGTACAACGCCGCGTTCAAGCCGACCCGCACCGACTTCGACTGGCTCTCGCGGGACCCGGCCGAGGTCGACGCCTACATCGCCGACCCCGACTGCGGGTTCGTCTTCACCGCCGGCGGGTTCGTCGACCTGCTCAAGGGCCTCGCCGCCGTGAACAGCGACCGGGTCGTCTCGCGCGTGCCCAAGGACCTGCCGATCCACCTCGCGTCAGGAGACGCCGACCCGGTCGGAAACAAAGGCAAGGGCGTGCACGAGGTCGCCGACCAGCTGCGGCGGCACGGCGTCAGCGACGTGACCGTCACGCTGTGGCCCGGAGCGCGGCACGAGATCCTCAACGAGACGAACCGCGACGAGGTCGAGACCGAGATCGTCGACTGGCTGGACGCCCACCTGCCCTCCTCCTGATCCCCAAGGGTGCCGGGTTCGGTGGGCACCGAGGCGGGACTACGTGCTGTCACTCGACCCATGCGACATGACGACCGCGTCTTCCGGTGGTCCTGCTGACGCACCACCTGCTGCCGGGCCCGGCGGCTGGTGGTGCGACGTCTCCAGACCGCCCCCGTCGTAGCGGAACGGCGGGTACACGTCCGTCATGAGGGCGGCATACGCCAGCACTCGGAAGACCCAGCGGTTGAGACCGACGAGGACGTCGAAGAGGCCCGCCGCATACGACCCGGTCACGAGCAGGACGACGCCCGCGACGAAGGCGAGCAACGAGAGCAGACCGGGCCAGCCGCCGACCACGACACCGTTGTCGTCGACGTGCGACTGCGTGCCGGCGAGCACGGCGAGCACGATCCAGTGGGGCACCAGGAGCAGCCACTTGACGAAGATCAGGCCACGCGACAGGCGCTCCGGGTAGGCCACGTCGAGGCGGGCGTCGTCGTCAGGCAGTGCCCGGAGGGTGAACGGCGGATACCGGTCGGTGCCCAGGCCACCCCAGCCGACGTAGTAGCCGACCCGCCACGTCCACCGCAGCACCCCGACGTTGAAGTCGAACAGGCTGCGCGGGAAGTGGCCGGTGAACAGGATCGCGAACCAGGCGCACAACGTGGTCACGGCGAACGCCAGCCACAGGAAGGTGAGCAGCACATAGTGCGGGATGGCGAGGAACCACTTCACGAGCCACATCCACCGGGACAGGTCCGGCGCGAGCCGTGCCTCGAGCACGAGCGGCCGGTCCGGCGACGGAAGGATGCCGATGTGCGCGGCTGCCTTGGTCGGCCCACCCGAGGGCGTCTGGCCATCGCGGCGCCCACCGCGCGCGGCGATGACCACCAGGACGGTCCCCCCGGCGAGGAAGAGGAGCCCGCCGGCGAACGTGGCCACACCGATCGGAAGCAAAGAGCCGGCCCGCACCGCGGCGACGGCACCGACCGTCACTCCGCTCGTGCCGGACGCGTTGAGGACCGCAAGCGTCCAGCTGCCGGGCTTGAGGGTCCACGTCAGCTCGCGCGTGGAGGCGCCCGTCGTCGAGGCGTCCCAGAAGGGCTGCGTGGCGGGCGGGGCGACGGTGGCTGCTCCGGTCACATGTCGGTAGGTCGGCACACCCTGAAGGCTGAGGTTCGTCACCCGGTCGTGTGCCGCGCCCGAGAGGTAGGAGGCGACGTCGGCCATGGGTCCGACGCCGACGAAGACCGGCTCGGCCGGGTCCGACGGGGTGACGCGCAGCCGCAGCTGCAGGTCGACGCGGTCCATGACGGCACTGGGTGCGTCGATCTGCACCATCGCGCCCTCGGACGTGACGGCCACACCTGAGGACGCCAGCCGGTCGATGTCGACCGAGTGCCACCCACCGTCGTCGCGGGCAGCGAGCTCGATCACCCCGACCGCACCACCGCCGACGACCATCCCCAGCCCGAGGAGCAGGAGAAGAGAACCGACAACGAGGGCGACGACGTGACGCGGTTTCATGGTGAGCTCCAGCCAGAACCCCTGACATTCTCGACGGTAGCCAGGTCGGTCTGCCCCGGCGGCGATCTGTGAGCCAGCAGTCATGTGACCTGCCAGACATGGCCAAGCCACGGCCGGACACGGCCCACAAACGCGAAGTTCGTTGGTGCCAGGCCTTCCTGACCGGCCGCGGGGCCGCTACGGTCTCATGATCGGGAGTTCGCCACGGCTTGGGGACACAGATGCCCAGGACACTGAGGTCCGCACGACCACGACACGGCATACCGTTCGCCGTCGTATGCCGTCCGGTCGCGTGCGCGACCCAGCTCGGTCCGGTGCCCCGCGGATCGGGGTCGCCCTTGGCTGTATGACGCGCGCACCCACCTGGCTAACAATTCCGCTTTCGCCGGACGGAGTTGTCGTCCGGCGCGTGACCTTCGGAAGAGAGCAACTCACACATGAACCTCCGAATGCCTCGCCCCGCGGTCGCCGCTGTCGCGGCGGCTGCACTCGTCGGAACGGGCGGTCTCAGCACCATGGCCGCATCCGCCGCTACCTCACCCGGCTGTGCCCTGAGGGTCAACAGCACCTCTGCGCTCCTGCAGGAGTGCGTCACCCTCGAGGGCGTGCGCGAGCACCAGGCCGCACTCCAGGCGATCGCCGACGCCAACGGCCACACCCGGGTGTCCGGGTCGCCCGGTTATGACCAGTCGGTCGACTACGTCGTCGGCAGGCTCCAGGCCGCCGGCTGGCAGGTCACCAGGCAGCCGTTCCAGTTCCAGACCTTCGTCTCGCTGTCGCCGTCGGTCCTCGACCGGGTCTCGCCGTTGCCGGCAGGCCCGCTCGAGCACAACATCATGTCCTACTCGGGCAGCGCCGACGTCACGGCACAGGTCAGCACGCCGTCCGGCGACTCACGCGGGTGCAGCCCCGGTGACTGGGCCGGCTTCGTTCCCGGGAACATCGCCCTCGTGTCGCGGGGGACACCGACCGGCTTCCCGGTCGCATGCACCTTCGCCCTCAAGGCGGGCAACGCGATGGCCGCCGGCGCGGCCGGCCTCATCGTCTACAACAACATCCCTGGTGCGCTCAACGGGACGCTCGGAGCGGACTTCACGGCGGACTTCCCGGCCGTCGGCATCACGCAGGACCTCGGCTTCACGCTCGTCTCGACGCCGGGCCTGGTCGTGCGGCTCAAGACCGACACGCTTCGCGGCATCGCGACGACCGAGAACGTCATCGCGGAGCTGCCCGGCAAGAACCGCAACAACGTCGTCATGGCGGGCTCGCACCTCGACTCCGTCAATGCGGGCCCCGGCATCAACGACAACGGAAGCGGTTCGGCCGCGCTGCTCGAGGTCGCAGAGAACCTCGGCAAGGTGAAACCGCAGAACACGGTCCGGCTCGCTTGGTGGGCGGCGGAGGAGTCGAACCTCGTCGGCTCGACCTACTACGTCGGCCACCTGTCCGTGGCGGAGCTGAACAAGATCGCGCTCTACCTCAACTTCGACATGATCGGCTCCCCGAACCACGCCTTCTTCATCTACGACGGCGACGACTCCGACGCCACGGGTGCCGGTCCTGGCCCAGCCGGGTCGGCGCAGATCGAGAAGACGTTCGAACAGTTCTTCACGGCAAGGGGACTGCCGTTCAAGGGGACTGACTTCAGCGGACGGTCCGACTACGGACCGTTCATCGCCAACGGCGTGCCGTCCGGTGGCCTGTTCACAGGGGCCGAGGGCATCAAGACGGCAGAGGAGGCCGCGCTCTTCGGCGGGACCGCGGGGATCGCGTACGACCCCTGCTACCACCAGGCGTGCGACACCTACGCCAACAACAACCACAACGCGCTCGACGCGAACAGTGACGCGGTCGCCCACGCGGTCCTGTCCTACGCGATGAGCACCGCGCTCATCAACGGCACGAAGTCGAAGGGCAACTTCCGCCCGCCTGCCGACGAGGACGCCCCCGTGACGAGCTGAGCTCGGTCCCCGAGACAGCGACTCGCATCGCGACGACCACTCGACCGGCCCGCACCGGTCGAGTGGTCGTTCTCATCCAGGGCGTGCGCACGGGTCGACAATGGTGATGACGTTCACGAGGAGGAGAGATGGCCAAGCAGAAGTGGTCGGACCTGTCCCCGGCCCGGCAGCGGGCTGTGGTGGTCAGTGGCGTCATCCAGGCGTCGCTGGCTGTGGCCGCCTGGGTCGACCTGGCGCGCAGGGACGCGAGCGAGGTGAACGGAAGCAAGGGCAAGTGGGCCGCCGTGATCGCCATCAACTGGATCGGGCCGATCGCGTACTTCGCGCGCGGTCGACGGCGACCCGCTGACGGGTAGGCGCGGCCTGGCTCGATCGGATATTGGAGCCCGGCTCGCGCGGCGAGTCCGGGCTCCCAGGACGGTTCACGTACCACAACGGGCCAACCGTCAAAGTCGATGTCGTGCTTCGAGTCTTCACCCGACCACTGACAGTCCCGCGCAGACACGCCGTGCTCGGACGCGGTGACCGCGGTGGGCTACGGGATCCGGTCGAGTGGCCAGAGCCGTCCGTCCGAGGTGTCGATCAGCGCCGCACGGTCGACCGCGAGCACGAGCGGCAGCATGTCGGAGACCGCGCTCACGACCGCTGCCAGGTCGTCGGCGCGGACCCCGGTCGAGACGGACACGTGCGGCGTCCAGTGCCCGGGATCATAGTGCCGGTGCAGCGTCGCGCCGGTCTCGGCGAGCGCCGACGCCACCCGCTCCTGACGAGTCGTCACGTCCGAGGTCACCGAGCACGCCATCGCGGCACGTCCCCGTGGAAACAGCACCGTCCCCTGCACCGCGACCTCGACCGGTCCGACGTCGGGCAGCCAAGCCACGGCCCCCCGGACCGCAGCCTCCTCCCAGTCGAGCAGGACGGCATACGACAGATGAGGGTGATGGTGCCCGTGCGTGTGGGACAGCAGGGTCCGTATGCCGTTCGCCTCCAGCCGCGCCCACAGCTCGCGCACGAGTCGCTCCGTGCGAGCGTCGAACAGGAGGCAGAGCGCGAGCGCCATGGCCACATTGTCGCCGGTCGCCTGCACACTCGCTCCGGCCCACAGAGCACCTAGGCTGGCGACGTGGACTCCATCCCGACCGACCTCGACGTGGTCGCCGCCCACCAGTACGTCTCGCTGACGACCTTCAGGCGCAGCGGGGAGCCGGTGGCGACACCGGTGTGGATCGCGCGGGACGGTGACGACCTGGTCGTCATCACCGTCGACCAGCTGGGCAAGACCAAGAGGCTGGCCCACACGGCGCGAGTCGAGCTGCGGCCGTGCGACATTCGTGGTGTCGTGCCCGCGGACGCACCCGTCTACTCCGGCACCGCACTGCTCGACCGCACCCCGGAGGGCGTCGCGGCAGTCAAGCGCGCGATGTCGGCCAAGTACATCACTGCCCGTCTCGGGAACGGACTCGAGCGCCTGCTCGGGCCGCTGATGCGCCGCAAGCCGCGAGCCGGCATACGGATCACCCTGGACGGGGAGCCCGGGTCGACGTCATGAGCGCGGGCGCGGCGCTGCGAGGAGTGCAACGGCACCTGGGAATGACCTTGCGCAGCAAGGTCGCCGGTGAGGACGCCTCCGCTCGGGCGCAACGGATCTGGGGTGCCGAGGGCGAACGGTGGTTCGGCCCGAGCGACCCGATCTGGCGGGTGCACGCCGACGCGGCGATGTTCTCGGGCGGTGTGGCCTCGCTCCTGATGCAGTCCCTGCACCCGCTCGCCATGGCTGGGGTCGTGGGTCACAGCGGTTACAAGGGCGACCCCTGGGGCCGGCTCCAGCGGACGAGCAACTACCTCGCGACGACGACCTATGGCACGGTCGAGCAGGCCGAGGAAGCCATCGCTGCGGTCCAGGCCATCCACGAACGGGTGCGCGGTCGGGATCCCGTCGGCCGGCCTTACCGGGCGAGCGACCCGCACCTGCTGCTCTGGGTCCACGTCGCCGAGGTCGACTCCTTCCTGCGGGCATACCGCGCATTCGGGGCATCGCCCTTGTCCGACGCCGAGGCGGACCGCTATGTCGAGCAGGCCGGGACACCCGCGCGCATGCTCGGCGTCGTCGACCCGCCGCGCACGGTAGCCGGGCTGGCGGAGGTCCTCGACCGCTACCGTCCGGAGCTCGAGGCGACCAGCGGCGCGCGAGAGGCGGCACGGTTCCTGCTGCTCGACCCGCCTCTTCCGGTGTGGGCGCGCCCGGGCTACGGCGTCATCGCGGCGGGCGGTGTCTCGCTGCTGCCCGGTTGGGCGCGGTCGATGCTGGGACTGCCCGTCCCCGAGGTCGTGGCGCGGTGCGTCGGGCGACCGCTCGGGCGATTCGGGGCGGGCACGGTGAGGTGGGGTCTGGCCGGCCTTGAGACTCGGCGACCGTCGGATCCACATGCGGCCTGACCCGGGCGACCGGCCTGACCCGGGCGACCGGCCTGACCCCGGCGACCGGCCTGACCCCGGCGACCGGCCTGACCCCGGCGACCGGCCGGCCCGGTGCCGAGCCGGCGACTACCAGCGCGGGTGGATCGCCTCGCGCAGGTGTGTGTCGTAGATCCGGGTGACGCCGGCGTCGAAGGCCGGGCCGAGTGGCGGGACCTCCCCGGCCGCTGCGTTGGACCGGGCCTGGTCGACGTTGCGCGCGCCCGGGATGACGGTCGTGACCGCCGGGTGCTGCCACAGCCAGGCGATCGCGGCCTGGGCCGGCGTGACGCCGTCGGGGGCATCGCTGGCAACCAGCGCCGAGAACTCTTGCGCCGCAGTCAGACCCATTGCGTAGTCGACCCCGGAGAACGTCTCGCCGACGTCGAACGCCTCACCGTGGCGGTTGTAGGAACGATGGTCGTCGGCCGCGAAGGACGTGTCCTTCGTGTACCGGCCGGAGAGCAGGCCGGAGGCCAGCGGGACACGGGCGATGATGCCGACCCCGGCATCGGATGCCGCAGGCAGTACCTCCTCGAAAGGCTTGAGCCGGAAGGCGTTCAGGATGATCTGCACGGAGGCGACGTGGGGTCGACGGATGGCCGCGAGCGCCTCGCCGACCGTCTCGACGCTGACGCCGTAGCTCGCGATGACGTCCTCGTCGACGAGGGTGTCGAGGGCCTCGAACACGGCGTCGTCGGAGTAGACCGCCGTTGGAGGGCAGTGCAGCTGGACGAGGTCGAGCCGGTCCACGCCGAGGTTGCGTCGCGACCGGTCGGTCCACTGGCGGAAGTTGTCGAGGACGAAATGCTCCGGCTGCTGCTCGACCCGCCGCCCCATCTTCGTCGCGACCGTGATGCGGGGCAGATCGGCGCCTCGCTCACGGAGGAACTCGCCGATGAGCTGCTCGCTCCGGCCGTCGCCGTACACGTCCGCGGTGTCGAAGAACGTGACGCCCGCGTCGGCTGAGGCCTGCAGGACGGCGAAGGCGTCGTCGCGGCTCACGTTGCCCCAGTCGGCGCCGAGCTGCCACGTCCCGAGACCGACGACCGACACCTCGAACCCGGTTCGCCCGAGCTTGCGCTGTTCCATGACCTCTCCTTCGCATCTGTCCTCGGTCGCGCCGTCCGCGTCGAAGACCCGTCCCCATCGTGCCGCCCGCTCCGGCCCGGCAACACACCGGGCAGCCGCACGGTCCTGCGGTTATTACCGTCGAAGCTTGCAGCTGCTCGGTGTGTTGCGGGAGTCAGGGTCCCTGGGTCGATGCAGGGTCAGATCCCTCGTGCGGCGTGTCGGGCGGTGTGTCGGGCGGGGTGTCGGGCGGGGTGTCGGTGGTGGTCCGGGGACGCCCGCGCTGGGGCAAGGGGCCGGCGTTGCGCGGCATACGGCCCGCGTCGGTGAGCGCGCGACGGAGCAGCACCTCGACCTGGGCGTTGAGGCTGCGGAACTCGTCGCCCGCCCACCGCATCAGCGCGTCGTGCACCGCGGGGTCGAGGCGCAGCAGCACCTGCCGACGGTCCGTCACGTGTAGAGCGATCCTGCGTTGACGATCGGCGAGGGCGGCTGGTCGCCGCACAGCACCACCATGAGGTTGCTGACCATGCTCGCCTTGCGCTCCTCGTCGAGCTCCACGACGTCGTGCTCGGCGAGCTGGGCCAGCGCCATCTCGACCATGCCGACGGCGCCCTCGACGATCCGGCTCCGCGCCGCGACGACGGCGTTCGCCTGCTGGCGTCGCAGCATGGCCTGCGCGATCTCCTGTGCGTAGGCCAGGTGCGAGATCCGGACCTCGACGATCTCGACGCCGGCGATGGCGACGCGCTCGGCGACCTCCTCGGCGAGCTGGCCGGCGACGATGTCGGTGGAGCCTCGCAGCGAGGTACCCCGTCCGGTCGTGTCGTCGTAGGGGTGGCTGGTCGCGACGTGCCGGAGCGCGGACTCGGCCTGGACCGAGACGAAGTTCGTGTAGTCGTCGACGGCGTAGGTCGAGCGGGCCGTGTCGGCGACCTGCCAGACGACGATGGACGCGATCTCGACCGGGTTGCCGTCGGCGTCGTTGACCTTGAGCCGGTTGGTCTCGAAGTTGCGGACCCGGACGCTGACCGAGCGGCGAATGGTCAACGGCAGCACCCACCAGAAGCCCGACCTGAGGACGGTGCCGACGTAGATGCCGAAGAACTGGACGACGGAGGTCTGGCCCGGCGGCACCACGACGAGGGCCGTTGCGACGAGGATGCCGACGAGGACCGGCAGCCAGAGCCAGCCTGAGTGGCTGTCGTAGATCAGGAACCCGACGGCGACACAGATGGCGATGAGGAGGACGCCGAGCCAGCCGTTGACGGCCAGGGCGGGGCGCTGGGCGATCTCGACTCGGGCGCCCTGGTGTCCCACGGGGCCTTCGTTGACGGGGGACTGCATGGCGTTCATGCGCACTCCTTGAGGGAAAAACTGATATCAAATAGATAGCACTTTTCGAGCTCCGCGGCAATGGTCGTCGACCGTCCGGCCCAGACCGGTCTGGGACCCGTGCCCCGCCGCGTCCGGACGTCGTTGTGACGGAATGCTCAGGCGACTTGGGCGGCTGCGCGTGCCATCGGCGGGCTCGTGGGTGTGCAATCGAGGTAGGTGCCGAACGCTCGAACAACAGAGAGGACGCGGCGATGAAGGCCCTGCAGTACGTGGAGATCGGCAGGCCACCGCAGCTGACGGAGGTCGACAAGCCCAGTCCCGGACCCGGTCAGGTCCTGCTCGAGGTGACGGCCGCGGGCGCGTGCCACTCGGACGAGTTCGTCATGAGCCTGCCGGCGGAGGCGTACAGCTACGGCCTGCCCCTCACCCTCGGGCACGAGGGAGCCGGAGTCGTCGCCGAGCTCGGCGCCGGAGTGACCTCGGTCAAGGAGGGCGACTCGGTGGCGGTCTACGGGCCGTGGGGCTGCGGCGTCTGCCCGACGTGCGCGACCGGCGCCGAGAACTACTGTCAGGTGGCCGCCGAGCGCGGCATCGTGCCGCCCGGGCTCGGAGCGCCCGGCTCCATGGCCGAGTACCTGCTCGTCGACGACCCCCGGCACCTCGTGCCGCTCGGTGACCTCGACCCCATCGCGAACGTCGCGCTCACCGACGCCGGCCTCACGCCGTACCACGCGATCAAGCCCAGCCTGCCCGCGCTCATCCCGGGGTCCATTGCCGTCGTGATCGGCGCCGGCGGCCTGGGGCACATAGCGATCCAGATCCTGCGGGCGATGTCTGCGGCGACCGTCGTCGCGCTCGACGTCTCTGACGACAAGCTCCGGCTGGCCAGGGACGTCGGCGCCCACCACGTCTTCCACTCGGACGACTCGGCCGTCGAGCAGGTGCGGGCGCTCAACGGCGGCCGGGGTGCGACGGCGGTGTTCGACATCGTCGGCATCGAGTCCACGACGGCTCTCGCATCCAAGCTGACCCATTTCGACTCCGAGATCGTCGTCGTCGGTGTCGGGCCGGGCGCGGTCCCGGTCGGCATCTTCACGCTGCCCTACGAGACCAAGGTCCGCGCGCCGTACTGGGGCTCTCGCAGCGAGCTCTTCGAGGTGCTCGACCTGGCCCGCGACGGGCTGATCCACGTCGCGACGGAGCAGTTCTCGCTCGACGACGCCCCCACGGCATACGAGCGGCTGCACGCGGGCACCCTCCGCGGGCGGGCAGTCGTCGTCCCCTGAACCAGTGCCTTCTGCGCCTCGCTTCGCTGCGGCGCGTGTCACGGCGCCCTAAAGGCGTTAGGCGACCGGATCGGCCACGGCCACAACGGTCCACGGCGGGGCGCCGGGTGCGGTGTCCAGCTGGCTGTTGACGACGAGGTAGCGGTCGCCGGACCGCGCCACCGTCGTCGGCGTGCTGAACCTCGCATCCGTCACCCGAGTGAGGACTGACCCCGAGCGCCAGTCCTCACTCAGCCGGGCCGCATACAGCCCCTGTCCCGTCTCGGGAGCGCCGTAGTTGAGCACCCCGCGCACGACGTCTCCCGTGAGCACCATCCCGTCGGGGCCGAAGTTCCCGAAGATGCTCCCGTCCATGACGACGAAGCTCGCGTCCCCGGTCCGGACTTCGACGCGGATGAGCGCTCCGAGTCCTTGGGCCGAGACGAGCAGTCGCCGCCCGTCGGGCGATGCGACGATGCCGTTGAGATAGAACCAGCCGGGCTGGAAGTCGGGGCGAAGGGCGCCTGCGTCAAGCCAGGGCTCCAGCTCGCCGATCCTGTTGCCCACCAACGACGCCCGCCACACGATGGCTTGGTTGGAGTCGGTGACGTAGACGGCGTCGTGGGTGATCGCAAGGTCGTTCAGGTATGCCGCACCGGCCCGGTCCGCGGGCACGGTGCGGCGTGCGACCAGCGCACCGCTCGTGTCGAGCACGTCGAACCCGTCAGGGTGGGCGACGAACACCCGCCCGCCCGAGTCCGCGTGCACGCCAAGGGCGCTCGTACGGCCTTGCTCAGCCCCTGATGCCAGGATGCTCATGGTGGGGGCGGCGACGTCGCCGACGAAGACGTCGCCGTTCGCCGATGACGTGACCAGGATGCGCCCGGTTGGCGTGACGTCGATTCCCTCGGGCAGCACGCCTTCAGACATGCTCACGACATACGTTCCGGGCAGGTCGGACCGTCCTCTGCCCCCGTCCGCCCATGCGGCTTGCGATCCCAGCGTCGCCACCGTCACCAGCGCCGCGACCGATGCAAGGCGGCCCCCTCTTGTCGGAACTCTCACGTCACGCCTCCCCAGACGAAATACTTCGGGCCCGAACCACTATGGCCGGTCGCGGTCGACCTGAAAATGGTTCGGGTCCGAAATATCAATGATCGCGTCCCAATCGTGACCTGACCACACACCAGTCCCGCGGGGGGCTCATCGACCTGGTCCGCCGTTCCGAGCTGGTCGAGTGAGCCCTTGGTCCCAGGCGTCACACGGTGCCCAGTCGTCTCAGGAGGGGTCGACGCCGGACTCCAGGGCAGCGATCACCTCGGCGACGACCTTGCGCGCGTGCGGGATGTCGACGTTCCGCGACACCCGTCGCCACACCCGCCTGACCTCACGGACCGCCGCCTCGTGCATCCGCCGCCCGTCGACCGTGAGCTCGAGATTCACCGACCGTCCGTCCCGGCCCGGCGTTCGGGACAGGACGCCGTCCCTGACCAGCGTGGCCAGGTGCGCCGTGAGCGTGGACGGCTTCGAGCCGATCATCTCCGCGATCTCGGTCGGGGTCGTCGTGCCGAGCGCGTAGACGAGGCTGGTCACGGCATAACCGGCGGGTGTGATGCCCGTCCCGCTGAGTGCATGCCGCAGCATCGCCGACATGAGCTCGTTCGCGCGCAGCAGGTCGAACAGGAGCCCCAGCTCGGGGGTCGGACGCGTCGGCATGGAGCCAAGGATGCACCAGCGAGCCACCCGGCGACCGGACCGCGACCCAGGCGCGACCCAGGCGCGACCCAGGCGCGACCTGAATCGCCCCGGGTTCAGTGGAGAGTCAGGTGTGCTTCCTCGGCGGGTGCCGGGGCAGCGGTGTTGGCAGCGTAGTAGTTGGTCTCGTGCTCGA
>NZ_JBSGGK010000037.1:0-15519 GCF_053603855.1 Monashia sp. NPDC004114 | reverse complement strand
ATTACTCCTCCTAGATCAGAAACCAGACCCCACACCACACCCGGCGCAGAACCCGACACACCGACACCACCACGGCCCCGGCAGCTCCCAACACAAAAAACCCGCAGAATCAACCCACGGGGGTGCCAGCCGGCGGCATACACCGGATGACGGTGACGTCTCCCTCGATGCGGACCCCTCCCGCACCGTGGGGGACAAGCAGGACGTCGCCCCTTTCGATGTCCAGCGTTGCGCCGTCGCCGGCGTCACCGATCTCGGTCGCGAGCGTGCCGCGGCCATCGACGACGACGGTGACGGCGAATGCCGCCTCGACGGTCACCGGCTCGGGGGCCCCGTTGCCGGGGTCCGCGCCGGTGGGCCGGACGACCTGCGCCCGGAAGAACTCTCGCGCCTCGACGGGAAGCGCAGGCCCGACGCCGGTGACGTCGGTCCAGCGGCGTCGCAGGGCGCCGATCCTCTCGCTCGTGAGCGGCCCGCGGTCGACGCTCTGCAGCGCCAGGGCTCGGTCGAGACCGAGGAAGGCGTGCGCCTCCTCGAGCCCGAACCGTGCGTGCTCGAGCATGACGGACAGGTCTGTCGGCTCTTGCAGCTCGAGGATCAGGACACCTTCACCGATCGCATGCGGCTGGCCGGCGGGCACCAAGATGGCGTCGCCGCGGGCAACCTCGACGCGGTTCAGGGCGGCGAGCAGGCGCTCGTCCTGGGCCTCGACCAGCTCGGCGAGCTCGTCTGCCGGCAGCTCGTCGCGGAAGCCGAGCCACACACTCGCACCGGGCTCGGCGTCGAGCACGATCCAGGCCTCGGTCTTGCCGTTGTCGCAGTCGAGGTGGCGGGCCGCGAACGCCCGGTCCGGGTGCGAGTGCACCGGGAGCCGTTCGCCGCTGTCGAGCAGCTTGGTCAGCAGGCCGGGGGCTGCACCGTATGCCGCAACGTGTGCGGCACCCAGCCAGCCATCCGGGTCCGCGGCGAGGGCGTCGGGCAGGTCCGTGCCGCTCGTCAGGCGGGTCACGCCGCCGCCGCCCTCGGCGAACAGATGGGTCGCTGACGCGAGCCAGTCCTCCGGGCGGTAGCCGTCGAAGTCGTCCGGCAGCGGCAGTCCGCGGAACGCGAGGATGCGCTCCCCACCGCGGTAGAAGCGCCGCGGCGTGTTGACCGACAGCCGCGTGGGCATGACGGAGTCGTCGGCGACATGACTGGTGGTCATCGAGTGGGTCCTCCACGACGGATTCCGGACGCCCTGACGATGAGGCGTGTGGGCATGACGACGGTCTGCGGCGGCGACTCGTCGCCGAGCAGGCGGGCGAAGAGCTGCTGAGCTGCCTTCTGTCCCATGGCAGCTGGGTCCTGGTGCACCACGGTTACCGGTGGGTCGATGAGCTCGGCAAGCTCGAAGTCGTCGTAGCCGACCATGGCGATGCTGACCCGGAGCTCGCGCATCGCGAGCAGGGCCGCGAGGGTGACGCGGTTGTTGCCCGTGATGATGGCGGTGGTCGGGTCGGACTCGTGGCTCCACTGGGCGAGCAGCTCACGGACGGATGCCGTCGAGTGCGGCCCCATCGACACCCGGGGCGAGCCCGGCAGGCCGAGCGAGCGGTGGGTCGCGATGAACGACTCGCGACGCTGGCGAGCGGTCCAGAAGCCGGGGTCGTCGCCGAGGAAGGCGATGTGACGGTGACCGTGCGCGACGAGGTGCTCCACGGCGCTCCGGACACCGCCCTGGTTGTCGCTGAGGATGGTGTCGTTGCCGGCTCCGCGCACCGGTCGGTCCATATAGACGATCGGGGTGCCGCTGGCCTCGACGGCCGGGTCGGCGGACGGGGTCTCGCCGGCAGGCACGACGACGATCCCGTCCACGCGACGTGCGATGAGCGCCTCGAGGACCGCTCGTTCGCGCGAGGGCGAGCCCTCGGCCGACGCGGTGATGAGCTGGTGCTGGCGGATCCGTGCTTCGCGCTCGACCGCGGCGCCGATCTGTGAGTAGAACGGGTTCGCGAGGTCCTCGACGACCAGGCCGATGGTGAAGGTGCGGCCCTGGCGGATGATCCGGGCGCCGTCATTGCGGCGGAACCCGAGCCGCTCGATGACTGCTCGGACGCGCTCGGCCGTGTCCGGACGGACGCCGGGCTCGTGGTTGACAACGCGAGACACCGTCTTGACCGAGACATGCGCCTCGGCAGCCACGTCCGCCATGGTCGGACGAGCTCCTGTCCGATGGTCAGACAACGCTGTCATGGGGGACATGTGAGCAGACGCGCTGCGGCGGCTGCAAGCCGAATGGGCGGATCGATGCCTCTGCGAACGAGTCTTGTCCGATTGGGTGTCCTGTCCGGACAAGTTCGTTAGGCGACGTTGACGACATTTGCCGCTTCCGGCGAGTCTCGGCCAGGTCAGGGGAACCGCCCACAGACACCACAGCACGGCTCAACGACGAGCACGGAGGACACCGATGGGTTTGACATCAGGGATCCAGAGAGGCGCCGTCGCGATGGCGCTCCTGGTCACCTCGACGATGGGGGCGGTTGCCGCATCGCCCCCTGCGTCCGCCGCTGACGCCTCGGCGTCGACGGCGGGTGCCACCACCGAAACGACCGGAGCAGGGGACTTCTCGACCTCGTTCGAGGCCGGGCAGCCACAGCCCGAGCTCTCGACCGTCGAAACGGGCCAGGACGGCCCACGCCAACAGAACGTGACCGGCAAGTCCAGCACGAACGGCAGCCTCCTCGGCTCCGTTGTGTCGGTCTCGGCAAGCGCGGAGAACGCGCCGGGCGAGGTCGCGGCCAACCTCGCCGACGCGAACCCGGACTCGAAGTGGCTCGCATTCGCCTCGACGGGCTGGGTGCGCTACCAGCTCGGTGCGCCGGCCAAGGTGGTGCGCTACTCGCTCACTTCGGCCAACGACTCTCCCGAGCGTGACCCGAAGAACTTCACCCTGCAGGGCTCGCAGGACGGCTCGTCGTGGACCGACCTCGACACGCGGACGAACATCGACTTCTCCGGTCGCTTCGTCAAGCAGAGCTTCGACATAGCCACCCCGGACACGTTCGTCTACTACCGGCTCAACGTCACGGCGGTGCACTCGGGAAGCATCGTCCAGCTCGCCGACTGGGACATCTCTGACGGCACGACCGGCACCGGCCCGGCGACGCCGATGATCACTAGCGTCGGCTCGGGCCCGATCTCGGGGTTCAACATCAAGCCGCTCGTCGGCTGGACCGGCCTCAAGGCGCTGCGCTACTCGGGCGGACACACGGCAGACGGCCGCGGGTACGCGTGGAACCGGCTCTTCGACGTCGACGTGCCGGTGACGTCCACCACGGAGCTGAGCTACAAGATCTTCCCCGACATGGTCGCGGGCGACCTCACCTACCCGTCGACGAATGCCGCCATCGACCTTCGCTTCACCGACGGCACCTACCTGTCCGACCTGAGCGCCCTTGACGCACATGGCGTTTCGGCGTCCCCGAGTGGTCAGGGCAAGGGCAAGATCCTCTACGCCAACCAGTGGAACGCGGTGACCCTGGAGGTCGGGCGGGTTGCGGCCGGCAAGACGATCGACCGCATCCTCGTCGGCTACGACAACACTGCCGCGAAGGCGGACACCCGCTTCGGCGGCTGGATCGACGACCTCTCGGTCGCGGCCGACCCGGCGGCCGTCGACGCGTCCGACCTGACCAACTTCGTCGACACGCGGCGTGGCACCAACGCGTCCGGCTCGTTCTCACGTGGCAACAACCTGCCGATCAGCGCGCTGCCGAACGGTTTCACGTTCTTCACCCCGGTCACGAACGCGACCTCGCAGTCGTGGGAGTACTACTACCAGGCGCAGAACAACGCAGCGAACCTGCCTCTGCTGCAAGGGCTCGCCATCTCTCACGAGCCGAGCCCCTGGATGGGTGACCGCAACCAGCTGTCGGTGATGCCCTCCGTGGCGACCGGCACCCCGACCGGCAACGCAACGAACCGGGCACTGGCCTTCGACCACAAGACCGAGGTCGCCCGGCCCGACTACTACAAGGTGTCGCTGGCCGGCGGCATCGATGCGGAGATGACACCCGCAGACCACGGCGGCGTCTACCGCTTCACCTTCCCGGAGTCCTCGGCGAAGGGCCACCTCGTCGTCGACACCATCGACAACAACGGCTCGTTCACGGTCAACCAGGCAGGGGACACCCTCACGGGGTGGGTCGACAACGGATCGGGCCTGTCCGCCGGGCGGAGCCGGATGTTCGTCTACGGCACGTTCGACCGACCTTCGACGGCAACGGGCCCCGCGCCGGGCGGCCGCACCGGGACGCGCTACGCGACGTTCGACACCAGCACGAACCACCAGGTCGAGCTCAAGCTCGCGACGTCGTTCATCTCGCTCGACCAGGCTCAGCGCAACCACGCGCTCGAGCTCGCCTCGCGTGACTTCGACGCCGTGCACGCTGCGGCCAAGGCCGCGTGGAACGCGCGCCTCGGCGTCGTCGACGTCAAGGCGTCGAGCGACACGAACGCGGACACGCAGCGGACGACGCTCTACTCGAACCTGTACCGGCTCAACCTGTACCCGAACAGCCAGTTCGAGAACACCGGAACGGCGCAGGCTCCGCACTACCAGTACGCGAGCCCGGTCGCCTCGAAGACCGGCAGCGCGACCACGACGACGACCAACGCCGCGATCAAGGACGGCAAGATCTACGTCAACAACGGGTTCTGGGACACGTACCGGACGGTCTGGCCGGCATACAGCCTGCTCTACCCGGAGGTGGCGGCGGAGATCGCCGACGGCTTCGTGCAGCAGTACCGCGACGGCGGCTGGGTCGCCCGGTGGAGCTCGCCCGGCTACGCGGACCTCATGACGGGCACCAGCTCGGACGTCGCGTTCGCGGACGCCTATGTCAAGGGAGTCAAGCTGCCCGACCCGTTGGGCACCTACGACGCGGCCCTGAAGAACGCGACCGTGCTGCCCACGTCCAGCGCCGTCGGGCGCAAGGGCCTGGACACCTCGATCTTCCTCGGCTACACGAGCACCAGCACCGGTGAGAGCGTCTCGTGGGGGCTGGAAGGCCTGATCAACGACTTCGGCATCGGCAACATGGCGGCCGCGCTGGCCACGGACCCGGCCACCCCGGCCGACCGTCGCGCCCAGCTCGCCGAGGAGTCGCAGTACTTCCTGGAGCGGTCGACGCACTACGTCAACGTCTTCAACCCGAAGGTGGGCTTCTTCCAGGGCCGCAGTGCCGACGGCAGCTACCCGTCGACCTTCGACCCGGAGGCGTGGGGCGGCGACTACACCGAGACCAACGGCTGGAACTTCGCCTTCCACGCGCCGCAGGACGGCACGGGTCTGGCGAACCTCTACGGCGGTCGCGACGCGCTGGCCACGAAGCTGGACACGTTCTTCTCCACCCCGGAGACCGCGACCAAGCCCGGCGGATACGGCGGCACGATCCACGAGATGCTCGAGGCGCGTGACGTCCGGATGGGCATGCTCGGCCAGAGCAACCAGGTCTCGCACCACATCGCCTACATGTACGACTGGACCGGCCAGCAGTGGAAGACGGCCGAGAAGGTCCGCGAGATCATGCGGCGCCTCTACGTCGGCACGGAGACCGGCCAGGGCTACCCGGGTGACGAGGACAACGGCGAGATGTCGGCGTGGTACGTCCTGTCCTCGCTCGGCCTCTACCCGCTTCAGGTCGGATCGTCGCAGTGGGCCATCGGCTCGCCGAAGTTCCAGCAGGCGACCGTCCACCGCACGCAGGGAGACCTCGTCGTCAACGCCCCGGGCAACTCGGAGCGCAACATCTACGTGCAGGGCGTGACGGTCAACGGGCTGAAGCAGAAGTCGGTCTCGATCGACCAGTCGCAGATCAAGGGTGCGACCACCATCGACTTCGCGATGGGTGCGAACCCGTCCGACTTCGGTGCGCGCCCCCAGGATGCCCCGCCTGCACTGACCAAGGGCACCGAGGCCCCGAAGCCGCTCATGGACGCCACCGGCCCGGGCCGTGGCACCGTGACGGCGACCGACCTCGCCTCGGGCGCTGACCCGAAGGCGATGTTCGACAACACGTCGCGCACGTCGACGGCGTTCTCGTCGGCGACCCCGACGGTGACCTTCGCCCTCTCGGGCGTGGGACAGCGGGCGACGTGGTACACGATCACCTCCGGCGCGAAGGCGGGCGACCCGTCGGCTTGGCGGCTCGAGGGCTCGCGCGACGGTGGTGCGACGTGGACCGTGCTCGACACGCGCTCGGACCAGACCTTCCCGTGGCGCAACCAGACGCGACCCTTCAAGATCGCCCTGCCGGAGACATACACGTCCTACCGTCTCGTCATCGCGGCGACCGTGGGCGCGGCGGCACCGAACCTGTCGGAGGTCGAGCTCCTCACCGACGGCTCGAAGGCGCAGAACACCCAGATCAAGGTGTCGGCCGCCGCTCCGTTCGAGGTGACCGAGGACACGGCTTGGTCGGGCACCGTCGGTGAGTTCTCCGGCGGCGTCGGCAGCAAGCCGGTCGTGGCCACGGCGACGATCGCGTGGGGCGACGGCACCACCTCCGAGGGCACCATCGAGACCGGTGACCTCGGCTCGTACACCATCAAGGGCAGCCACACGTGGGAGACGCCGGGCTACTACCAGCCGCGCGTCACGGTCACGACGGCCAACGGGTCATCGAGCGATGTCGGCGGGGTCACGGTCCACACGGCGACGATCCCGTCGTATGCCGCTGGGTTCGACTCGGTCTGCATCGGACACGTCGGCGACACGGTCCCGTGTGACGGCGACCAGGCGGGTCTCTCGCGAGAGGCGATGACCGCGGCGGGCGGCGTCCCCGGAAAGCTCGTCGCGGTGCCTGGCACCGACCTGGGCTTCTCGATCCCGGCCATCCCGGCGGGTCAGAAGGACAACGCCACCGGCATGGGCCAGACCCTCGCGGTCACCCTGGCGCCTGGCGCGACGAAGCTGTCGATCATCGGCACGGCGACACAGAAGAACCAGGACACCGTCGGTACCGTCCGGTTCAGTGACGGTACGAGCGTCAGCTACCCGATCCAGTTCGGGGACTGGTGCGGCTCAGCCCAGTTCGGCAACATCGTCGCGCTGGAGATGGGCTACCGCCTCAACGGAACCGGCACGGACAGCTGCCACGCAAAGCTCTTCGCCACGGCGCCGCTGATGATCCCCGCGGGCAAGACGGTCACGGGCATCACCCTGCCGACGCAGACCGGCGACCCCGGTAGCGCCGGACGGATCCACATCTTCGCGATCGCCGACAACGGCGCCGCGCTGAGGGTCCAGCCGGGTGCCGACACCACGACGACGGCCAAGACCTCGACGAACGTCGACCTCGGCGCGGTGTCGGGCGGCGTGCCCGCCTCGGGCGACCAGGGCTATCGCGCCCGGGTCCAGTGGGGCGACGGGACGGTGACCGAGGACGCGACTGTCTCGGCGACCGGGTCCGATGGCAGCGCCACGATCAGCGGGAGCCACACGTGGGCGGCGGCGGGCACCTACACGGTGCGCGTCCTGGCGTCCGACTCCCGCTCCGACGTCCTCGGGTCGCTGACGGTCACGGTGCGCTGACGTGACCTGCTGAGATCCGAAAGGACGGGCTGGCCCGCCGACTGCCACGAGCAGTCGGCGGGCCGTGCGCCGTCAGCCGGTCACCCACCGCCCGGTGGTCCGTCCCTGAAGCAGCCCGAACCTCCGTCCCGCGGGTCAGAGGTTGTGGTCGAAGTCCATGTGGTGCATGCCGTCGTCGTCGATGTGCAGCCGCACGCTGCCCTCGATCCCGGCCAGCTCGCCCGTGCCGCTGCCAGGCACGATGAAGCCGAACTCGTTGGTCCGGTCGGAGCCGCTCGTCGACGCGGCGTGCACGAAGTTGAAGGCCCCTTCGCGCCCGTCCACGGTGCCCTCGAACGACTCCATCGCGACGTACGTGCCGACCCCGGTGGCCTGGTCGTAGGCCGAGGTGAACTGGGTGACGCTGCGCCCGGCAACCGCACCGGCATACGTCTTGCGCATGCGTAGGTGGCCGGTCGGCAGCGCGGTGGTGACGTCGGGGGCGTAGTCGGTCACGTCGAAGTCGGACGTCGTGAAGGTCGAGGTGCTCGTCATGGCGCGACGCTACCGACTGGTCCCGACACCGCCCGCCACGTCGGCGACAACGTTGGCGACGGTCGTCCGAGCCATCGCCGTGAAGGCCGGGTTCGTTCGCTCGTAGTAGGGGATGATCAACGCCGCCTGCGTCAGGGCGTAGCCGCGAGCTCGCTCCCACGTGCCGTCGTCGACCCCGAGGGCCTCCCGGTATGCCGTTCTCCCGCGTCCGCCGAACATGGTCCAGGCCGCGATCGTGTCCGCCGCAGGGTCTCCGACCCCGACGCTGCCGAAGTCGAGCACGGCGACCGGGCGGGCGTCGCGGACCAGGACGTTCGGGGGCAGCAGGTCGCCGTGCAGCCATCCGCGGCCGTCACCCTCGAACGGGGGCGCATCGAGTGCACGGTCCCAGGCCGCCAGCGCGGCATCGACGTCGATGTGTCCACGACTGCGCTGCAAGGCATCCCGGGTGTCGGCGTCCAGCCGCGCGAGGGGGCGGCGACCGCCCTGTGGGGCGCCCTCGGGCACCGGTACCGCTCTCAGGCCCTGCACGAACCCAGCCAGGTCGGCGGCCGCCGAGGTCTCGTCCACGTCGTCGACGGCATACGGAGACCCGTGGATCCAGCGAAAGACCGCCCACCTGAACGGGAGCTCGTCGGTCGGCTCGCCGACGGCCACCGGCTCGGGGACCTCGAGCGGCAGCCCCGGCCCGAGTCGCGGCAGCCACTCGAGCTCTTTGTCGAGGTCGCTCGCCCAGGAGGCGACCCGAGGCAGCCGGACGTAGAGGTCGTCGCCGAGCCGCACGATGGCGTTGACCGTGCCCGTCGACCGAACGCGGTGCAGCGGCCGACCAGCCAGGTGCGGCAGCTGCGCCGCCAGCAGCCCGTGGACGAGCTCATCGGTGATCGTGACCTCGTCGTCATGCATGCGGTCGGTCATCGGCGCTCCACTCTGTGTTCATCAGGATGTCGTCAAGATGGCGTCAGGATCCCAGCGGGCACGGTGGCCGCTCCCAGGCACCGATGGTTCCGTGGATGCATGACGTCTGACTGGACGATGAGCCACCGTTGGCTCATCCGTTGGCTCGCCCTGCTCCTGCCCGTCGTGGTCGGGGCCGTGCTGGGGATCTTCCGCGCGAGCATGGACTCCAGCACTGCGGCCATGGTGCTGGTGCTCGCGGTCGTGGCCGCCTCCGCGACCGGCGACCGCATCACCGGAGTCGTCGCCGCACTGTCGGCGGCGGCCAGCTTCGACTTCTTCTTCACGGTTCCGTACCACTCTCTGACGATCAGCAACAGCGAGGACGTCGAGCTCGCGGTCGTGCTGGTCATCGTCGGTCTTGCCGTCACGGAGATCGCGCTCTGGGGCCGGCGGCAGCAGGCGGCCGCGCTCCGCCGCGAAGGCTACCTGCACGGGCTAGCCGACCTGCTCGAGCTCGGACCGGACACGAGTGCCGACACCCACGCCCGTGCGATCGCCACGGCGATCACGCACGCCCTCGGGGCCGACCGGACCGAGTGGATGACCGGCCAGCCTCAGGCGCACGATGCGATCGTCGGCGCGGACGGGACGGTCCAGGCCGGTGGTCGGATGGTGCCGGTGCAGCGGATCGGTCTGCCGACGGACTCGTACACCACGGTCCCCGTGCGGTGGGCGGGGCAGGTCGTCGGTCACTTCCGGGTCGTCACGTCGACCCGGGTGGTGCGACCGACCGCCGAGCAGCTCCGCGTCGCCGTGCTGCTCGCCGACCGCATGGCCGGTGTCTACGACGGGGACATGCCGACAGGCTCACCGACCCCCAGGTAGGCGCCGAGGTGCTGGCCGGTCAGCGTTCGTGACCGCGCGAGCTCCGCAGGAGGCCCTTCGAAGACGATCTCGCCGCCGTCGTGCCCCGCGCCCGGACCGATGTCGACGATCCAGTCGGCGTGCGCCATCACCGCCGGGTTGTGCTCGATGACGATGACGGAGTTGCCTTGCTCGACAAGGCGATCGAGCATCCGGAGGAGATTCTCGATGTCGGCCATGTGCAGGCCCGTCGTCGGCTCGTCGAGCACGTAGGTGCCGGCACCCTCGGCCATCTGGATCGCCAGCTTGATCCGCTGGCGCTCGCCGCCGGACAGGGTGGACAGCGGCTGCCCGAGCCGGATGTAGCCCAAGCCGACGTCGACGAGGCGATCGAGGATCTTGCGCGGAGTGCCCTTGGTGAAGAACTCGCCCGCCTCCCCGATGGACAGGTCGAGCACCTCGGCGATGTTCTTCCCGTCGAGCCGGTAGGCGAGCACTTCCGGCGTGAAGCGCTTGCCCTCGCACTCCTCGCAGCGGCTCGCGACGCCGGCCATCATCCCGAGGTCGGTGTAGACGACGCCGAGGCCTTTGCAGTTGGGGCAGGCGCCCTCCGAGTTGGCGGAGAAGAGCGCGGGCTTGACGCCGTTCGCCTTGGCGAAGGCGGTGCGCACCGGGTCGAGCAGGCCGGTGTAGGTCGCGGGGTTGCTGCGCATCGACCCACGGATCGCCGACTGGTCGACGACGCGCACCTCGCCTGCCGCAGCCATCGACCCGTCGGCCAGCGAGCCGTGGATGAGCGACGACTTGCCGGACCCGGCGACACCGGTGATCACGGTGAGCACCCCGAGCGGGAGGTCGACGGAGACGTCCTTGAGGTTGTGGGTCGTGGCATGGCGGATCTCGAGGCGCCCGGCCGGCGTCCGCGTTGCGTCGCGTGGGCCGGGACGGCTGTCGAGGTGGCGGCCGGTGAGCGTGTCGGAGGCACGCAGTCCAGCAACGTCACCGGCATATGTCACCTCCCCTCCGCTCGAGCCGGCGCCCGGGCCGAGGTCGACGACATGGTCCGCCCGCTCGATGACGGACGGCTTGTGCTCGACGACGAGGACGGTGTTTCCCTTGTCGCGCAAGCGGACCAGCAGGTCCGTCATCTTCGCGATGTCGTGGGGGTGGAGCCCGATGGTCGGCTCGTCGAAGACGTAGGTGATGTCGGACAGGGCCGAGCCGAGGTGGCGGACCATCTTGACCCGCTGGGCCTCGCCTCCGGAGAGCGTGCCCGACTCGCGGTCGAGCGAGAGGTAGCCGAGCCCGACCTCGACGAGGGAGCCGAGCAGGTCGACGAGCGACACGAGCGCCGGGCGGGCGGGTGCAGCGCTCGGGTCGTCGCGCAGGTCCTCGATGGCCGCGACAAGGTCGCTGATCTGCATCGCACACGCCTCGGGGAGCGTGCGACCGGCCACCGTCGCCGTGCGCGCGGCCTCGTTGAGCCTCGTGCCGTCGCAAGCAGGGCAGGCCGAGAACGTCGCGACCCGCTCGACGAACGCCTTGATGTGCTTCTGCCCACTCTCGGTCTCCTTGTCGAGGAAGACCCGCTTGACCTTGACCACCAGTCCCTCGTAGGTGGTGTTGATGCCGCCGAGCTTCACCTTCGTCGCGGGAGTGTGCATGAACCACTCCCACTCCTCAGGGGTGAAGTCACGGACCTTCTTGTCAGGGTCGAGCCGGCCGCTCTCGGCGTAGGCCCGCCAGTACCAGGTGTTCGGGGTGAAGTTGGGCACCGTGATGGCGCCCTCGTTGAGGCTGAGGTCCCTGTCGACGAGCTGGGACTCGTCGATCGCCGAGACCTTGCCGATGCCCTCGCACTCGGGACACATGCCGTCGGGGACGTTGAAGCTGAAGTGGAAGGACGGTCCGACGTGGGGCGTCGACAGGCGAGACCAGACGAGACGGAGGAAGGCGTTGACGTCGGTCGCCGTGCCGACGGTCGAACGCGAGTTGGCCCCCATCCGCTCCTGGTCGACGACGATCGTGGCGCTGAGGTTCTCCAGCGCATCGACGTCCGGGCGCGCCGGGCTCCCCATGAACGACTGGAGGAACGCGGAGTACGTCTCGTTGATAAGGCGCTGGCTCTCGGCCGCGATGGTGCCGAAGACCAGGGAGCTCTTGCCCGAACCCGAGACGCCGGTGAAGACGGACAGGCTCTTCTTCGGGATGTCGACGTCGATTCCCTTGAGGTTGTTGACCCGCGCCCCGCGGACCCGGATGACGTCGTGACGGTGTGCCGCGGCGGGCGTGGTCGGGCCCGCGGTCATCGGCTGAGCCTCTGGAACGCGCGGACGGCATACGGCAAGGTCACGGCGGTGACGATGAGCGGCCACATGACGGCAAGCATGACAGCGTGGTCCGACAGCCAGCCGGTTGTCGGCACACCGGGGTTGCCGAACGCCTCGCGCACCGCGGTCGTCGTCCACGAGAGCGGGTTGAGCATCGCGATCGTGCCCAGCCACCCGGGCATGAGCTCCGGCGAGGCGAAGGCGTTCGACAGCATCGTCAGCGGGTAGAGCAGGCCGAACAGGCCGTTGGCCATCTCGGCGCTCTTGGCCTTGAGGCCAAGGACGATCCCGAGCCACATCATGGCCAGCCGCAGCAGGAGCAGCAGCGCCACGCCGAGCGCGAGGCCCGAGATGCCGGTGTGCCAGCGCCAGCCGACGAGCAGCCCGCAGCCGATCATGATCACGAGGCTGACAACGGAGTAGAGCATGTTCGCGAGCACGCGCCCGAGCACGACCGCGGACGGTGCGATCGGCATCGAGCGGAAGCGGTCCATGACGCCCTTCGCGTTGTCAGACTGCACGGCCGCGACGGTCTCGCCGAGCCCGAAAGCCATTGTCTGGACGAACATCCCGGGCATGAGGAACTCCTGGTAGCTGCCCCCGCCGGCCACCTGCATCGAGCTGCCGAGCACGTAGGCGAACAGCAGCACGAACACGATCGGGAACAAGAGCGTCCACAGGATCAGCTGCGGCTCCCGGATCCAGTGGGCCACGTCGCGGCCCGCGATGAGCAGCCCGTCGCGGACCGACCAGCGGACCCGACCGACGAGGCTGTCGCCTCCCACCGGGAGGGTCGTCGTGGCGGCGCTCATCGGGTCACCTCCGCGTCCTCGGCGCCGACCTTCGTATGCCGGTGGCTCGGGCTTTCGGCGCCACCGCGGCTTTCGGGGCGACTGGGGTCCTCGGGGTGACTGGGCTCCTCGGGGTGACTGCGGTCCCCGGGGGTCCCGAAACCATCGTCGGCATCGTTGTCGGCATCGTTGTCGGCATGGTCTTCGGAGCGGGCGTCGTGCTCGGCCGCGATCGGCTCAGCGGTCTCGGCGACATGGCCGGTCAGGCGCAGGAACACGTCGTCGAGCGTCGGACGGCGCAGCCCGATGTCGGCGATGCGCACCCCATCTCGGCCGAGTTCCTCGAGCACCGACGAGATCGCGGTCACCCGGTCGGCCACTGCCGCGCCGACGGTGCCCGACTCGAGATCGACCGCCGGATCACCTGCGGCCCATCGGGCGACGGCGGCGCGAGCCTGGTCCAGGTCGGCGCGGTCGACGACCGTGACCTCGAGGCGGTCGCCGCCGATGGCACGCTTGAGATCGTCCGGGCGGCCTTCGGCGATCACCCGGCCGCGGTCCATGACCGAGACTCCCGAGGCGAGCTGGTCCGCCTCGTCGAGGTACTGCGTCGTGAGCAGCACCGTCGTGCCGTCGGCCACGAGCTGGCGGATCGAGGTCCACACCTCGCCGCGGTTGCGTGGGTCCAGACCGGTGGTCGGCTCGTCGAGGAAGAGCACCTCGGGGCGCAGCAGCAGCGTCACGGCCAGGTCGAGGCGCCGGCGCATGCCGCCGGAGTACTGCTTGACCGGCTTGTCAGCGGCGTCGACGAGCTCGAACTGGGCGAGCAGCTCGTCGGCACGGACGCGGGCTTGCTTCGCGCCGAACCGGTTGAGCCGCGCGAACAGCACGAGGTTCTGCCTGCCGCCGAGGATCTCGTCGACGGCCGGCGTCTGCCCGGAGAGCCCGATGTGGCGCCGCACCTCCTGCGGCCGGGTGTGCACGTCGACCCCCGCGACCGATGCCTCGCCCTGCTCGACGGCGAGCAGCGTGGCGAGGGTGCGCACGGCTGTCGTCTTGCCGGCGCCGTTGGGGCCGAGCAGGCCCCACACCACCCCACGCGGCACCGTCAGGTCGAACCCGTCGAGAGCCCGGTGGGCGGCATACGTCTTGACCAGGCCCCGCGCCACGATCGCCGGAGTGTTGGCGGGGGCGGCGCTGGTGGTGGGCGTTGTGGTGGTGGTGGTGGGCTGGGTGGGACTGGCGAGTCCTCGGTCCGGCACGGCATACCTCCCTGTACCTTTACACCGTAAAGAGATCCTCGTCGAGATTAGATTACGGCGTAAGGAGTTGGCAACCCTCATGGTCATCTACGTCGGCCAGGGCGACCCCGAGGAGTCCATGCGCCTGCTCTGGGGTGCGAAACCCCAGCCCCCCGCGACACGCCGCGGGCCGAAGGCGGCGCTGAGCGTCCACGAGATCGTCGCCGCCGCCATCGCCCTCGCCGACGAGGGCGGGATCGACGCCGTCTCCATGCGCGCGGTCGGTGACCGGCTCGGCCGCACCCCCATGGCGCTCTACACGTACATCCCGGGCAAGGCCGAGCTGATCGACCTCATGTGGGACCACGTGGCGGGCGAGCTGCCGACCGACTATGACCTCTCCGAGGGCTGGCGCCCCGCACTCCGGCAGTGGGCCCGCGACAACCGTGCGTTCTTCCTGCGCCACCCGTGGACCCTCGACATCTCGGGCGCCCGGGCCGGCATGGGCCCCAACGAGACCCGCAACCAGGAGACCTCCGCGAAGCTCCTCGCCGGGCTCGGGCTGACCGGTCCCGACCTCATGGCGAGCGTGTGGTCCGTCGCGAGCTTCGTGCATGGCAACGCCCGCGCCATGGCCGAGACGACCCGTGCGACCGAGGTGACCGGCGTCGACGAGACCGAATGGTGGATGTCGCGGTCGCGGATGTTCAACGAGGTCGCGCCCGACTATGCCGAGCGGTTCCCCTTCCTGACGGCCCTCGCCAGCCAGGGCACGTTCGACGGCGCCGAGCTCGAGGGGTCATATCTGGAGGCCGAGAGCGAGATGATCTTCGAGTTCGGCCTGGAGCGACTGCTCGACGGCATCGAGGCCTTCGTCGACCGTCTGGGGTCGGACGGACCTGAACGGGGCGCGGGCGAGAAGGGCAGCTAGCTCCGGCGGTGCGTCGCCCCCTGTGGACAACCTAGGTGTTTGCGCCGGTTTGCTGTGGGTAGCGGCGGGTGGCTGTCGGTGGTCGAACGTATGTTTGGGTCATGAGCCAGACAGCCCGCCACCCGTGGCGCCGACGGGGTCCGCGCCACGGGGCCACCGCGCCGGTGCGGCAGCCCGGTGCGTCGGTGCAGCAGCCCGGCGCGTCGGCAGGGGCTGGGGTGGTGGCGGAGTCACGTGAGGTGATGGACCCGGTGATGGATCCGGTGACCCGGCTGGCGTTGCTGGCCTCGTCCGAGCCGGGGGCGGGTGCGGAGCTGGAGGGTCTGCGGGGTCTGCCGGGGCTGGCGGCGCGTCT
>NZ_JBSGGK010000036.1:0-23296 GCF_053603855.1 Monashia sp. NPDC004114 | reverse complement strand
GCCCCACCAGCGCCCGGCGTGGCGTTGTCCGAAGACGACCCACACGCGGCCAACGCCACCGCCACAACCCCCACCAACGCCACCGACACCACCGAAGCAACAGACCTGTTGCGCATTACTCCTCCTAGATCAGAAACCAGACCCCACACCACACCCGGCGCAGAACCCGACACACCGACACCACCACGGCCCCGGCAGCTCCCAACACACAAAAACCCGCAGAATCAACCCACGGGGGTGCCAGCCCCCGCTGGTCGACCTGGTCTCAGACGTCGCAGTGACATCGGCTATCTGTCCTTGTCACTGACCGTCGCTGGGACGTCCTGCCCCGACGTTCCGTCGGTCGCCACGTCCGACTCGACCACCTGCACGTCGAGACCTGTCGCACGCAGCTCTTCCACTTGCTGGGCGTCCGCCGAGGCACCGGTCAGCAGCAGGTCGACATCGTCGACCGAGCAGATCCGAGCCAGCGACGTCGCACCGATCTTGCTGCCGTCGGCCACGAGGACGCTGCGGCGCGATGCTGCCAGCATCCGCTGCTTCATCGTCACCTCAGGCAGGTTGATGTTGGTGACTCCCGCGCGCCGGTCAACTCCGTTGCAGCCCAGGAACACCAGGTCGGTGTGCAGACGCTCGAGCACGAGCGCTCCCATCGGGTCGACGAGCGAGTGCTGCATCCGGCGCAGCGTGCCACCGGTCACCAGGACGGCGTAGCGGTCGAGCGCCGCTTCCATCTCGACCGCGATGGTCAGGCTGTTGGTCACGATGGTGACCGACTCGAGGTCGGCGCGAGCGACGAGGGCACGGGCGATCGCTGTCGTGGTCGTGCCGACGTCCAGGATCACCGTCTGCCCCGAGGAGACCAGGGCCGCCGCGGCCGCGCCGATCGCGGTCTTCTCCTGGGCCTCGGCGCCCTCGCTCTCCTCGAACGGGCGCTCCGCCTGGCTGACCCGCGAGGCGAGAGCCCCGCCACGCACCCGCTGGGCCAGGCCCCGTGCTGCCAGCCCGTCGACGTCCGCGCGCGCGGTGACGTGGGAGACGCCGAACGCGTCCGCAAGCTCACCGATGGGCACGAACCCGCGCTCGGTGATCATGGCCAGGGCCCTCCGACGGCGTAGCGCTGCCGGCAGCTCCACGGCGCCGAAGGACTTCTCTGTCACGACGAGGAGGCAACCACGTGCCGGGTCGTCGCGTCAAGAGCCAAATTTGCATTGCGCTTGCGTTTTCGGAACCCATACTCGATCACCTCCCGCACGAACGCCTGCCGTGACCAGGTTGTGACTTTCGGTTCGGACAGTCGGTTGGCTTTCGAAACCGTCACGCACGATGTCGGGGAAGGCTCGCAAACAGACGTATGCCGTTCGGTTCGCCCCCGACATGCCCAAGACCGCACGCTTTCCAACATTATCTGTTTAGATTCAGACATCCGCGGTGGGATCCTCGCAGACGACCCGGGGGCCGCGGCAGTCCCGTCTCGCAGGAGGAACCATGCTCGCCCGCCAGCGCCAGGCCGCGATCCTCGAGTACGTGCGCGAGCATGGCGGCGTCCGCGTCGTCGACCTCACCCAGCTGCTGGGCGTCTCCGACATGACGATCCGACGCGACCTCGACGTCCTGGCGGGCCGGGGGCTGGTCGACAAGGTCCACGGCGGCGCCACGGTGGTCGACATGGTGACGACGGAGGAGCCGCAGTTTGCGACGAAGGCAACGCGCGAGCACGAGGAGAAGGAGCTCATCGCCCTCGCGGCCGCACGTCTCGTCCAGCCCGGCTCTGCGATCGCGCTCTCCGGAGGGACGACCACATGGGCCCTGTCGAAGCACCTGGTCTCCATCCCCGGCTTGATCGTCGTGACGAACTCCCTTCGTGTAGCAGGCGAACTGCACAACGCCCCGGGTGACCGGACGCTGATCCTGACCGGCGGTGTGCCGACGCCTTCCGATGCCCTCGTCGGTCCGGTTGCCGACATGGTCATCCGGTCTCTGCGCTACGACCTGCTCTTCCTGGGTTGCCACGGCATGGACGAGACCGCCGGCCTGTCGACGCCGAACCTGGCCGAGGCCCAGACCAACCGCGAGCTGGTGCACAACGCGAAGCGGGTCGTCGTGACCGCGGACCACACGAAGTGGGGGATCGCGGGGCTCAGCTCGTTCGCCGAGCTCGAGCAGATCGACGTGCTCGTCACGGACGCCGGCATGCCGACCGCGGCGAGGGAGGCACTCGCCGAGCGGGTGGGCCAGCTCGTCATCGCGGACTCCGTGGCGTGAGGGACGCCTGAGTCACGCCGGCCGAAAGGACGTTTCGTGAGACGCCCAGGCTCGAAGTCTTGACACACTCGATCGAAAACCTGCAAAGTCAAACACGTCTTCACACATTCGAACCATGCGACCTTGCTTCGCATGAGTCCCTCAACGGAGAGGCACCATGTCACGTTCGAAGCCTCCATCAACCCGAGCCCGTCGACTGACCAGTACGGGCACCACGTTGGCCATGATCTCCACGGTCGCCATCGGCGCCGGTCTGGCCCTTCCTGGCGGTGCATCCGCCGCGACCGTGACCGCCTCGGCGGGCGCCCAGAGCGCTCCGTCGACCGGAGCATCGACGCACACCGTGACGTTCGACAAGTACTCCCTGATGCTGGACGGGCAGCGGATGTACATCTGGTCCGGTGAGTTCCACTCGTTCCGGCTCCCGAGCCCTGACGAGTGGCGCGACGTGCTGCAGAAGCTCAAGGCAGAGGGCTACAACGCCGTCTCGCTCTACTTCGACTGGGCGTACCACTCCCCCAAGCCCGGTGTGTACGACTTCACGGGCGTGCGTGACATCGACAATCTCCTCGACATCGCGCAGGAGGTCGGGCTGTACGTCATCGCCCGTCCGGGCCCCTACATCAACGCCGAGACCAACGGCGGTGGGTACCCGGGCTGGCTCACGACCCAGTCGGGCAAGGCGCGCAGCGACGCCCCCGACCACCTCGCGGCAGCCGACGAGTGGCTGGGCCAGATCGACGCGATCCTCTCGCGCCACCAGTACACCGACGGCAGGGGCTCGGTGATCCTCTACCAGATCGAGAACGAGCTGGACGCCACCGGCACCGCCCAGAAGAACTACATGAAGCACCTCTACGACAAGGTGCGCGCCGACGGCATATCCGTGCCGATCTTCCACAACGACAAGGGCCGTAACGGCAAGTGGGTCCCCGCCGGCAGCAACGTCAGTGGGACCGTGGTGGGCCCCAACGACCTCTACGCGTTCGACGGGTACGGCGGTGGCTCGTGCCACACCAACAACACGCCGGGCTCGCCGACGGCAGCGCCCGACTGGGGCATCTGGGGCTCCGGTGGTGCGACCGGTGGATCGACCGCCTCGCCGAACACTCCAGGGTTCGTCGCAGAGCGTGGCGGCGGCTGGTTCGACTTCTGGGGCGGCCCTGGCAGCTACGACTGCATGTCGCTGCAGGAGGGCTCCGGGTACGAGCGGGTCACCTACGGGACCGACATCGCCAACCGCCTCTCCATCCACAGCGTGTACATGAGCTTCGGTGGCACGTCGTGGGGCTGGCTGCCGGCACCGGTCGTGTACAGCTCGTATGACTACGGCGCCTCCATCAGCGAGGCGCGGCAGATCCGACCCAAGGCCACCACGATGAAGCAGCTCGGCCTGATGGTGCAGAGCGTCAGCCCCATCACCAAGGTGGACAAGGGCAACACGGTCACCCCGTCGAGCACCGCGATCAAGATCTACAACGACGTCAACCCGGACACCGGGACGCACTTCTACATCGCGATGCACAACCCGTCGACCGCCACGACCAACAACACGTTCACGTTCCCTGTCCAGACCGCCGACGGCAGCTACTCCGTGCCGCAGCAGGGAACGCTGCGGATCAACGGTCAGGACTCGAAGATCCTGGTCGCTGACTACGACCTCGACTCTGCCGCAGGCGAATCGAGCCCGCACCTGGTCTACTCGACGTCGCAGATCATGACCCACCTGAACACCTCGACCGGCCAGCTGGCGCTGCTCTACGCGCCGAAGGGCGAGGACGGCGAGACGGTGCTTCGCTACAGCGACGAGCCGAGCCTCCAGGTCCTCAGCGGCTCTGTGAGCAGCAGCTTCGACGCCGCGACGGGCGACCTGCGGCTGGACTACACGCACGACGGCGTGGCCGAGGTGCGCATCACCGGGGGTGGCCGCGCTCCGGTAACCCTGCTGCTCACAGACACCGACACGGCCGGCACCTTCTGGCAGACCGACACCGCCACCGGGCCGGTCCTGGTCCGCGGGCCGGAGCTGGTCCGCAACGCGACCCTGCAGGGGGCGAGCCTGCACCTCACGGGCGACACCAAGGATGCCGCCGACCTCGAGGTCTGGACGCCGGCCGGAGTCTCCTCGGTCGTGTGGAACGGCCAGACCGTCCCGACAACCCCGCAGCCGGGGGGAAGCCTTCAGGCCAGCAGCCAGCTCGGCGGCGCAGTGCCGGTGACGCTTCCGGACCTGAGCCAGGCGACCTGGAAGACGGCAGCGGACTCGGCGGAGTCGGCTCCAGGATTCGACGACTCCTCCTGGCAGGTCGCGATCAAGACGTCGACGAACTCCACCACGAAGCCTCCGGCCGGGCAGCCAGTGTTGACTGCCGACGACTACGGGTTCCACCAGGGCGACGTGTGGTACCGCGGGCACTACACGGGTGCCTCGAGCGCCAGCACCATCGCGCTGTCCTACGGCGGCGGCGGGGCCGGCATGCTGCAGACGTGGCTGGACGGGGTCTACCTCGGACAGAACGTCCTCGGCTCAGGCGTCGCCAGCCCGCCCACCCGCGGCACCGCCACCTTCACGGTGCCCGAGGCCCTGCGCACCGACGGTGACCACGTGCTCTCCGTCATGGTCCGCAACAACGGCCACAACGAGGACGGTGGGGTCAACGACGCTCACAAGGAGGGTCGCGGACTCATCTCGGCGGCATACACCGACGCCACCGGCGCGGCCGCTCAGCCGGCCATCACGTGGCGGGTCCAGGGGAACCTCGGAGGCGAGGACATCGTCGACCCGGCCCGTGGCGTGATGAACGCCGGTGGACTCTTCGGCGAGCGGCACGGCTGGCACCTGCCCGGCTACGCAGACGACTCCTGGTCCAGCACCACGCTGCCACAGAGCAGTGCAGCACCGGGCACCACGTGGTACCGCACGAACGTCACACTCGACGTCCCGCCCGAGGACGACTCGTCCATCGGCATCACGATCGGGGACCCCGGCACCGCACACTCCAACGCGAACTACCGGGCCCTGATCTACGTCAACGGCTGGAACGTCGGGCAGTACATCGCCAACGTCGGCCCGCAGCACACCTTCGTGGTCCCGAACGGCATCCTCAACACGCACGACCAGAACACGATCGCCCTGGCCGTGACGAGTGACGGCGGGCCCGGCAACGGTCCCGAGAAGGTGACGCTGACCGACCTGGGCACCGTCCGGGGCGGCGTGAAGGTCCGCCAGGTCAACGCCCCCAGCTGGAACGCCAAGGTGTACGGCCAGCCGACGCTTCCCGGTCGCGCCTCGGTGACCCCGCTGGCGAGCGACGACATCGCGGCACACCCGAAGGCGGGCGACACGTTCACCGTCAACGGCACGGTGCGCAACGACGCAGCTGCCACCATGACCGACGTCGCGGCGGCCCTGGCCGTGCCCAGCGGCTGGACTGCGACACCGGTCGACGCGGCTCCGGCCACCCTCGCGGCGGGCGCCTCGGCGCCGCTGAGCTGGCGGGTCACCGTCGGTGACGACGCTGCGGGCGGCGCCTACTCGGTCGCAGCCCTGGTCACCTACGGAGGGGGCGACTCCGCGTCACGGACGGGGGCGGCATACTCCCTCACGCTCCAACAGCGCGGGCTCACCTACCTCAGCGACCTGCCCTTCGTGTCGGCGACCAACGGCTACGGCCCGGTCGAGCGCGACACGAACGTCGGTGGCAACGGCGCCGGCGACGGCACGCCCATCACCATCCGTGGGGCGACGTACGCCAAGGGCATCGGCACGAACTCGGTGAGCAGCGTGGTGATCGACCTCGGTGGTGCGTGCACGTCCTTCAGCACTGACGTCGGTCTCGACGACAGTGCCGGCGGCAAGGGCAGCGTCACGTTCACCGTCCTCGCCGACGGCAGCACGGTGGCCGCCTCCGGCCCCATGACCGGCACCAGCGCGGCCAAGACACTGACCGCGGACGTCACCGGCGTGCAGCAGCTGACCCTCCAGGTCGGCGACGGCGGAGACGGAAACGGTCACGACAACGCCGACTGGGCAGGCGCTCAGGTCATCTGCAACGGCTGAGCTGCCCCGGCAACACACCGAGCAGTCGCAAGGTTCGACGGAAATAACCGCCGAACCTGGCGACTGCTCGGTGTGTTGCGGGGTGGATCGCGTGGGCTGGATCGCGTGGGCTGGATCGCGTGGGGTCAGGGGGTGAGGCCGACCAGCGTCGCCAGCCGGGCGCGGTGTCGCCCAGGGGTGCCGAGGGCGATCTGGTCGGACTTGGCGCGCTTGAGGTAGAGGTGTGCGGGGTGCTCCCACGTCATGCCGATCCCGCCGTGCAGCTGCACGGCCTCCTCGGCGGCGAGGACTGCCAGATCGCTGCAGTACGACTGGGCCACCGATGCCGCGACCGGCGCATCCGGATCGTCGGCGGCCAGCGTGGCTGCGGCATACCTGGCGGCCGCCGCGGCCTGCTCGACGCCGGTGTAGAGGTCGGCAAGCCGATGCTTGAGCGCCTGGAAACCGCCGACGACCCGACCGAACTGCCGCCGCTCCTTGAGATAGGCGACGGTCGTCTCGAGACACCAGCGCGCGACGCCGAGCTGCTCCGAGGCGAGCAGCGCAGCGCCTGCATCGAGGGCCCGGCGCAGGGCCGGCTCGGCATCAGCGAGGACCAGCTCCCCGGGCACGCCGTCGAGGCGCAGATCCGCCAGCTGTCGGCTCATGTCGAGGGAGGTGACCGGAGTGACCGTCGCCGCAGACGCGGGCACAGCACAGAGCGCGAGACCACCCGGCCCGGCCACCGGCACCAGGAGCGTGTCGGCCTCACGTGCACCGGCGACGCTGGTGACGACGCCGGTGACCCGACCACCGTCAAGGCGCAGGGCCGTCAGGTCACTGTGCGGGGCGGTCGACCACGGAACCGCCAGCGCCGCGGCGCGCTCCCCCGACGCCAGTTCGGCGACGAGCGGCGAGCCGGACCCCAGCAGGAGTGTGGTGGCCACGACAGCGCTGGTGAGGAACGGCACCGGGGCGACGGCCCGGCCCAGCTCCTCGAGGACGACCGCGGCCTCGCGCGCGGAGGCGCCCTGACCGCCGCGCTCCTCGGGGACGAGCAGGCCGGCGAGGCCGAGGTCGACCGAGAGCGACTTCCACAGTGGCGCCACGACCGACCGGTCACCGTCGTACATGGCCGTCACGGACTGCGCGCCGCACGAGGCGCGAATCAGGTCGCGCACACTGGAGCGCAGGTCCTCCTCGACATCGGTGTAGAGCAGGTCATACTCGGCGGTCTCGCTCATCGCGGGATCTCCTTCCACGGGACGTCCTTGTCGACGCGCGGCTCCGCGGGCAGCCCCAGCACGCGTTCGGCGACGATGTTGCGCAGGATCTCCGACGTGCCTCCCTCGATCGAGTTCCCCTTGGCACGCAGGTAGCGGTAGCCGGCGTCGCGGCCGGTGAAGTCGACAAGGTCGGGCCGGACCATCGTCCAGGCCGAGTAGCGCAGCCCCTGCTCGCCGAGCAGCTCGAGCTCGAGGCCCGAGAGCTGCTGCGCGAGCCGGGCGAAGGTCAGCTTCATCGCCGCACCTTCCGGACCGGGCTGGCCCTGGGCGAGCTTCTGCCGCAACCGTGCTCCGGTGAGCCGAGCGACCTCGGCCTCGACCCAGAGCCGCAGGAGGCGGTCGTGCAGCTCAGGCGTGTGGAGCTCGGGCCGCCCGCGCCAGGTCCGGGAGACGACGCCGACCATGCCACCTTCGCGCGGCGTCGCCCGTCCCCCGATCGCGACGCGCTCGTTGTTGAGCGTGGCGTTCGCCACCACCCAGCCCTGCCCGACGTCGCCGAGCCGCTGGCTGTCCGGGATCCGCACGTCCGTGAGGAAGACCTCGTTGAACTCCGCCTCGCCGGTGATCTGGCGCAGCGGCCGCACGTCCACGCCGGGAGCGGTCATGTCGCAGAGGAAGTAGGTCATGCCGCGGTGCTTGGGGACGTTCGGGTCGGTCCGGGCGACGAGGATCGCGTAGCGTGCGAAGTGCGCGCCGGAGGTCCACACCTTCTGCCCGTTGACGACCCAGCCGTCGCCGTCGCGGACGGCGCGCGTGCCGAGGGCTGCGAGGTCCGAGCCCGCACCTGGCTCGCTGAACAGCTGGCACCAGATCTCCTCGCCGGTCCACAGCGGGCGCAGATAGCGCTGCTTCTGCTCCTCGGTGCCGAACGCGAGGATGGTCGGCGCGGCCATGCCGAGCCCGATTCCGTTGGAGCGCGCCTGGTTGTCGGGCGACCCGGCTTCCACGAACAGCCGGTCGACCTCGGGCTGGAGCGCCTGGTCGACGCCGAGCCCACCGTGCCCGACCGGGTAGTGCACCCACGCGAGCCCGGCATCGAACCGGGCGCGCAGGAAGTCGAGCCGGTCCGTCGTCGCGGGGTCGTGGGTGGTCAGGAACTCCGCCACCCGATGCCGGATCTCCTCCAACACAGCTGCCTCCTCAAGACGTGAACGCTGACAGTCTCGACCAGGACGGCCCGCTTGTCCCTCCGATCCCTATGGGCAGGCACCAGCCGACCGGCCGCGGCCGGCTGGTGCCAGCGACCGTCGTGAGCCCGAAAACCGTTGCGGGAGCGGAGTTTTGGGCTCCACTCCCGCAACGGCTGAGGGGTCTTGCGTCCCCTGGGTCGGTGACGCCGCTACTTGCTGTAGCCGGCGGTCAGGCCGCTGACCAGCTGACGGCGACGGACGACGTAAAGGACGAGGATCGGCAGGGTCGTCAGCACGACCGACGCCAGGATGGCGGGCACGTTGACGCCGTACTGGCTCTGGAAGGACCACACGGCCAGCGGCAGGGTCCGCTTGTCCGGGCTCTGGGTCAGGATGAGCGGGATGAGGAACCCGTTCCAGACCGTGAGGCCGTTGTAGATCGACACGGTGACGAGCGCAGGACTGGTGAGCGGGAACGCCAGCTGCCAGAGCATCCGCCACTCGGTGGCGCCGTCGACCCGCATCGACTCGAACAGCTCCTGGGGCACGTCACGGACGAAGTTGGACAGCACCAGCACCGACAGCGGGATGGCGAACGCGATGGACGGCAGGATGATCGCCAGCAGGCTGTCGTAGAGCTGGAGCTTGATGATGATCAGGTACACCGGGATGATGCACGCCTGCAGCGGGATCGCGAGGCCCATGAGGAAGAGGCCGTTGACGTACCTCAGGAGCCTCCCGCGGCTTCGGACGATCGCGTATGCCGCCATGAAGGAGGCAAACACCGCCGGCACGAGCGTCCCGAAGGCCACGATGACGCTGTTGAAGAAGAACTGCAGGAAGTTGTTGCTCAGGACCGACCGGTAGTTGTCGAGCGTCGGGTTCGTCGGCGGCTGGAGCGGGTTCATCGCGTAGTAGTTGGCCTGCGTCTTGAAGCTGGTGATCACAACCCAGTAGACCGGGATGAGCACGATGAACAGCCAGAGCAGGCCGAAGATGGCACCGCCCCAGTTGGGGCGCTCGTTGCGGCGCCTGCGTCGACCGGACGCGCCCGATCGCGGAGCCTGGGCCGCCGGTGGGGTCTTGGTGTCCGTCGTCGCGGTCGCCATGTCAGGCCCCTTCCAGCTGGCTGGAGGTGTCTCTGCCGCCGCCGATCCGCCGCAGGATCAGGGCCAGGGCCACGCCGACCAGGACGAGGATCAGGGCGATCGCGCTGGCCTGCCCCATGAGGTTGGCCTGGAAGCCGGTCTTGTACATGTCCAGCGCGAGCACCCGGGTGGCATCGCCCGGGCCGCCTTCGGTGAGCACGAAGATCAGGTCGAAGAAGGTCAGGGACCCCACGATCATCAGCGTCGAGGACGCGATGATCGTGTTCTTCAGCTGCGGGAGGGTGATGTTCCAGAACTTGCGGAAACGCCCCGCACCGTCGATCTCGGCCGCTTCGAAGATCGAGTCCGGGATCTGGCGGACCGCACCCTGGTAGATCAGCGAGTGGAACGGGATGAACTGCCAGGACACGATGAACACGACGGTGAAGAGTGCGAGGTTCCCCTGGCCCAGCCAGTCCTGGGAGAGGAAGTCGAGGTGCAGGCCCGCACCCAGCCCGAAGTTCGGGTCGAGCAGCGCCTTGTAGGCCACCGCGATCGCGGCGGAGCTGAGCAGCAGCGGCACGAAGTAGAGGACGGCGAAGAGCGCGCGGTAGCGCTGGTGACCCGCGAGGAAGACACCGATGAGGATGCTGAGAGGCGTCTGGAACGCCCAGGACAGCAACATCACCTCGAACGTCACCAGCAGTGCGTGCGGAAGGCCGGGGTTGCTGAGCGTGGCCCTCCAGCTCGTCAGACCGGTCAGGTGGATCTCACCGATGCCGTCCCACGTCGTGAAGCTCAGCGCGAGCACCCCCAGGAGGGGGATCACGCCGAACGCGAAGAACAGGAAGAAGGCAGGCAGGGCCATCCACCCCACGACGCCGCTCCGTCCGACGTTGGTTGAGGTGCCGGACGGAGCGGTCGTCGTTGGAGCGAGCGTGGTCATGTGCCGATGGTGGCATTCATTGCGGTGGCAAACTGCTGTGGAGTGATCGACAACTGGAAAAGCTTGGCGATGTTGTCGAGCAGCGTCTCGGCGGCCGTCGGGCTCAGAGCCTGGTCCCACGACTGGGCGAACACCTTGGCGTTGCTCGCGACGCCGTAGACGAACTTGAGGAACTCGGCGTCCTTGCCGGTGAACTGGCTGTCCGTCCCCTTGACGATGGGGACCGCGCCGTTGCTGATCCACTCCTTGACCTCGGCGTCATCGAGGACCGCCGTGGAGAAGAACTTCTTCGCCGTCTCCTTCTGGGCCTCGGTCGCCCTGGAGGAGATGGACAGGTACTGACCGGGGTTGCCGACCGTGCTGGTCGGGTCGCCCTTGCCGCCCTCGACCGGTGGGAAGTTCATCCAGCCGAGGTGGCCGCCGGACACGAAGTCGCCGCCCTGCTGCGCCATGCTGCCGTAGGTCCAGGTGCCGTGCAGCATCATGGCTGCCTTGCCCGTGTAGAGCAGCGCCTGGTCGGCGTTGTTGTCGGCGGCGATCGAGGAGAAGCCCTTGCTGAAGCCGTTGGCCTTGACGAGGTTCTGCGCGTAGGTCAGCCCCTGGATGGCGGCCGGCTGCGACCACCCGTCCTTCTGGCCGTCGAAGATCGCCTGGAACACCTCGGTGCCGCCGATGCGGTCGAAGAGGAACTCCAGCCACATCATGTTGGTCCATCGCGACTGCCCCGCCAGGGAGATCGGCGCGATGCCCTTCTCGTTGAACTTCGGCACGAGTGCCATGAGCTCGCCCCAGGACTGGGGCGGCTGGACGCCGACCTGGTCGAACACCGTCTTGTTGTAGAACAGCACGATCGGCTGCACGGTCTCGGCCGGCATCGCGTAGATCTTGCCGTTGACAGTGGCCGCGCCGAAGGACGACGGGAAGAGCCGGTCCTTGACGGCCGAGTTCTGGCTGAACCAGTCGGTCAGGTCCTCGACCTGCCCGGCCTCGACGTAGCTCTTCAGACCGCCACCGCCCCAGCCCCAGATGATGGTCGGGGCCTGACCGGCACCGATGGCCGTCTTGATCTTGGTCTTGTACGCGTCGTTCGCGAACGTCGTGTACTGGATCTGCGTCGACGGGTTCGCGGCGTTGAACCGCTTGACCGTGTTCGTCCTGATTCCCTCACCGGGTGGACCGGTGAGGAACCAGTAGCTGGCGGCAGAACCGCCGCCGCCACCGCCGCCGGTGCCGCCAGTGGCGGCGTTACCGCCGGTGGGTCCGGACGTGCCGCAGGCGGCCAGCCCGACGCCGGCTGTGCCGACAAGTGCGAGGCGGAGGAGATTCCGCCGGGACATCGCGTTGGGGTCCACGCTGACTCCGAACTCGAAGGCCGTGGCCCGCGCCACGGCGAGAGTGAACAGATGACCATGACTTGACTGCACGCCAGGAAGGCATGCAGTCCAGCGTTCCGGACGGGCTGCGAGGCGCCGTCAGGAACGCACGTTATGCGATCGCAAGGGCACGCTATGTTTCGAGAACCGCACTGTCAAGGGGTCTTGTGTTTTCGAGATAAACAAGAAAGAGTTGCCGCCGAATGTGGTTCTCACCAGCGCAGATGTGCGCTGACAGGTGGCTCAGTGCAACCTCACAGGGTTTCGAAAAGTTTCGAAACGTGACACGGGGATACAGCAACGCCGCGGATCCAAGGAGTGCCCATGACAACCGACCCGGCACCGCAAGCCCTCGTCGATACACAACCCTGGCGTGACCCTGCGCGACCCGTGGACGAACGGGTCGAGCTGCTGCTGGCGCAGCTGACCCTCGAGGAGAAGATCGGCCAGCTGGGCAGCCGCTGGGTCGGCTTCGACCTGCAGCCCGAGCTCGCCACCGACGAGGTGGACCAGGACCGCGTCGAGCCATCGTCCGGGTCGACCTCCGAGCCGGAGTCCGCGGTGACGTTCAACGTCGCCCCCATGCAGGATGTCTTCGCCGCCGCCAGCGTCCCCCTCGAGGAAGCCAGCGCTCACGGCCTCGGTCATCTGACCCGCGTCTTCGGCAGCATCCCCCTCACCGTCGCCGAAGGTGCGGCGGAGCTCGTGCGCCAGCACCACGTCGTGCTCGAGAACTCCCGCCTCGGCATCCCCGCGCTGGTGCACGAGGAGTGCCTGACCGGCTTCACCGCCTTCGGTGCGACCGTCTACCCGGCCGCGATCGCCTGGGGCGCCACGTTCGACGCGGACCTCGTCGAGCGGATGGCCGCAGCGATCGGCCGCGACATGGCGGCCGTCGGCGTCCACCAGGGCCTGTCCCCGGTCGTCGATGTCGTGCGGGACTACCGGTGGGGGCGGGTCGAGGAGGCGATCGGTGAGGACCCGTACCTCGTCGCGACGCTGGGCACGGCATACGTCCGGGGTCTGCAGAGTGCCGGCATCATCGCCACCCTGAAACATTTCGCCGGCTACTCGGCGTCGCGCGCCGGCCGCAACCACGGGCCCGTGTCGATGGGCCGGCGCGAGCTGCTCGACGTCATCCTGCCCACCTTCGAGATGGCGGTCGTGCTCGGGTCGGCCGGCTCGGTGATGAACTCCTACTCCGACGTCGACGGCATACCCGCCGGGGCGGACTCCTGGCTGCTCACCGACCTGCTGCGCGAGCAGTGGGGGTTCGAGGGCACGGTCGTGTCCGACTACTGGGCGGTGCCGTTCCTCGCCTCGATGCACCGAGCCGCTCCCGACAACGACACGGCCGGAGCGCTCGCCCTTCGCGCGGGCATCGACGTCGAGCTGCCGAACACCCACGGGTATGGGCAGGGCCTCGTCGAGCAGATCGACGCCGGGAACCTCACGGTCGAGATCGTCGACCGGGCCGCCCGCCGGATCCTCGCGCAGAAGATCCAGCTGGGCCTGCTCGACCCGGACTGGACGCCCGAGGGCTCGGTCGCGGACCCGGACGTCGACCTCGACTCCCAGGCGAACCGGGAGCTGGCCCGGGAGATGGCCGAGCGGTCGGTCATCCTGCTGGACCCGGGCAGCGCGCTCCCCCTCCTTCGCGACGGCCATGACGACGGCCATGACGACGCCCGTGCCCAGCCGAGCCGGATCGCGGTCGTCGGACCCTGCGCCGACGACCCGCGCACCTTCATGGGCTGCTACGCCTTCCCCAACCACGTCCTGCCCCGCTACCCCGGGATCGGCCTCGGCGTGGACGTGCCGTCCGGGGTCGAGGCGCTCCGGGCCGAGCTGCCCGACGTCGAGATCGTCCACGAGCCCGGGTGCCGCGTCCGCGGAAACGACCGGTCCGGCTTCGCCGCGGCCGTCGAGGCCGCGCGCCAGGCCGACCTGTGCATCGCCTACGTCGGCGACCTGGCCGGTCTCTTCGGGCTTGGCACGTCGGGTGAGGGCTGCGACGCCGAGGACCTTCGCCTGCCGGGCGTGCAGGCCGACCTGCTCGAGGCGCTGCTCGAGACCGGCACACCGGTCGTGGTCGTCGTGGTCTCCGGCCGCCCGTACGCCCTGGGTGATGTCCATGGCCGGGCCGCGGCGCTGGTGCAGGCCTTCATGCCCGGCCAGCGTGGCGGCGAGGCGATCGCGGGCGTGCTCTCGGGTCGGGTCCAGCCGTCGGGCAAGCTCCCCGTGCAGGTCCCCCGCAAGGCCGGGGGCCAGCCCAGCACCTACCTGCAGCCGGCCCTCGGCAGCCAGGAGAGCGCCGGGATCACCAGCCTGGACTCGGCACCGTTGTTTCCCTTCGGTTTTGGCCGGTCGTACACGACCTTCGAGGTCGACGACCTGCGGCTGAGCGAGACCGAGATCGACACCGGCGGCGAGGTCACCGTCTCGGTCCGCGTCCGCAACACCGGCGGTCGCACCGGCACCGAGGTGGTACAGCTGTATCTGCACGACGTGGTGGCCCAGGTGGCCCGGCCGCTGAAACAGCTGGCCGGGTTCACGCGGGTCGAGCTGGAACCCAACGAGGAGAAGGACGTTCGGTTCACCGTGCACGCCGACCGGACCTCGTTCACGGGCATCGCTCTGAAGCGGATCGTCGAACCCGGCGACTTCGAGGTGCTCGTCGGCACCTCCGCGGCCGACCTGCCGTGCCGGGCTACCATCACGATGAGCGGACCCGAACGTGTCGTGGGACACGACCGGCGGCTCGTCACGCCGGTTGAAGTGAGTCGGCGACCAACGTCCCCGGCACGCAGTTAGGAGCCCGACGTGACGTCTGCGACCGAACGCCCCACGCTGGCCACCGTGGCCGCGTCGGCAGGCGTGTCCATCGCCACCGTCTCCAAGGTGATCAACGGACGCGCCGATGTCGCCGCCGGCACTCGTGCCCGCATCCAGGAGCTCCTGCGCCAGCACGAGTACGTCGTGCGCCGTCAGCCTCCTGCACCGGACACCGTCATCGAGGTCTTCTTCCAGGACGAGCTGGTGGCCTACTCCACCGAGATCCTCAACGGCGTGCTGGAAGCCGCGACCGACCTGGATGTCGCCGTCGTCGTCTCCGTCCGCCATGCCGGGGAGGCACGGTTCGAGCCGGCCGACTGGGCCCGCGACCTGGCCGGGGCCGGGCGCACGGCAGTCGTCGCGGTAACGGGCGTCATGTCCGCGGTCGACCTGAGGGTGCTGTCCCGGGCACACGTGCCGATCGTCGTCATCGACGGTCTCAACATGCCGCATGCCCGTGTGACCAGCGTAGGGTCCACGAACTTCGCTGGCGGGGTCGCCGCGACCGAGCATCTGATCTCCCTGGGGCACAAGCGAATCGCCTACATTGCCGGCCCCCAGTCGGCGGCCTGCAACCAGGCCCGCATGCACGGCTTCCGGGCCGCCATGCACGCCGCCGGGCTCCCCGTCATCGAGGACTTCGTGCGTTCCGAGCCGCAGTTCTACCCAGGCGGCGTCGCCGGCGCGACCTGGCTGCTGGAACGGCCGGACCCACCCACAGCGATCTTCGCGTTCAGCGACGAGATGGCGCTCGGCGTGCTCGAGGCCGCGCGATCCCGAGGCATGCGGGTGCCCGAGGACCTCAGCGTCGTCGGGTTCGACGACACGCAGATGGCCCGGGTCTCGTCGCCACCGCTGACCACGGTCCGCCAGCCGCTCCGGCAGATGGGCGCCGTCGCCCTGCGCTCCGCTGTGCAGCTGGGCGGCGGAGCCAAGCTCGACTACAACCACGTCGAGCTCGCCACCGAGCTCGTCGTCCGCGGCTCGACCGCCCCGATCGCAGGGAGCTGACAGGTGACCACGACCCACCCCCACTGGCCGGAAGCGTTCACCTTCGGGGTGGCCACGGCGGCATACCAGATCGAAGGAGCCGTCCACGAGGACGGCCGCGGCCCCTCGATCTGGGACACGTTCAGCCACACCCCCGGCCGGGTGTTCGGGGGCGACACGGGCGACGTGGCGTGCGACCACTACCACCGCTACGCCGACGACGTGGCGCTCATGCGTGACCTCGGCGTCGACAGCTACCGCCTCTCGGTCGCCTGGCCCCGGGTCCAGCCCGACGGCACCGGCCCGATCAACCAGGCCGGGCTCGACTTCTACTCGAGGCTCGTGGACACCCTGCTGGACAACGGGATCGAGCCCGCCATCACTCTGTACCACTGGGATCTCCCTCAGCCGCTGGAGGACCAGGGCGGCTGGACCGTGCGTGACACCGCCCGGCGGTTCGCGGACTACAGCGCGGTCGTCGCCGCCGCCCTCGGCGACCGTGTCCACCGCTGGATCACGCTGAACGAGCCCTGGTGCTCCTCCATGCTGGGCTACTCGATCGGGGTGCACGCGCCCGGACGGCGCGAGGGCGAGGGCGCAGTCGCCGCCGCGCACCACCTGCTTCTCGGGCACGGCCTGGCGGTGCCGGCGATCCGGACGGCCGACCCACGTGCGCAGGTCGGCATCACCCTGAACCTGCAGCCCGTCACCGCTGCCAGCGACAGCCCGCAGGACCGGGCCGCGGCAGACCGCTTCCTCATGAACGCGAACCTGCTCTTCACCGACCCCGTCCTGGCCGGGCGGTACCCCGACCTGGCCCGCGAGGTCTACGCGCCGATCACGGACTTCTCGTTCCTGCAGCCTGACGACCTGACGACGATCGCGGCGCCGCTGGACTTCCTCGGCGTGAACTACTACTTCCCCAGCGACATCGCCCAGGGCCCGTATGCCGTCGACGACCCGTCCCAGCGCACGGCCGCCGACCTCGGTGCCGAGCCCGTGGTCGCGGACGACGCCGAGCGGACCGCCATGGGATGGCCGGTCGAGGCCGACGGTCTCTACCGCCTGCTGACCTGGCTCAAGGCGACCTACCCCTCCCTGCCGCCGATCTACATCACCGAGAACGGCCGCGCCGTCGACGACGTTGTCGACCCCGACGGACACGTGCACGACGCCGACCGGGTGCGCTACCTCGACGACCACCTCCATGCCGTGTCCCGGGCCAGACGCGACGGCGTCGACGTGCGCGGCTACTACTGCTGGTCGCTGCTGGACAACTTCGAGTGGGCCGAGGGGTACGCCAAGCGGTTCGGCGTCGTCTACGTCGACTACGCCACCCAGCAGCGCATCCCCAAGGACAGCTTCACCTGGTACCGCGACCTGATCCGGGCCCGGGGCACCGAGGCCACCTGACGGCATACCACGCGGGTCGAGTGGTCACCTGGGCGCGGCGGCGTGTGAGCCGAGCGACGCGACTGCCACGGCGCGGACACCCAGTCTGACCGGTGCGCTGACAGGCCTTGTCCGGTCGAATGTACGGATCGGACAAAGGAGGCAATTCGCCTTGCCCTCCCGATTTCGGCCCGCCTAGCGTGGCCGGGCCAGACCAGAGGCCCCAACGTCGGGGAGAAGGAGAGCCACGGATGCGCATGTCCATGACCAGAAGGAGGTGGGCAGTCGCTCTGACGGCAGCCGGCCTCCTCGCAGCCACAGCGGCCGGCTCGGCAGGCTCGGCCAGCGCGGCCGGCCATCCAGCCGTGCCACCGCAGCATCGAGACGTGCTGCCGCTGACCCAGTACGTCAACCCGTTCATCGGCACGGCCGTCGCGGCGACCAGCGGGTATGCCGGCAACGACAACCCGGGCGCCAAGGTGCCGTTCGGCTTCACGAACTTCGGCCCCGACATGCCGCGGACGAACTTCAACGGGTCTGGTGGGTACCTGAACCCGCCCACGACCACCACCGGTCGCATCAACTTCTTCAGCCTCACGCACCTGAACGGCGTGGGGTGCCCGGGTCAGGGAACCGTCGGCATGATGCCGGCCTCGACGCCGACCGCCGTGGCTTCGAGCACCGGAGTCCCGACCGGCGTTCCGTTCCACACGAACACCGAGTCGGCGTCGCCCGGCTACTACGGCGTCACCATGGACAACAAGGTCAAGGTGGACCTCACCGCGACGACCCGCACCGGGATGGCCCGCTTCACGTACCCCGACCAGGCCTCCGGGTACTTCTCCATCGACACCCGGCTCAACGGCAACAGCAACCGCCGCACCGAAGCCGGCAAGATCACCCCGGACCACGTGTCCTTGACCGTCAGCGACGACGGACGGGTCCTGTCCGGACAGACGGTCGCGCCGGCATTCTGTACGCCCTATGGCACGCCGTGGAACTCGCCCGTCTACTTCTACGCCGAGCTCGACCGGCCACTCGCCCAGACCGGCGAGGCCGGCGTCAACACGGTGACCAACGGGGCGGCGCTGCTGCACTACGACCTGCCTCCGTCCGACCCGACGCTGACGATGCGTGTCGGCGTGTCTGCTGTGAGCGTCGCGAACGCGAGGCTGAACCTGCACACGGAGAACGCCGCCGCCAGCTTCGAGCAGACCCAGAAGGCGGCGGACGCCGCGTGGAACACCCGGCTCAACACGATCCAGGTGGACCACGCCGCCGACGCGAGCACGCTCACGTCAGCCCAACGAGACAAGCTGGTGAAGTTCTACACGGCCCTCTACCGCGTCTTCGGCTCCCCCACCGTGTACTCCGACGTCAACGGGGACTTCCGGAGCATGGGGGCCACGCGGCCCTTCCCGACCGGCGTCGACACCACCGGCGGCGTCGAGCAGCGCCCGGTCGCCAACGTCGCCGACTACGCCTACACGCGGCCCGACGGGAGCGCGGGCGGGTACACGACGCACTACACGAGCTTCTCCATGTGGGACACCTACCGGTCGCAGGCCCAGCTGCTGGCCCTGCTCGCGCCGAAGGAGTCCAGCGAGATGATGCAGTCGCTCGTCGTCGACGCCCAGCAGTGCGGCGCGTTCCCGCACTGGGTGGACGCCAGCGACGACTCGACGCCGATGGCCGGCGACAACGCACTGCCGGTCCTCGCCGGGGCATATGCCTTCGGGGCCAAGGACTTCGACGTGACCACCGCAGCCCGTCTGGTGAAGCAGTCGGTCTTCGACCCCACGAGCGCGTGCAACAACAACAAGAGCATGAACGGCTCGGAGCAGTACCTTCGTGACGGCTACTACCCGAGCCCCGAGTGGTCCTCGACCAACATCGAGCGCTACAACAGCGACCGGGCAGCCGCGGCATTCCTCGCGTCCGTCCCCGAAGAAGTCCGGACCGACCCGCGCGTCGCCGTGACCCAGACCGACCTCGACAGCCTCTATGACCGAACCGGCTGGTGGCGCAACATCTTCGACGAGGCGAGCGGTCGCATCGCGACGCGTGCCGCGCCGACGACGCCCGGGACGCCCGGTCAGCTGATGCCGGGCACGTTCCACGAGTCCACCGAGCCGAACTACTTCTGGTCGTTCGGGTATGCCTGGACCGACCTCATCAACGCGATCGGTGGAAAGGACCAGGCGGTCGCCCGCCTCAACCGGCTCTTCTCCATCGACAGCTCGCTCAGCACGGTGCCGACCGCCAAGCAGCTCAACGGCGGCCAGGACAGCCAGACCTTCTACATGGGCAACGAGATGGGGATGAACGCGCCCTGGGCCTACAACTGGGCGGGCGCCCCGGCCTCGACCCAGTACATCGTGCAGAAGCTCATGGACGTGACGTTCGGCACCGGACGCGACGGCCTGCCCGGCAACGACGACATGGGTGCCGAGTCGAGCTGGTATGTCTTCGCGGCGCTGGGGATGTACCCCACCGTGGGCACGGCCTCGGGCCTGGCGCTCTCGACGCCCCAGTTCCCAGCCACCACAGTGTGGTTGAAGAACCAGGCCGTTCGCATCGTCACCGACCACGACGCGGTCACGAACCCGTTCATCGGGTCCATGACCATCGACGGCACGGCACAGCAGAGCTCCTGGCTCCCGCTCCGCTCGATCAGGAACGGTGCTGACATCGCCGTCTCGCTCGAAACCGGACCCACCTCGTGGGCGGCTGCCGACTCGCTGACACCACCCTCAGGTGCGGACGCGGACTACACCCGGTCCACGGCCTCCGCCGCCAAGGGGCGATAAGGCGGCCACGGATCGACAAGGAGCTCCTCCGAGGCCCGGTGGGGCTGGTGCGTTCGCACCGTCCCACCGGGCCTCGCTCATACCCGACGTATGCCGGCACGCCGCCCCGTCCGGTTCCGGCCGACAGCGCGCACACTGGACTGATGGTCGTGATGCGCCGACCGGGCCGGCGGACCAACCTCGCGCTGCTCGTGCTCCTTGCCGGGGCTTTCGTCACGGGGTGGCTGGCTTTCGGGGTCGGCACGTCGCCGGAGTCCAGGGTGGTGAGCGTGGTCCACGGGATGCTGGGCCTCGGGATCCTCGTGCTCGCCCCGTGGAAGACCGTGATCGTGCGTCGCGGACTTCGCCGTCGACGCCCGCACGGGCTCGCACTCGCGTTCACCGTCGTCGTCGCCATCAGCCTGGTGGCCGGGGTCTTGCACGCCACGATGGGTCCGCTCGAGGTTGCCGGGGTGAGCGCGCTCACCGTGCACGTCGCTTCTGCGGTCGCGGCCGTGCCACTCGCGCTGATCCACGTGGTCCATCGGCGGCAGCGCCTCCGCGCCAGCGACCTGTCCAGGCGAACCGCATTGCGCGCGATCGCCGTCGGCGGTGTCGCGGCGCTCGTGTACGGCGCAGTCGAGTCCGCAACATCCGTTGCCGGTCTGCCCGGCGCGCGTCGCCGCGCGACGGGGTCGTATGAGACTGGGACCGGCGCACCGTCCGCGCTGCCTGTCACCCAGTGGTTCACTGACGGTGTCCCCCTGATCGACCCAGCGGCATACACCTTGCTGGTGAGCCGGCCCGGCGAGCCGCCCCTGGGGGTCTCATACGCCGAGCTGCTCGCGATGGCCGTCACGACCGAGTCCGCGGTCCTGGACTGCACCGGTGGATGGTGGGCCGAGCAGACCTGGCGCGGCGTCCGGCTGGACTCCCTGCTCGGGGTCCCGCCCGACGGCTCGATCGCGGTGCGCTCGGCGACCGGGTACACCAGACGCTTCCCAGCTGCGGACGCAGGTGCGCTCTTGCTCGCGACGCACGTCGGCGGTGCGCCGCTGTCGCCCGGTCATGGCGCGCCGGTTCGGCTGGTCGCGCCGGGACGCCGTGGGTTCTGGTGGGTCAAGTGGGTCGAGCAGGTGAGCGTCGAACCGAGGCCTTGGTGGGCGCAGTCGCCCTTCCCCCTGCAATGACCCGACTGCTCGTCGGTGATGAGGCCGCCCGAACCGTGGCCCGTCCGCCCCGGTCGAGTGAGCGCCCGGTCACTCCCGTCACAGCAGCCCGCCCGAAACCTGGCCTGTCCACCGGCTGCACTGCCGCAGCCAAAAGCCAATGCCCGCAAGCGTTCTAGCCGACCACCATGTGCTGTCGCCCGTCGATCCGCTCCCGGGCCATGTCGAGATGGCCGGCATGGGTGGCCGTCTCCATGAGGAGCCTGAACACGCACTCACGTGCATCGGCGAAGCGCGGGAAGGGAAAGACCTCTTCCGGCGGCCACCAGCCAGGGGGTGCGTCGAGATCGACCTCCGTCAGCAGTCCGTCGCTCCGGCGCACCCAGTGCCGGTACTCAGCAACGGCGGCCGCGCCGGACGTCACCGGAACCTGCCAGCCGTCCTGGATCAGACCGATGCACTCCTCGTCTGAGCCGAGGATCGCGCCGATCCAGAAGATCTCGTCGTCGTACGTGAGGTGGTTGAGCAGCTGCGCCATCGACCATCCTGAAGGCGCGACCACGCCCATCAGGTCCATCTCGCTGAGGCCGTCCACGGTGGCCAGGACGTGACGTCGTTCGGCGGCGAGACGGGCCAGCAGGACATCACGTTCGCGAGTCATCTCGCCACCCTAGATCGAGCGCGTCTCGGAGCCGCCCGGACCTCATCCCCTCGCGACGCCCGCTTCTCTCGGATCCACCCTGCCTCTCACATCGGCTGACCTTTCCATCGCCCGCCCGTTGCTCCCACCCTCCTTTCGCGTCTGCTCACCTCCGCTCCCCGGGTATGCCGTGGGCGCTGGGTTCGCGCCACGCCCTTCTCGCGGGGCGCGACCCTCTACCGCGCCGCGTGCCTGCTGGTCACAGCGAGCCATGTCGGTAGGTCTGCTGGTTCTGGTGGTGATCACCACCAGAACCAGCACACCTAGCGGCAGCCCAACCCGCACCCGGCGGCCGGACCGCTGCCTCGCCAGCCACAACACTGGACGTTTACCTGTCAGTGACCGCGTTTGCGTTCGGTTGTCAGTGGCCGCTTCTATCCTGGAGACATGCACACCGGCACCCCGACCCAACGCGACACGACACCCCACGGCACGCCCGTCACCGGTGCCCCCGCGACCGGCGCGCGCGGGATCGGTGCACCCGGAACCGGTGGGCCCCGATCTGGCGAGTCGGGTGGGCCCGACCCAGCCAGCGGCCGCTGGCAGGCGCCCGGTCCCTGCCACGCACCTGATCCCGGCGACGCGGCCGGTCGCGACGGGGGTGATCCGGCCGGGCTGGTCGGGACCCTCGGGTCGATGCTGGCCACGATGCAGCACGCCCTGCGGGTCTCGCCCTGGTCGCTGTCCGAGACCGACATCGGCCAGGCCCTGGGCCAGGCCCAACAGCTGCGCGCGCTGGCCGACACCCTGACCGCGGTCCTGGCCGCCGAGGCCGACACCCGCGGCCTGGGCACCACCGACGGGCTGTCTCGGCCCGACTGGCTGCGCACCATGGCCCCGGACCTGGACCCCGCCACCGCCCCCGCGCTGGCCCGGGTCGCCGCCGCGATGCGCCCCGACCAGCCCCGCTGGGCCGCGCTGGCCACCGGGGTCAGCACCGGCCGGGTCAGCACCAGCCAGGCCGCGCTGATCCTGCGGCTGCACGACGACCTTTCCCCGGGTCGCGGACCCCGAGCACCTGGACGCCATCACCGATGCGATGCTCGACTCCTGCGACGTGCTCACCGTGCGCGAGCTGGCCCGGCTCGCCGCGCACGCCCGCGCCTCGCTCACACCCCCCGCCGAGCTCGACGCCAACGACACCGCCATGCGGCTCGGGCGCGCCCTGACCCGGATCCGGGCCACCACCACCTGGACCGTGAATCGCCCCGGGTCTGGTGGAGGGTCTGATCCCACGAAAGGGTGGAGTCATGCCTGTTCCGAGGAAGTACACGGACGAGCTGCGTGAGCGCTC
>NZ_JBSGGK010000035.1:0-24469 GCF_053603855.1 Monashia sp. NPDC004114 | reverse complement strand
ACACCGACCTGACCAACGGGGCGCTGCTGTGCGGCCGACACCACACCCTCGTGCACCAACGCAACCTCACCGCCACCACCACCCCCACCAGCATCCTGGCACCTATAGCTGCACCGCCCCACACCCCGCCCAGCGCCGGCGGGGCCCGACGCACGCCCATCGGCATGCACGGGCCCTGACCCAAGCTCGGCCACACCCACCGACCCGGGCCTCGAGTCCGGATCGGCTCACGCGGTCAGCGTCAACGCTGACAAGCCGTACTCGCGAACAGCGGCTTCCAGCTGACCGACGCTTGGTGATTCGCCCTCGCGCGCCTTGAGCCCCGTCAGGCGCTGGGCCGCCTTCGGGCCGAGCACCTCCATCACCCGATGGATGCTCATGGCGACCGACCTCGGGTCCTCGTCGAGCGTGCAGTGCATGCGCTGACGCTGCCCGCGGCTCGTGACCTCGACCTCCGCTCCCCCGCGTACGTTGGCCCGCCACGCGTGCTGGGTGACAACCAGCAGCCGGCCGTCTACGTCGACGTACCCGACGGGGATGTCATAGCGCCGGCCTGTCTTGCGACCCACGATGTGCAGCAGGAGCAGGGCGCCATCCATGGCCCCGTGAACCGGTGATCGCAACACGGCGCGCACGGCCGGGTTCGCGAAGTTGATCAGTGCTTGCGGAGGAAGGCTGCGGCTGATGTCGCTCATGATGGCTCCTTCGGTGCTGCTGCCAGAGGCAGAACCCCACGCATTCAGTCTTGCCCGCAGGCTGTGGGAGTCACCGAGGACCTATGGCCCTGATTCGGCCGGCTTTGCAGCCGCGGTTGAGCGGCCGGTTCCGGCCTAACATTGGCCGATGGCCAGCCGTCGCGTCGCCCGAGCGTGGTCATCATGGACCGCAGCACCGAGCTGAGCGTCCCGACCACACGCCACGGACCGTGGCAGCGTGGTTGGCGCATCCTGGTCGAGCTCGCCCTGCTCGTGTTCGTGTTCCTCGTTTTCTCGCGCGCGCACAATCTTCTTGGCACGGACCGCGCGGCTGCCACGGCGAACGCCCATTCGCTCCAAGGCATCGAACGAAGTCTCGGTGTCGACATCGAGCTGAGCGCCAACCAGTGGCTGGCGGCCCAGCCGGCCTCGATCACCGCAGCCGTGCTGACCTATCGCCTCTACTATCTGCCACTTGTCGTCGTGCTGCTATGGGTTCTATTGCGGCACAACGAGATCTACCCACGGGTGCGCAACACAGTGATCGCGATGGCGGCGCTGGCGCTACTGGTCTACTGGCTCGTCCCCATGTCTCCACCGCGGTTCGCGCTCGCGGGAGTCGTTGACATCGTTGCCGAGAACGACCTCGTCGACGGCAACCCGTCACGGGACCTCTCGAACGGCCAGAACCACTTCTCGGCCATGCCGAGCCTGCACGTGGGCTGGTCGGCGCTCTGCGCGTATGCCGCTTGGCTGGCTCTCCGGAAGACGCACCCGAGGCTGTCGCTGCTGTTCTGGTTGTTTCCGCTGCTCATGGTCTGCGTCGTGATCACCACTGGGAACCACTACGTCCTCGACGTCGTGGGGAGCGCCATCCTGCTGCTGGCCTCGATCGCAGCGGCGTCCGCTGGGGTGCGTCTCGGCGCTCAGGTGAGCGACGCGCTCGCGGCGCGGAGCTCCTCGAGAGCCCCAAGCGCGTAGGGCGCAAACCCGTCCTCGGTGTCCTGGTCGGCCTCCAGCCACGCGGCATAGCCCCGTTTGAACGCGAGGACGCCCAGCTCGCCAGCGAGGTGCGCAGTCGGGTCTGGTATGCCGCGGGCCACCAGCGCGCTGGTCATCGCGGCAGCGAGGCCCACGCTCTTGAGCGCATCGCGCTCCTGCAGCTCCGCGCTCGCCGCGACCGCGGCCTTGAGGCGCGGACCCAGCTCGCGGTTCATCGGACCCATCATGGTCGCAGCGCGTTCGAGACCGGCGGCCACCGCCTCGAGGGGCGTGGCACCTGACGGAGCGTCCGAGATCCCTTCTGCCAAAAGGCGACTCAACGCCTCTTGCCCCGCGACGAGGAGCTCCCGCTTGTCGGGGAAGTACCGGAAGAAGGTGCTCTTGGTCACGCCGGCCCGCGCGGCGATCTCGGCGACCGTCGTGGCGTCGTACCCCTGCTCGGTGAACAGGTCGACGGCTGCCAGGACGAGCCGTTCACGCGCTCCCGGTTCCCAACGTGCCATGCCCGTCATCCTAGGCGATGGGACAGTTGTCCCATGACGAGCTACAGTGATGGGACAACTGTCTCATCACTGCATCTCATCAGCATCCGAGGAGTACTCATGCACGTGTTCGTCACTGGTGGCACCGGCCTGATCGGCTCGGCCGTCGTGGCCGAGCTGGTCGGCAACGGCCACACCGTCCTTGCCCTTGCACGCTCCGACGCATCAGCGGCGGCGCTCGAGACCGCAGGCGCCAACGCGCTCCGCGGCGACCTTGCCGACCTCGGCGCGCTTCGCGCCGGAGCCGCCGAGGCGGACGGGGTGGTCCACCTCGCCTTCCGCAACGACTTCAGCAGTGCGGAGTCCGTGGCGGCAGCAGTTGCGGAGGAGGGCACCGCACTGGCCACACTCGGTGCGGAGCTCGTTGGCAGCGACCGGCCCTTGGTCACCGTCTCTGGCACGCCCCACGTCCCCGGTCGCGCGTCGACCGAGGCCGACCCGCTGCCGACCGACGGACCGGTCGGCGGCCGTAGCCGCTCGGTCATGGCTGTTCTCGACCTGGCCTCGAGCGGCGTCCGGAGCGCTTCCGTCCGTCTGCCCCGCACGGTCCACAACGAGGGCAGGGTGGGTTCGCCGGCCTGTTGACCGAGATGGCCCGGCGCAGTGGCGTGTCCGGCTATCCAGGCGATGGCTCGCAGCGGTGGCCCGCGGTGCACGCGCTCGACGCCGCCGTGCTGTTCCGGCTTGTGCTCGAGAACGCCCCGGCCGGAACCGCCTGGCACGCGGTCGACGACGAGGGCGACGCCGTGCTCGACATGGCGACGGTCATCGGCAGGCGGCTCGGCGTCCCGGTCCGCCCCCTCCCGGAGGAGACCTACGGGCCTCTCGGGCCGATCTTCGCAACCGACCAGCCGTCGTCCAGCGCCTTCACTCGCACGACGCTCGGATGGGAGCCGACGCACCCGAAGCTGTTGGACGATCTGGAGAACATCGAGCCCTGACCGGCCCGAGCGGCTGCTCGACGTGCGCGCACTTCCACCCGCGGCCCATCCTCTGGCTAGGTGCGGTGCTTCGTGTCGTTGAAATACGTGCGACCGAGCCAGGACGCGTTCTCGGTGACCCACTCAGTGATGGATCGCGGTCCGGCAGAAGGGCTCTCACTGTCGGCTAGCCCATCGGCCAACGCCCTGTACTCGTCACGCGTCAGGACGTGGTCTCGCAGTGCCAGGTTCAGCGCGGTGCCGCAGACGGGCACCAAGGCCCCGGGAACGTCGACGACGAGGGCACGTGAGCCGGTCGACGCCCGAAGGTGCTCCACGAGCTCTCGGAAGGTCGGCCGTTCCGGTCCGACGGCATCGCGCAGGATGTCGGCGTCGGAGTCGGCCTCGTCAGCACACAGGCGCGCGAGGTCGTCGAGATGTATGCCGCGGACTCGATAGCGTCCGCCGTCACCGACCGCGAACACAGGAAGGTGCCTGAGGAGCCAGGCGATGTTGTTGAGCAGCACCGCACGGCCGCCGAACAGGATCGCCGGCCTCAGCACGGCATACGTGAGCGGCAGCCTCGACAGGTACGTCTCGACGTCTCCCTTCCCGGCGAAGTACGGGTAGGGCGACCACGGGTCGGCGTGGGTGATCGACAGGTGCACGACGCGGCGCACGCCGGCGTCGACCGCGGCGTCGAAGAGTCTTCCGGAGTTCTCGACCGCCTCGGCGAAACTGGTTCCAGCGCTTGGGAACCGGACCCAGTAGGTGTTGAACAAGGTGTCGACACCATCGAGGCTCTCCCGGAGCTGGGAGCGGTTTCGGAAGTCGAGGGGGCGGATCTGGTCGGGCACCGCGCCCTGCCGTGAGTGATCGCCTGGTGAGCGGCTGTGGGGGTGTGCAGTGAGGGTGCGAACCGTGCGGCCTCGGGACTTGAGCTCGGCGGTGATCGCGGCACCGGAGTAGCTGAACGCACCGGTGACTGCGTCGATGGGGGTCCTCCTCACGACGTTCCTCGGGTGGGTTTCGTGGTGGAGTCGAAGGGCCCGACGAGCGCACGCGCCCTGCCGATGAGCTCCATCAGCTGCGGCGTGGCAGGGTCGGCGGTGACCTCGAGGAGCTCCAGGCCCAGAACGGTCGCCATCACGACGCGCGCCACGAGCGGCACCGGCACGAGCACGCCCATCGGATGGGCACCGAGCGCCCGGGCAAGAGCGCGCTCCGTCAGGGCCTGCCATGGAGCAAGCCGTTCAGCGACCGCGCGCGCCAGATCGGCGTTGCCTCGGCCTGCATCCAGCATCGCGACCAGGATCGCGACGTCGTCCCCGCGGGTGTCCTCGGCAATGACCCGGTTGACCGCTTCGAGGAGAGCACCGATCGTCGTGGCCTGCTCGATGGTCTCGCCGAAGGTCGCCATGCGTCGCTCCGAGACGTCGTCGAGGGCGGCGAGCAGGAGGCCGTCGACCGATCCGAAGTGGTAGAAGACCAGCGCCTGGTTCGTCGAGGCGTGCGTCGCTATGCGGCGGGCAGTTGCTCCGGAGTATCCATGCTCCGCGAGGACGGACCTGGCCGATGCGATCAGGGCGGTCCGGGTCTGTCGCGACGAGCTGTTCATGTCTGCGACGTCGCCGACGCCGGCGTCGAGCCGTGTGGCGCGCCTGGCGTTGTGGCACTCGGTCGCAGCGCGGCCAGGATGCCGAGGGCCACGAGCACGAAGGCGGCTGCCAGGAAAGGCCAGGGACTCCACTCGTCGATGCACTCGACTCCGTTGTCCGGCAAGGCAGTACAGATCGTTCCGGGACCATCGCGGTTGAGCCATGCGATGAGGAACGGCGCGAACGAGGCGCCCGCGATGACGAGGAACGCAGCGCGGGTTCGCGTCCAGCGCATGAGGGCTCCCCCGACGGCCATCGCGGCGGCGAGGACGATCAGGGGCGCTCCGATCGTGAGAATCGCGACCACGCCGATACCCGCAGCGCCACCCACGACCACCCACCACAGAAACGCGAGAGCCCCGGACGACGCGCTTGGTGCCCCAGTCACGGCCTGCCTCCTGCTCGGATAGTTTGAGCATACGCTCAAATCTCGTTCGAGGTATGGCGATCGAGGTGATCGGTCGGCGTATCGCACGAGGTCCAACCTCGAATCGAATACCTCGAACCGGAAAGGCATTTCGCTCTGTGGCCTCGGGTAGCGTGGCGCCCGAACCGACACAGGAGGCACGGTGAAGCTTCTTCTCACGTCGGCCGGCGTCCGGAACCCGAGCATCCACAACGCGCTGCTCGACCTCCTGGGCAAGCCGATCGCCGACTCCACGGCGCTCTGCATCCCCACCGCGATGTACGGGCATCCCAACGTCAGCCCCGAGATGGTCCGGACCTTCATCAGCGGGGAGACCGACGACCTGTGCGGCCTCGGCTGGAAGTCCGTCGGAGTGCTCGAGCTCACCTCACTGCCCAGCATCGACGAAGACCGCTGGGTCCCGCTCGTTCGAGAGACCGACGTCCTGCTGGCTTCCGGCGGTGATGCGCTGTACCTGGCCTACTGGATGCGACAGTCGGGGTTCTCCGATCTCATGCCATCGCTGAGCGAGACCGTCTACGTCGGGCTCAGCGCGGGGAGCATGGTGATGACCCCACGCATCGGAGAGGACTTCGTCAGGTGGCAGCCCCCCGGCGGTGGCGACGACCGCACCATGGGGGTCGTGGACTTCTCGATCTGCCCGCACCTGGCGACCGAGACGCTCCCGGGGAACTCCATGGCCGAGGCGGAGAGCTGGGCGGCAGGAATCGACGGTCCGGCCTATGCCATCGACGACGAGACCGCGATCAAGGTGACCGACGGCGCCGTCGAGGTCATCTCCGAGGGGACCTGGAAGCTGCTTCGCTCCTGAGCTGTCAGATCGCCCGCGCCGACGCACTCGTCTGTGACGAAGCGCCCACTCGACCGTCGAGTGAGCGCTCCGGCGCCGGGCTGCGTCAGGGACGGAGGACGTCGTTGACGACGCCGACGAGGGCGTCGGCGATCTGCTGGTGCCCGGCCGCGTTCGGGTGGTCACCGTCCGGGGCGAGGAAGTGGGTCTCGTCGTAGGTGTAGTCCGGGCCCTTGAACGCCGCGCGGAGGTCGACGTAGGCCGCGCCGGTCCGGGCCGCGATGTCCTTGATCACCGCGTTGACGTTGTCCGTCACCGCGGCGGCGCCCTCGACGTAGGCATCGCCCTGGGCCTGGGCGTACTGGCCGCCCAGCCAGACGCTCCAGTAGTCGAGCAGCACGACGAGCACGGTGCGACCCTTGGCCAGGTCGTGAACCCGGGACACGATCTGGTCGAGGTTGCGCTCCACCGTGGGGATGGTCGGCTGGTAGCAGCTGACCGAGGGTCCGCAGGACGCGTCGTAGCCGACATCGTTCGCGCCGACCTCTATCTCCACGACATCGGCGTCGGCCACGTGCGCGGACACCTCCGGCTCCGTCGCCAGCTGGTCGAGCACGTCCGAGGTCGTGTAGCCGCCGACGGCATCGTTGGTCGCGACCCACTTCTCACCGTCGGCTGACACCAGGGACGTGGCGCTCAGCTGCGGGTAGGGCGTGCAGTCGCACCCGCCGCCCGAAGGCACCGAGTCGCCCAGCGCCACGACGGACCACGGTCCGGTGTGGGTCGCTGTCGGCGTCGGCGTCGTAGTCGCCGACGCGGGCGCAGAGGCAGGCTGTGCCGTCGTCGAAGCAGCCGTCGAAGCAGTCGTCGTAGCAGCCGTCGATGCGGAGTCCGCCGAGGCCGCCGAGCACGCGGCGAGAACCGGACCGCAGGCAGTGACCACGGCACCCGCGAGCGCCACCACGCCACGCCGCATACCGCCCGCTGCCGCGACCACGCACGAAGGCTAGACGCTGCTCCTGCAAATTCGCCGAGGCCCGCCTTGGTCCCTCCTCACATGTATCTGGGGCGCCCCTGCGGCCTCTGGTCTAGTGGCAACCGGTCCGAGGCACGCGCCCACATTCCCCGCGTCGTGCGTGCCGGACCCACTCGCTCGGGAGGGCGCGATGGGACGCGCAGACAGCAGGAACGCACGAGTCATCACGACGGCAGCAGCCGTCATCGCGGTGGTGGTCCTCACCGGGGCGCAGAAGAGCTGCGACACGCACCGGTCCGGCGGCACCTCCGGCTCCAACCAAGGCTCCGGCTCGGGCTCCAAAGCCCGCTCCAGCTCGTCGTCGGCCAAGTCCGCGTCGTCGGTCCGCTACTCGGTGACCTCGGACGCCAGCATCAAGAGCGTGACCTACATCAACGGCAACGGCGACAAGGTGACCCGCACCAACGTGGGCCGCACATGGAGCGGCTCCGCGCCGGGCGACGGACGGGTCATGGTGCAGGCCACCCTGAGCAGCGATGGCAGCTGGATCAAGTGCTCGGTCAAGGCCGACAACAAGGTCGTGCAACGCGCGAGCGCGTCCGGCGGCGGGTCGGTGACCGTCGTCTGCGACGCGACCTTCTGACGAACGCGCCCACGGACCGCCAGGAAGGGCGGTTCGACGGTCAGCTGAGGCACCGGCAGCCGTTCGTGGCGGTCCGTCGGGACGGGCAGCTCCCGACTGTTGAGAGTGCGCACGCAGGTCAGGACGGCGTGGGCGTCGGTGTCGCGGTGACGGTGGTCGTCTTCGTGGTCGTCTGGGTGACCGTCACGGTCGGGGTCTCCTTGCCCTTCTCGACGGCCTTCTCGAGCGCCGCCACGGTCGCCGAGTCGACGGTGCCTGTCGTCGGCACGCCGAGGTCGGCCTGGAGCGACTTGAGGGCGTCCGTCAGGGCGGGCGTCCACTGGCCGTCGACCGGGCCGTCCCAGTAGCCGGCCAGCTTCAGGGTCTGCTGCGTGGCCGCGGTCGAGGCCAGCGAGGCGTCGGCGGCGGCGCCACCCTTGGCGGCGAGGTCCGATCGCAGGGCCGCCTCGGTGGCCTTGTCCATGCTGCCGGTGACCGGCAGGCCGTGAGCCTTCTGGAGCGCCTCGACGGCAGCCACCGTCGTCGGTCCGTAGACGCCGTCGACCTTGCCGTCGAAGTACCCCGCGGCGGCGAGGTCCTGCTGAAGGGCCTTCGCATAGTCCTGGACCGCGGCCGCAGCCTTCTGCTGCTGCGAGTCGGTCAGGCATCCGGCCGTCGAGTAGAGCTGCAGCCACGCCACCTCGAGGGCGACGGCGGCGGCGTTGAACTGCTGCGCTGCCTGACGGAGCGGGGTCGCGTCCGCGATCCCGGCCTGTGCCGTGGTGAAGTCGCTCTCGGCCTGCTGCACGCGAGTGGCGGCTTCGCTCACCGCTGCAGTCGAGGCCGGGGTCGACGTCTTCGAGGTCGTCGGGGTGGACGTCTTGGGTGCCGCCGTCCCGGCGGTCGAGGCTGCTCGGGCTGCCGCGAGCTCTGCTTCGGCGGTGGCCAGGTCCTGCTGGGCCTGGGTCACGGCCCGCTGCGCGTCGACGGCTGACTGCGCCGCGGCCGCCGCGTCCTGGGCGGGCTGCTTGAGGTCGCGGCCGGCCGTCTTGACGTCGCCGACCGTGGTTGCCGTCTGGTTGAGGATGTCCCCGTAGCGGTCCAGCGCGGTGATGTAGCTCGAGCTCGACTGGCAGAAGGCGGTGCTCGCCGCAGTCGCCGCCGCCGTGGCGTCGTCGAGCGCCTTCTGCTTGCTGGTGACTTTCGCCTCAGCGGCGCTCACTGCCGTGTCGCCGCTGCCGCTGCTGCTGCAGCCCGCGAGGAGCGCGGCGGCGAGCACCGTGACGGCAACCCCGGCGACGGGACGCGGCCGGGACGCCCGCCCTCCGGCATACCCGAGCGAAGCGTGACGCGATCCCCGGCGCGCACGACCGCGCGACCTCACCAGCGACCCCATGGACGCCCTCCTCCGACGAGCTGCACACGCGTGCACGAGCCCCGATGATCGGACCGTAGCGGCGCACCGGTCGCCGCCCGTCACCCGCTCCGGGGGATCTGGGCGTGCGGCACCCAGACTGCTCGCCCATCTCGGGTGAAGTGCGCACGGCTCAGCGGCCTTAGCGTGCGAGCCATGAGCCACATCGACGGCAGGTCGGGACGACGGGGGTGCGGGCCGCCACGCGCCGGTCGACCCGAGCCCTTCCGGGCGGAGCCGCGCGGCTGACATTCCGGCCGCCCCTATACGCGCGACACGCTGCCGGCGAACCACCCGACGCCGGCGGCGTGTCGCGTGCCATTGCCCATGGCGCATCGAGCCGCATCGTCCTACCGTTGAAAGGTCATCGACATGGAGGCGTGATGCCCAGGGACGACCGGTTCGACCTCGATGTCCTCTCACAACGAGTCGTCTTCGGCGTGGGCCGGGTCGACGAGGTGCCGGCCGAGGTCGAACGGCTGGGCCTGCGGCGGGTTCTCGTCGTGTCGACCGGGTCGTCGAAGTACACCGCGGACGACGTGTGCGACGTGCTCGGCGCGGCCGTCGCCGCCCGGATCAGCGAGGTCCTCCAGCACGTTCCCGAGGCCGAGGCATCCGAGGCCGTGCGCCTGGCCACGGACGAGGGTGCCGACGGCGTCGTCACCATCGGGGGTGGGTCGGCAACCGGCCTCGGCAAGGCGGTCGCGGTGTCCACCGGGCTGCCGGTGCTGACCGTCCCGACGACGTATGCCGGCTCGGAGGCCACGAGCACCTACGGCATCACGGGTGCCCACAAACGGACGGGTCGCGACGCGCGCGCCCTGCCGCGAGTCGTGGTCTACGACCCCGCCCTGACGACCGGGATGTCCGCTCGACTCACGGCTGCGTCAGGGATGAACGCCATGGCCCACTGTGTCGAGGCGCTCTACGCGAAGGGCGGCGATCCGATCACGAGCTCCCTTGCGCAGGAAGGGATCCGGCGACTCGCGTCGGCGCTGCCACAGGCGACGCACAGTCCCACCGACCTCGCCGTGCGCGGCGAGGCCCTGCTCGGCGCGCACCTCGCAGGCTGGGCGATGGAGCACGCCGGAACCGCGCTGCACCACACGCTCTGCCACGTCATCGGCGGAACCTACCGCGTCGACCACGCGGAGGTGCACGCCGTGCTCCTGCCGTACGTCGCGGCGTACAACTCGGCGGCTGCGCCTGAGGCGCTCGCGCGGGTCGCCCACGCGCTCGGAGCGACCGACGCTGCCCACGGGCTGCGCGCCCTCGCCGAGAGCCTGGACACACCGACCGACCTCGCCTCGCTCGGGGTCCCGGAGGGCGGGCTCGACCAGGTCGTCGAGGCAGCCCTGCTCGCCGTCGGCGGCCGGAACCCGCGACGGCCGGACACCCGGTCGCTGCGTCGCCTCCTCGACGACGCCTACGCCGGGCGCCAACCCGGCACCTACTGAAACCCATTCGCCCCCAAGCGAACTCGAGAGGAGACATTGATGTCCTCCTGGAACGCCATGACCTACGAAGGCAAGGGCACGGTGCTCGACGTCGTGCGAAACGAAGCAGACCAGTTCCTCGCCCTGGTCGACAACGACGAGGCCTGGACCGCGCCCACGGGCGCCGGGCACTGGCAGGTGCGTGACGTCGTCGGTCACATCGTCGACACCACGGAGGCGTACTTCGTCGCCTTCGATGCCGCCCGCAACAACACGGAGATGCCCGGGGCCTACGGCCTGCCCGGCATGGCCGACCGCGTCGACAAGATGGCCTCGGCGCTGCACGACGAGCCGCGCGCCGAGCTGGTCGGTCGCCTGCGCGGCGACCTCGACCGGATGATGGGGATCTTCGAGGGGCTCAGCGAGGACGACTGGACCAACCTCACGGTTTCGCACTTCTACATGGGCCCGCTGCCGGCCTTCTTCTACCCCGCCTTCCAGGTGATGGACTACGGCGTGCACTCCTGGGACGTGCGCCAGGGGACCGGCCGCGCGCACGGCCTCACCGGCGAGGTGGGCGACGTGCTCGTGCCCTTCATGTTCGTGCTCTGGCAGTACACGATCGCCGAGCCGAACCCGTGCGAGCTCGGCATCCGGATCACGAGCGGCCCCAACGCCGGCGACACTCGCGTCACCGTCGGGCCGGACGGCATGACCTACGCTCCGGGTGACGTGTCCGACCTGACCGTCATCGAGTTCGACCCGGGCAGCTTCGTGCTGACGGCGTTCGGCAGGAGCAACTCCGGGACGATCCGCGGCGAGCGCCCCATCGCCGACACCTATCTCAACCTGTTCTTCCGCATCTGAGCCTGTTTCGCATTCCGAGGAGAGACCATGACGCCCGAGCTCGACCTGGCCGCCATCGAACGCGAACGCGACCGCATCCGGTCCGCCTACCTCAAGGCCGACCGGCCGCCGTCGTCGGCCCGCGGGCTGCACCACTTCGCGCTGCTGTGCTCGGACGTGGAGCGGACCGTGCAGTTCTACCAGGGGGTGCTCGAGTTCCCGCTCACCGAGATCTTCGAGAACCGCGACTACAAGGGCTCCAACCATTTCTTCTTCGACATCGGCAACGGCAACCTCCTCGCGTTCTTCGACCTGCCCGGCCTCGACCTGGGGCCGTATGCCGAGGTGCTCGGCGGCCTGCACCACGTGGCCATCTCGGTCGAGCCCTCGATGTGGGGTCGGCTCAAGAGCCGCCTCGACGACGCGGGGGTGGAGTACATGGAGGAGAGCGGCACGTCGATCTACTTCCGGGACCCGGACGGCGCCCGCATCGAGCTCATCGCGGACCCGCTCGGGGAGATGTACGGCACGACCGTGCTGTGACGTCCGCGGGTCAGGTGACAGGCAGCGCAGCCGGCGACCTCGTATGCCGCTCGGCCGGCTCTCGGCCGAGCGGCACACGGCCGAGCGGCATACGGACGGTCACCTGACCACTGTCACTCCTCGAACAACCGCAGCCCCGCCCGATCGCTCACGATCGAGTAGGAGCGGCCACCCATCGTCAGGCCCTTGAGCCGGGCGTCGACGCCGCGTGGCGTCACCGCGTCACGCAGGACTGGCCGCTCACCGTCCGGGGCATAGCCGAGCAGGTCCTCGAGGATCACGCAGGTGAAGGCTCCACCGTTGTTCTCGTTGTACTGCTGCCTCGAGATCCGGGGCAGCACCCGGCCCGACCTTGCGAAGGCGAGCGCGCGGCCGTCGCGGCCGGGCACCCAGGAGGCCCCGATCACCGACTGTTGCGATCCGGAGACCCGGTCCACGGTCTGCTCGCCGTCGCCCTCGTCCAGCGGCAGCCACAGCGCGAGCGCCGGGTCGGCGTCGGATGCCGGCCCGCCGGCATACAGCTCGGCGACCTCGGCTGCCGAGAGGCTCCGGCCGAGGACGCGTACGTCGTCGACGGCCCCCTCGAAGCGTGACTCTGGGTCGACGGGGTCGGCTCCGACCATGAGGTTCGCGCCGACAGCCGGGGCCAGGCTGCCCCGCGCCGTGGTGGCAGCCGCCTGGACGCCGTCGATGTAGACCACGACGCGCTGCCCGTCGAAGGTGCCCACGACGTGATGCCAGCTCCCGACCGGGACGGTCACCGTGCTGGTGGCCTGCTTGAAGCTCGACCCGACCGCGACGGCGAAGGCGACGATGCCCTTGCCACCGGCGCGCAGCGCATAACCCAGGTTCGGCGCCGTCTTGGGGAACCACGCACCGGCGTGCCCGACCTTGGACACGATGCTCCCGGCCGCGGGAGTCGCCGCCCAGGCGTCGGCCCTCACCCACGCCGCCACGGTCACCCCGCTCGTCGGGTTGAGGTCGGCGCGGTCCCAGACGACGAGCCGGCTCGGCTCCGACACGAGCTGGTGCGACTGCGAGAAGGGGCCTTCGGCGGCGACGCTGTCGAAGTCCGTGAGCATGCGCCTCATGAGGTCGTACCGGCCGAACCGTCCGACCGCGCTCGCAGCGAGGGCGGGCCAGGCGTCGTACGCCCCGTTCGACCCCTGGTCGGGGCGCAGGGAGCCGGCCGCATCGGGATCCGAGAGGGCCAGGGCGCGCATCCAGCCGCCGTCGAGCAGCTCGGACTCGACGAAGGAGGTCATCTCGGCCCGCACGTCGGGGGCGAGGTCGTCGGTGAGCAGCCGGCCGATCGTGTCGAAGTCGTAGATGTGCCGCGACGCCGCACTGGTGCCGTCGTTGTGCACCGTGCGCCACACACCCTGGCCGGGCACGTAGAGGGCGAGCACCCGGGCCAGGAGCGACTCCGCCTCCGCAGTCAGCCGCTCGGCCGCCTCGACCTCGCCCCGCCGCTGCCGGAGCGCCGCGGCCTCGCGCATCATCCACACGTTGGCGGCGTTGAGCGAAGGTACCTGGTTCACATAGTTGACGACCTGCTCCAGCAGGTTGCCGCGGGCACCGTAGTCCGCGAGCCCCGTCGCCGGGATTACCCGCTGCTTCCAGTGCAGGGCGATGTCCTCCAGGTGGTCGATGACCGCCTTGCCGGCAACGGTCTCGTCGAGGAACGCCAGGTCGCCGGTGTAGGCGACATAGGTCAGCAGCATCGAGAACGCCGACAGGTCGTTGGCGCTGTACCACGGACCGACCAGCTGACCGCTCAGGGCGTCCACGGCATACCCGTTGTCGATGCCCTGCTGCAGCCAGACCTTCACCTCCTCGCGGGCGATGGCCGGGTCGAGGAGCACGAGGAGCGGCGCGAACAGCGCGGTGTCCCAGAAGTAGCAGAGCGTCACGCCCCACTGCGGCCCCGCCGTGACATAGGTGCGCGGCAGATGCTGCCGGTAGCTCGTCCTCTCCAGCTCGAGCACCGACAGCACGCCACGGTAGTAGAGATCCCGAACGGCACCGTCGTCCGTGTCCAGCACCGGCAGGTGACCGGAGAAGTGTTCGTTGTCCGGTTCGAAGGCATCGGCGAACCGCTGCTCCCACCGCACCTTGGCCTGCTTGAACAGGGCAGTGAACCGCGACCGCCCGTCCACCGCGGCCGACACGGCTTGCTGGGCCGACTCGGCGGCCGCCACGAGAACGCGGATCGTGCGGGTCGCACCCGCAGGGACAGTCAGCGCCCAGCCTGCCGTGCCGGACGTCCCCGACGGGGAGAGCACATCCGGAGCGTCCGGGAAGGCGTATGCCGTCGCGGCGCCGCTCGCGCTGTCCGTGACGGTGAGGACGCGTCCACCGTCGACGGGCTCGCCACTCCAGGCGGAGAAGCTGCCGTACTGCCTCGGGATCGTCCACTCCCAGGCGCCCGGGTAGGACCGGAGATAGCCGCCCAGGTCGACCGCCAGGTCGACGGCGACGGGGGCCGCGGCGCTGTTGCGGACGTCCAGCTCCAGCAGGACCAGCTGCTGCTCGAACGCCATCCGGACCGTCGACTGCAGCTCCAGGCTGCCGACGCGCGACCTGCGGCGCGCCTGGTACGGGTACCAACGGCTCTCGTGCGCCTGGACGTTGACGCCGTCGACGGACAGCGTGGCGCAGTCCCCGCCCATGGACAGCGGTGGGAACGACAGCTCGGAGGCGCCCAGCAGGTTGGAGCTCACATGGAGGGATCCATGAAAGTTGTTGACGGACGGGAGGTTCATCAGCGTCCCGGTCGAGATCCATTCGCCTGCAAGGCTGTCCAAGGAAGGGACGGCCCGGGCCGGCGTTGCGGGCGGAGCTGCGGCATTCCCTGGCGCTGTGGTGGTTGCGGCGGCTGCAGCGGCCATGTCCGGGCGGAGCAGGCTGGAGGCCGCGAGCCCGGACGCAGCGACGGACAGGGCACGCAACATGGTGCGGCGGGAGGTCTCAGCAGGAGTTGCCACGACGGTGTCACCTTTCTGCGGGAGGGAGCATGAAAGTGCTGACGTTCAATGGCCTTGTGGCCGTGTGAGTTTCGATTGACGCGCAGCGGTCACCTGCTCGACGGGCCCCGGCCGGCGCCCGCTCGACGGGCCATCGAGCCTGGTCGAGCGGGCGCCGATGTCCGGACGACCCGTCAGGGACGGACGCCGAGCGAGAAGACGTGCATCCCGCGGATCCGGCCGTTCGCGGCCACATACCCGCCGTCGAGGAACGCGATACCGTCGAGCTCCTTGGCGGGATCGAGCGGGATCTCCGTCGACAGGACTCGCCAGTCCTCGCCGTTCTGGCCCTCGGGCCGGTTGGAGTACGTCGTGAGGGCCAGGACAGTGAACTCAGGCGCCGGTGCGGTCGTGTTGTCCTCCAGCATGAACGTCACCGGGTCCTGGGACCCGTCCCGGTAGTACACGACGGCCCTCGCGACCCCGACCGTGTAGGAGCTCGCCCCGACGATGACCAGGGCGGATCCCTTGCCGGACAGGCTGACCGCCCGGTCGGAGGTCAGGAAGTGATCGGGCTCGCCGTTCTGAGCGGCCGGCCAGACCAGCGGTGCCCCGCGATGCGTCAGGGCCAGTCCCGGCGTGAGCCCGACAGCAGCCAGTGCCTGTCGCGAGTACGTCCTCCCGCGTCCGTCCCAGTCACCCTTGCCGGTGTCCGAGTCGTCGGTGATGCCGACGAGGTTGTAGGCCTCCTGGAGGGAGGTGGCCAGGCGCACCGGCACCGTCGCCGTCCCCGAGCCCGCCTCGCCGTTGAGCACGTAGGTGGCCTCGACACCGACTGCTGTCGGCGCTCCCGCCGCCAGGGTCGTCGGCGCAGTCACCCGCCACCTCCGCGAGACGCTCGCACCGGGAGCGACCGCCCCGCCCGGGGCGTCGTCGAGCGGCTCAGCAGTCCACCCCGCGGGGAGGCTCAGCGCCAGGCCGGGATCGACGAGGCGCTGGGTGCGGGGCGTCGTCCGCAGCCACGCTGCCGGGCCCTCCAGTCCCGGGTCGGCCTTCGCGATGATCGAGACGCGCTGGGCGCCGAGCTCCGGATGGGTCAGCGTGACCGTGATCGGGCCGGGCTGGCCGGCGACGCTGCGGACGAAGACCGCACCGACGCCGCCATTCTCGCTGAACGGGAAGGTCGAGCTCGCGAGACGAGCAGTGACGATGCTCTCGCCACCGGCCCGGATCAGCTCCGGCTCGGCCGACGCCTCGACAGTGACGACGGCGCCCTCGATGGTGCCGGGGCCGCTGACGGTGATCGCGACGTCTCCCCGGTTCCACGGGCGAGGCTCGCCGAAGCTGTCGACCGACCGGAACTCCACCCGCGTGATGTCCGACCCGTCGGCGACGATCTCGTCGTGGTCCGCTCGTGCAGCAAGACGGTCTCGCGCCGGGTCGGCGTCGAACCGGCGGGACACGACGAGGTTGCCACCGACGTAGCCGTCGATCCGCAGCTCCGGCCGCGCCGCACCGTCGATGGACGACGTGTCCATGACGAACGGCGGGTAGGGCAGCCGTGGGTAGTCGCTCGTCCCGGGAGTGAGCGTCTGGTTCAGCGTCCCCCCGACGAAGACCTCGAGCCGGTCGCAGTTGGACCAGATCAGCGCGGAGCTGCCGAGCGCACGGATGTCCCAGGGGTCCTCGAACGACCAGAAGAACGCCGGCTTGAGCACCGGACGGACGAACGGTGAGACCTGAGCCTGGTAGAACGAAGCACCCGGCTTGGGCACGCGGAAGAGGTCGACGACTCCCGGCCACTTCGTCGACCAGAACGTCCCTCCGGCGAGCGAGGGGTAGTCGAAGCCGCACCAGCCCAGCAGGCCGGCATACCCGTTGTTGGAGTACGACGTGTTGTGGACCTGTGCGTGCATTCGCGACTGCGTCTGCAGGACGACCTGACCGTCGATGCGGCGGTATCCGGGCGGGCCGGAGAGTGCTCCGACGGACTCGGTCACGAGGTAGGGCGTGCCGGCGAGCGGGGCCGAGATGGTCGCGTTCCCACGCGAGTGGCCATAGTCGTCGTAGGCGAAGACATCCTGCACCCAGTTGGTGAGGTTGCGCGCCGTGGCTGATCCGGACGTCTGCCGGGTGCCGTCGAGCTCATAGGCCAGGTCGCGGGTGCGGCCCCAGAGCACAGGGTCGCGGTCCGACTCGTTGACCTGGACGCCCCAGATGATGACCGACGGGCGGTGGCGGTCCCGCAACACCATGTTCCGCACGTCCTGGACGACGAGCTCCTTGAACTCGTCACCTCCGACGAAGCCCCATCCCGGCGTCTCCTCCCAGATCATCAGGCCGAGCTCGTCGCACGCGTCGAGGAAGTGCTCGGACTGGGGATAGTGCGAGCAGCGGACCATGGTGCAGTTCAGCTCGTTGCGCAGCATCGCTGCCTCGGACCGCTGCATGCGTGGTGACATCGACATGCCGACGAACGGGTAGAGCTGATGACGGTTGAGCCCGAACAGCTTGAACCGCGAGCCGTTGAGGAAGAAGCCGTTGTTCTCGAACCGCGCCTCGCGGAACCCGATCCGCCGGGTGAAGCTGTGCACCTGCTCCCCGCCGATGACGAGGGTCACCTCGACGTTGTAGAGGGCAGGGTGGTCGGGGTGCCACAGGTCCACCCCAGCGAGGCCGTCGAGCGTGACACTCGCATCGACCCGCCCCGGCTGGCCCAGGGTGACGGGCGCCGACGCCTGCGTCACGACCTGGCCCGACGACGACGTGAGCCGCACGTCGACCCGGGAACCCGTGGGCACGGCGAGCGCCGCATCCAGCGTGACGGCGACCTCGACGCGACGCGCCGCCGGGTCGAGCACGTCCCGCGGCGTCGCGTGGACCTCGGCGACGAAAACCTGCGGTACCAAGCGGATCGCGGCGTCGCGGTACACGCCTGCGGGCTGGAAGTAGTCGCAGCCGATCGCGCCGAGAGGCGACCCTGACGGTGGGGTCTCGTCCCAGCGGGCGTCGACCTCGAGCGTCAGCACGTTCCCGGTGGGACGCAGGTCGTCCGTGACCTCGTACGAGAAGGGCAGGTAGCCGCCGCGGTGGACCGGTAGCTCGCGACCGTTGATCGTGCCACGGGTGGTCGTGAGGACGCCGCCGAAGTCGATGAAGGTGCGCAGCTTCCCGGACGGCTGCGGGTGGTCGAACTGGCGGGTGTACTTCCACACCTTCTCCCACCTCGACGAGTCCCACAGGCGCCAGCCGAGCTGGGTGACGCAGTGCGGGAGCGTCACGATGCGCGTGGGCCCACCCGACGCAGGCCCGAACTCCCAGCCCACGTTGAGCGGTTCGATGCGTGCAGCCGGACCGGAGGCCACCGGACCGCTGGCGCGGGCGGCCGGAGCGCCGACGAGCGTCCACGCCGCTGCCGTCAGCGTGCCTGCGGCACTGGCGAGGAGGAACTGGCGGCGGGCCGGACGGGACGGCAGGTGCTCGGCCGGTCCGCTCAGGGCGGCATCGGTCAGGCTCGCGCCGGTGGTCGGGGCCAGGGAGGGTGCGGGGATGGGGTTGACGTCCATCGCACGTCCTTTCGGGGGTGGGGTCGACTCGGGAGGTGGTTCGTGGAGGTCGTTCGTGGAGGTGCTGCGTCGGCGGCGGAGGATGCACCGCGCGTGTGCCCGGCGGTCTGCTGGTCAGACGAGGGCGTTGGCGTCCGGCCCCGGCTGGGTCAGCTGGACGGTGACGGTCTGGGCGCCGAGCGTCGGATGGCTGGCCGTGATGACGGCCCGCCCAGCGCGGCGGCCGGCCGAACGCACCCACACCGCGCCCACTCCACCGGCCCCTTCGAAGTCGAAGTCGCGGTCGCCGACGACGTCGACGGGGCCCGCCGTGTCGATCTGCACACGCCCGGTGACGAAGGGACGGGGGAAGCCGTCACCGTCCACGGCGCGGAACACGACGCGCGTGGCGTCGATGCCGTCGGCTCGGATCGCGGCGTCGTCGACGGTGACGGCCAGCCCGTCCCCGGACGGGTCGGCCGACATCGTCCGGATCGTCACAAGACGGTCGCCGACGTAGCCCTTGATCGTCAGCTCGACCGGTCGCTGGTCACCCTCGAACAGCAGGTCGACGGGGAACGGTGGGTGGTCGAGGCCGGCGAACCGGGTGTGATCCGGTGTGAGCGAGGCGTAGGGACGGCCGTCGAGCTCGAGGTCGAGCCGGTCGCAGTTGGAGAAGATCAGCGCGTCCCGGCCCGGCCCGGTCGGCGACGCAGGCCCGAAGTCCCAGTAGAAGGCCGGCTGGACGACCACGCGCTCGGACGGCGGGAGCTGCGCCTGGTAGAAGGACGCGCCGAGCTTGGGCACGCGGAAGATGTCGCAGACGCCCGGCGTCTTGATGTCGCGGACCGAGTTGCGCGGCGAGAGGTACTCGAACGCGCACCAGGCCAGCACGCCGGCATACCTGTCGTCGGCGGTTGCCGCGCTGTGGACCAGTGCGTGCCGGCGGGCCTGGGCCTGCTGTGCCGCGACCGCGTCGGTCCGCGTGTACGTCTGCGTGAAGTCGCCGCCGGGGCGCTTCTGGCCCACGGCCTCACTGATGATGTAGCGCCCAGGACGAGGCGGGGTCAGCGGGTGCCACTCGTCGTCGGCGTAGTCGTTCTGGCCGCGGACGTCCTGGCGAAGGGTCTGGGTGCCGCTGTAGGCGCCACTGGTCTGGCGGGTGGGGTCGAGCCGGTGGGCGAGGTCGTTGAGCTGGGTCTCGAAGGCGGCGAAGCTCGCGTTCGACTCGTTGACCCGCACTGCCCAGAGCACGACTGACGGGTGGTTCCAGTCGCGGCGGATCATCTTCTCGACGTTCTCGGTGGCGACGTCCTGCCACGGCTGCCCGCCCACGAAGCCCCAGCCGGGCATCTCGTCCCAGACGAGGAGCCCGACTTCGTCGCACTCATCGAGGAATGCATCGGAGTGTGGGTAGTGGGACGTGCGGACCATGGTGCAGTTGAGCTCGTGGCGGATGATGTGGGCGTCACGCGCCTTGACCCGGTCGGGCATCGCGTTGCCGACGTAGGGGTAGATCTCGTGCCGGTTGATGCCGCGGATCTTGAGGTGCTTCCCGTTGAGGTAGAAGCCGTTCGGCGTGAACTGTGTCTCGCGGATGCCGACCCGGGTGGAGTACTGGTGCAGTGGCCGCCCGGACCCGTCCGGCCCTTCGCGGAGCACGACGGAGAGGGTGTAGAGCTTCGGGTTGTCGACGTCCCACAGCTCGACGTCGGAGAGCTCGGTCAGGGACACCTGAGCCAGGGGTATGCCGTTCGCGACCTGGGCGGTGCCGCGCCGGACGAGACGGCTGCCGTCGCGCAGCTCGACCTCGACCGAGGCGACCTGGGTCAGGGCCGCCGTGCCCTCGAGGTGGCAGTCGACCTCGAGGCGGCGGGCATCCGTGAGGACGTCGAGCGGCTTGGCGAAGACGTTCTCGATGAAGGTCTGCGGGACGACGCGCAGGGACACGCTCCGGTGCAGGCCGCCGAAGGTGTCGAAGTCGACGCGCACGAGCGTCGGATCGTTGCCGAAGGATCCGCCGAAGGGAGGTATGCCGGTCTGCGTCCGTCGCGAGTCCACCTGCACCGCAAGGAGGTTCCGGCCCGGACGCAGCCCGTCGGTGAGCTCGAACGTGAACGGCGTGTACCCACCGGCATACGTGCCGAGCAGCTGCCCGTTGAGGTGGACCGTGGATGACGCCATGGACGCCCCGAAGTCGACGAAGACCCGGGCGCCGTCGGCCCCGCTCGGGAGGTCGAACTCCCTGCGGTAGATCCACACGCCTTCATACGGCGCGGCGCCGCCGGCATACTCGCCTGGGAAGTCGCGGGGCCGCACGTCGCGCCACGACAGCCGGGCCGTGCTGTGCGGCAGGGTCACCTCCTCGAAGGCGGCGTCGGCGAAGTCGAGGGCCGTCGCGTCGCCACTCTCGGGCAGCGGACCGAAGCGCCACCCCGTGTCGAGTGGGATCCGCACGTGGGCCGGTCCGGCGCTCGACCACGCGGCGTCGGGCAGTGCGAGCGCGAACGCGGTGCCTGCGAGGCCGACGCCGGCGCCGCGCAGGAAGCTGCGACGGCTGAAGCCGGTGGGCGTGTCGGGAGTCAATGGGGTCCTTCCGTCCAGCGTGGCAACTCTGCCTGCGGCTCACCGGAGCACTCCGTCGAGGAGGCCGACGATCGATGACGTGGTCGAGTCCCACGGTCTCGGTACTGATGCCTTCGAAGCGGTTCTCGAGCCGGAGCCCCACCGACTCACATAACGTCCAACTGGCCAGAGGTTAGACCTCTGCGGAGTTAAGAGTCAATGTCATGTCCATCAGGCGACGGACGGCCGACCGCTCTGGAGGAACGGAGCGCCGGGCATCTGCGGTCGGGCGGACGGGCCCATGGCGCGCCGACGGCCCACCTGGCCCGGAACGCAGTCCGGCCGCCCAGTCCGCAGGGAGTGGGCGGCCGGAGAGCCTGGACTACGAGGCCTGCGGTGGTGCCGCTGACAGCCGGCGCAGGGCGGCCTTGCGCGCCGCACGAACGTGCGAACGTGCCGCCCGGCCGGCGCGCTCGCCGTCGCCGGCGAGGATCGCGTCGAGGATGCGCCGGTGGTCGATGCGCGAGGCCTCGACCCGCCCTTCGACCTCGAGCGTGGTCTTCATGCCCTGTTTCATGATCTGGTTGAGCACGTCCTGCGTCTGCTTGAGGAACCGGTTGCCGGCCGCCTCGACGATGGACAGGTGGAAGGCGGCATCGAGCCGCTGAAGCTCGTCGAAGTCGATCGGCGTCCGCTCGGCCGCGCGCTCGAGGCGCTCGAGCGCCTCCGACACTCGCGCCAGCGCCCCGGCGTCCTTGTGCTCGCTGGCCCAGCGCGCGGCGGGCACCTCGAGCACCTCGCGCATGTCGAAGAGCTCGGTGAGGTCGTGGTCGAGCTCGGACAGGGCGGCGCGCAGCCGCTGGGTCGTCGCCGGCTCGGCGACGAACACGCCCTGTCCGTGCTTGACGATGAGCCTCCCCTCGGCCTGAAGCGACCGGATCGCCTCACGCGCCGACGGCCTGCTCACTCCGAGCAGCGCGGCCAGCTCTCGCTCGGCCGGCAGCTTGTCGCCCGGCGCCAGCTGCTGCTCGCGCAGCACCCGCAGGATCTCCTCACGGATGCGCGCATTGAGGCCCCCAAGACCGAGACTGTGCCAAGCCTCAGAAGTCGGAGCCGTCCCCTCTGCCTGACTCACTGTGAACTCCCTTCCTTGACATCCCCGTGACGTCATTCCTATTGTTGCAGACCTCTAGAGGTAAGACCACTTACCTTGACACACTTCAGGCCAAGGTCAGCTACCGGGCCGGCGCACCTCCACCGTGCGCAGGGTCGAGCAGTCGACTGCGCGGCGTGCGAACCCAACCTCGCGCCGTAGAGCCACTGACTGGCCCATACCCAGTGACAGGAGATGCCGTGGTGGCGCTCAAACCCAAACTCGTTGTGTTCGAGGGTGTGTGGGGATCCGCATTCGAAGATCTTAGCGGCGTGGCCGAGGTCGTACGCCTGCCTTCGGAAATGGATGTGGCCGATGTCCCGGCCGAGCTCATCGACACGGCGCGCGGCATCGTGGTGCGCAACCGGACCCAGGTCACGGCAGGAGTGCTCGACAGCGCACGGTCGCTCGGCGTCGTCGCCAGGGCCGGTGTCGGGCTCGACAACATCGACGTCGGGGCTGCCGACGAGCGCGGTGTCGTCGTGGTGGCCCCGCTCGGCGCGAACGCCGTGAGTGTCGGTGAGCATGCCGTCGGACTGGCCATCGCCGTCGCGCGTGACCTGGTCGCGCAGGACCAGCAGACGCGGGCCGGCCAGTGGGTGCGCACGCCGGGCCACGAGCTGGCCGGGGGGACCTGGGGGATGCTCGGCGCGGGCGCGACCGCCAAGGCGGCGGCCCGCATCGCCGGCGCGCTGGGCATGACGCTGATCGCTCACGACCCGCATGTCGACGCAGCGGACCCCGACCTTGCTGCCCTCGGGGTCCGCCTCGTCGACCTGGCCGAGCTGCGTGCCGCTTCGGACGTCCTCAGCTGCCACCTGCCCGCTACCGACGAGACCGTCGGGCTGGTCGACGCCGCGTTCCTGGCCGACCTCAAGCCCACCGCCATCTTCGTCAACGTCGGCCGAGGCGAGGTCGTCGACGAAACGGCCCTCGCTGACGCGCTGGAGACCGGAAGCATCCGCGGCGCGGCGCTCGACGTCCGCGCCGAGGAGCCGCCACAGCCCGGTCGCCTCGAAGGCCTGCCCAACCTCGTGCTCACACCCCACATCGCCGGGATCACCGTCGAGAGCCAGCGAGCCATCATGGAGCGTCTCGCTGCCGACCTCGGCAAGGTCCTCACCGGCGGAGTAAGCGACCTCGCCGCGGGCGCCTGCCGGGAGCCCCGGCGATGACCGGCTGGTCCGTCTCCGAGGCACGCGCCCGCGCACGCCGGCTGCTGGTGGCCGCCGGAGTGCCTCCGCGGGATGCCGCCCGGACCGCAGACGCCATCGTCCTCGCCGACTGCTGGGGCATCGGGTCGCACGGCCTGATGCGACTCCCGTACTACCTGGAACGCCTCGCCGCAGGCGGCCAGCGGGCCGACGCCGGTCTCGTCGCACGCAACGACAACGGCGCCGTCGTCTCCTGGGACGGCCAGGCGGGTCTGGGTCACTGGCAGCTCTGGGCCGCCGCCCTCGAGGGAGCCGCCCGGGCCGGCCGACACGGGGTGTCGGTCGTCTCGGTGGCGAACTCGAGCCATTGCGGCGCGCTGGGCGTGTATGCGCTGCCAGCCCTCCGTCGCGGCTACGCCTGTCTCGCCTTCTCCAACGGACCCGCCGTCATGCCTGCCTGGGGCGGCGCCGCACCGGTGCTGTCGACGTCGCCGATCGCCGCCGGTGTGCCCTTCGGAGACCGGCCCGCGATCATCGACCTGGCGACCAGCGCCGTGGCCCGCGGCCGCATCGCCGCGCTGGCGGCCAAGGGCGAGCCCGTCCCGGCGGGCTGGGCGCTGGATGCCGAGGGCCAGCCCACCACCGACCCGGCGGCAGCGCTCGCCGGCATGCTGGCGCCGCTCGGAGGCGCAAAGGGCTTCGCGCTGGCCCTCCTGGTCGAGTCGCTCACGGGCGGGCTCGTCGGCCCGCAGCTGTCGACCGGTGTGAGCGACATGTTCCGCGCCGACGACGCGACCGTCCCCCAGGGCATCTCGCACCTCGTCGTGACCATCGACCCCGGCGCCATCGACCCGGACCGGCTCTCCGAGGAGCGCCTCGGCGAGCTCGAGAAGCGCGTCCAGACCAGTGGCGGACGGCTGCCCGGGGCCGGGCGGCGCATGCCCCACGAGATCGAGGACGGCGAGGCGCTCGCGATCGATGCGACCACCCTGGGCCGGCTCGACGAGTGGCTCGACCGCCTCGGAGTGGCCGACGGGGCCGGCGTGGTCGGTGACGACGGCGGCGCCGACCCCGACGGTGTCTGGCGCACCAGCACCACCCACGACCTGACCCCTCCTGCCCGGCCCTGACCCCTCCCGCGCGTCAGCCAGCACTACACCGAGCAACACACCGAGCAGTCGTAACCCATGACGGTTATAACCGTCATGGGTTACG
>NZ_JBSGGK010000034.1:0-31872 GCF_053603855.1 Monashia sp. NPDC004114 | reverse complement strand
GCCCCGAGGATCTCGGCGACCTCAGCCGCGCCGACCGGCTCGGGCGCCGTGCTGACGATCTCCAGGACGCGTGCCATCGTCGGCTGCAGGTTGCGTACGGCCGTGGCTCGCCTCGAGGGCGTCCCGCGGAGGCTGTAGAGGGCATCGACGGCGTCCTGGTCGACATCGCCCTCACTGCTCGGTGCCTTGCGCAGCCGCTCGGTCCAGGCCCGATACGCCTCCAGCTGCTCGCGGAGCGCGGCGAAGGTGAACGGCTTGACGAGGTAGTAGAACGCCCCGAGCTGCATCGCCGCACGCACCGACTCGAGGTCGCGTGCGGCGGTCACGAGCAGGAAGTCGGGCACCCGGTGCCCGTTGGCCGCGAGGCGGCGGACGAGGTCGAGCCCGCTGAAGTCGGGCAGGTACATGTCGAGCAGCACGAGGTCCGGCTCGAGCTCCCCGACGAGGCGCTGCGCCTCCTCGCCGGTGTGCGCCTCGCCGACGGCGGTGAAGCCGTCGACGCGGGCGATGCTCAGCGCGTGCGCGCGGGCCACGTGGTAGTCGTCGTCGACGACGAGGACCCGGATCATGACATCTCACCTACCCGTTCGCCCACCCGGAGCGGGAGGCTGACCTCGAAGCGGGCCCCGTCCGGCGACGACGCCGTGATCGTGCCGCCGGACCGGGTGACCAGCCGGTGCACGAGCGCGAGGCCGACCCCGCGGCGCATCGCGCCACGGGGACCCTTGGTCGAATAGCCGTCGACGAAGACGTCGTCGATGCGGTCCGCTTCGATGCCTGGCCCCGTGTCGGCGACCGAGAGGCTGAGTATGCCGTCTCGCCGGTTGAGCGCGACCGTGACGGTGCCACGGGGGTGCTTCCCCGCTGCGCGCGGGTCGTCGGCGACCGCGTCGACGGCGTTGTCGATGAGGTTGCCGAGCACGGTGACGAGCGGCAGGTCCTGGACGTCGCCCGCCGCCAGCCTGCTGGACGGGTCGAGCAGCAGGACGACGTCGCGCTCGGCCGCGACCGTGGACTTGGCGAGCAGCAGCGCTGCGACGACCGGTGCCCCGACCCGCGACCGGATCTCCTCGCTGGCCAGGGAGGTCTCCTGCCAGAGCTGCTGGCTGTAGCGGGCAGCCTCTTCGACCTCGCCGATCTCGAGAAGGACCGAGAGCACGTGCAGCCGGTTGGAGAACTCATGCTCTTGGGCCCGGAGCGCCGTGGTCAGACCCTCGACGGAGTCGAGCTGGCGCAGCAGGGCTTCGAGCTCGGTGCGGTCACGGATGGTGACGACCCAGCCGGCGTTGCGGCCGCCGACGATGACGGGCATCCGGTTGAGCACGAGCAGGTGCTCGTCGGTGACGGCGACGAGGTCGCTGCCCTCGACCTCACCGGTGACGATCCGGCGCAGCCGGCCGTCGGGCATGACGTCTTCCACGTGCTGGCCGAGCCGGGCCGACTCGAGGGCGAGCAGACGGCGCGCCTCGTCGTTGAGCACGTTGATCTCCCCCGCGCCGTCGACCGCGAGCACACCCTCACGGATCCCGTGAAGCATCGCCTCGCGCTCCTGCATGAGGGCGACGATCTCGGACGGCTCCACGCCGAAGGTGACCCGCTTGATGGCCCGGGCGAGCAGGACCGCGGCGAGCACGCCGAGCCCGAGCGCGATGAGGCTGTAGAGCGCGATGTCGGCCACCTCGGCGGAGACGCGCAGACCGACCTCCGACTCGAGGATCCCGACCGACACCTCCCCCACGGGCCGTCCGTTCGGGTCGACGATCGGGGCACGGGAGTTCGCGGACCGCCCGAGGCTGCCCTCGTCGATGCCGGTGTGCACCTGGCCGTCGAGCGCCACGACCGGCTCCTCGATGCGCTCGCCGATGAGGGCCGCGTTGGGGTGCGAGTAGCGCGTGCCGGTGCGGTCGATGATGACGACGTACGAGGCCTTGGTCGCGTCCCGGACCTGCTCGCCGAGGCGTGGCAGCAGGTGGGTCGGGTCGCCGGCCTGCACGGCCGCGGCCACCTCGGGCATCCGGCCGAGGGTGACTGCGACGTTGGTCGCCTGGTCGATCGCATGCTGGTCGGCGGCCCGTCCGGTCAGCCGCGTGTAGAAGCCGAAGCCGACGGCCATCGTCACCACGACGATGCCGAGCACGGCGACGAGGATCCGGGACGCCAGCGTCCTGCCAAACCTCGGCATGCAACTCCTCACCAGTGCGGAACTCGGCTCAAGCATGACTGAGCAGAACGCACAAAACCACAGGTAACGCGGCTATCACGCCCAATGCTCACAAGGCTTCAGCAGCGCCCTCCCCCGCTCCTACGGTGACGCAACTCAACGAGGAGAAAGGGGTTCGGGCCATGGCGGCCATCGAGCTACGACAAGTCACCAAGACCTTCCCCACGTCCGGGGGCGGCACCTACACCGCGATCAAGGACCTCAGCCTGACCGTCGAGGAGGGCCAGTTCTGCGCCGTCGTCGGCCCGACCGGCTGCGGCAAGTCCACCACGCTCACGCTGGTGTCCGGACTCGAGCGGCCGACCAAGGGCGAGGCCCTGGTGCACGGCCGGCCCGTGCGCGGCATCGACACCGGTACCGGCTTCGTGTTCCAGCAGGATGCGGTGTTCCCCTGGCGCAACGTCCTCGACAACGTCGCAGCAGGCCCCATCTACCGCGGGCAGAAGCGCGCGGAGGCCGCCGGCCTCGCTCGGGACTGGCTGCGCCGGGTCGGCCTCAGCGGCTTCGAAGACCGCTACCCGCACCAACTCTCCGGGGGGATGCGCAAGCGGGTCGCACTCGCACAGACCCTGATCAACCAGCCCCGGATCCTGCTCATGGACGAGCCGTTCAGTGCACTCGACGTGCAGACGAGGGCGATCATGTCGACCGAGCTGCTCCAGCTGTGGGACCAGACCCGGCCGGCCGTCGTGTTCGTGACGCACGACCTCGAGGAGGCCATCGCCCTCGCGGACAAGGTCGTGGTCATCACCGCCGGTCCCGGCACGGTGAAGGCGGAGTTCGAGATCGACCTGCCGCGCCCGCGGGTGGTCCAGGAGATCCGGTTCGAGCGCCGCTTCACCCAGATCTACGAGCAGATCTGGTCGGCGCTGCGTGCCGAGGTCGCCGAGGCCCACGCCCGGACGACCCGACTGGCGGAGGTGGCCTCATGATCGACATGTCCACCCCCGGCACCGCCACGAACCGCAGCACCGCGCCCGGAGCCGTGGGCACGGACGTCACGAACCCCGCCGAGCGGCATACGGCACCGGCCTCGGCGGAGCCCCCGGCGCGCGACCCGAGGGCTGCCCGTCGGGCCCGTCGGGTTCGCCTCGCCGGCGTGCGGCTCGGGATCGTCGTCGTGCTCGTCGTCGCCTGGCAGCTGTGCGTCAACGCCAAGGTCGTCGACTCCTTCTTCTGGGGCGCGCCCGGCGGGGTCTGGGACACCCTCGTCGGCTGGGTGACCGTCGGCACCCCGCAGGGCTCGCTCGGCGCCCAGATCATGGTCACCCTCGAGGAGGCCGTGCTCGGGTTCGTCATCGGCGCCGCCCTCGGCATCGTCCTCGGCATCGCCCTCGGCCGGATCCAGGTCCTTTCGGAGATCTTCGCGCCGTTCCTCAAGGCGGCCAACTCGATCCCCCGCATCATCCTGGGCTCGATCTTCACCGTCGCGTTCGGCTTCGGGATCCAGTCCAAGGTCATCCTCGCTGTGGTCCTGGTCTTCTTCGGCGTCTTCTTCAACGCCTTCCAGGGCAGCCGTGAGGTCGACCGCAACCTCGTCGCGAACGCCAGGCTGCTCGGGGCCTCCCGCTGGCAGGTCACCCGTGACGTCGTCCTGCCGTCGGCGTTCACGTGGATCCTCGCGAGCCTGCACATCAGCTTCGGCTTCGCCCTCATCGGCGCCCTCGTCGGGGAGATCCTCGGCGCGAACGAGGGCCTGGGCCTGCTGATCCGGACGTCTCAGAACAACTTCGACATGAACGGCGTCCTCGCCGGAATGGTCCTGGTCGCGGCGATCGCCCTGACGGCTGAGGGCCTCATCTCCCTCCTGGAGCGGCGTCTGCTCCGGTGGCGGCCACCGCAGAGCCACGAAGGAGGCGCGCACGAGTAACCGGACGGCATACGCCCTCCGAGCCGCACGGCTCCCCCACCCATGTCACTGAACCAGAGCACCACCACTCAAAGGAGAGTTCCCTTGAACACCAAGCGAATCGGCGCCATCGGCGCCGCCCTGCTCGCCGCGTCCACGATGGCGGCCTGCGCGAACAACGCCTCAGGCGCGACCTCGTCCGGCGGCGGAGCCGGCGCCTCGGCCCCCACCGTGACCATCATGGTCGGCGGCATGAGCAAGCAGATCTACCTGCCGTTCATGCTCGCCAAGCAGCTCGGCTACTACGACAAGGCCGGCGTCAACGTCAACCTCGTCGACGAGCCGGCCGGCGGCGACGCCACGCAGAACATGCTGGCCGGTCAGGTCCAGGGCGTCGGCGGCTTCTACGACCACAACATCGCGCTCCAGGCGCAGGGCAAGTCGTCCGAGGCGGTCGTCTCGATGCTGCAGATCCCCGGGGAGGTCGAGCTCTGCCGCAGCGACCTCAAGGGCACGATCAAGAGCCCGGCCGACTTCAAGGGTCAGGCACTCGGCATCACCGACACGGGCTCGTCCACCGACTTCCTCACCCAGTACCTCAGCAAGAAGAACGGCGTCGACCCGACGCAGGAGACCCGCCGCGGCGTCGGCGCCGGACAGACCTTCATCGCCGCGATGAAGCAGAAGGCCATCGCCTGCGGCATGACGACCGAGCCGACCGTGTCCAAGGCCCTGTCCGACGGCACCGCGTTCATCCTGCTCGACATGCGCACGGCCGCGGGCTCCAAGGCCGCGCTCGGCGGCACCTACCCCGCGACCTCGCTCTACATGCCCACCGAGTGGGTCGATGCCAACAAGCCGACCGTGCAGAAGCTCGTCAACGCGTATGTCGCGACGCTCTCGTGGATCCAGTCGCACAGCGGCGCAGAGATCGCCGACAAGATGCCCGCCGACTACTACAAGGGCGTCGGCAAGGACGCCTACGTCGCGGCGCTCGACAGCGAGAAGGGCATCTTCAACCCGACCGGGATCATGCCGGCCGACGGCCCGCAGACCTGCCTCGCCGTGCTCGGCGAGTTCAACCCCAAGGTGCAGGGCAAGTCGATCGACCTGACGAAGACGTTCACCAACGAGTTCGTCCAGGCGGCCACGCCCCTGACCTGATCCCGTGACGCGGCCACCGGCCGGTCATCACCCGAGACGACGTATGCCGTCCGGCTGGGTCCCAGCCGGACGGCATACGTCCGTGTGCTGCGAAGCGGTGCGGCGTCCGAGCTCAGCCGGAGACGGAGTAGTTGGGCGCGTCCGCGATGCCCTGGATGTCGTGCGGGTGGCTCTCCTTGAGCGAGGCCGAGGTGATTCGCACGAACTGGCCCTTGTCCTGCAGCTCCGGGATGGTGCGCGCGCCGACGTAGAACATCGACTGGCGCAGGCCACCGACCATCTGGTGGGCGACCGCCGACAGCGGACCGCGGTACGCGACGCGGCCCTCGATGCCCTCGGGCACGATCTTGTCGTCGGAGTCGACCTCGGCCTGGAAGTAGCGGTCCTTGGAGTACGACTTCTTGCCGCGCGAGCTCATCGCGGCGAGCGAGCCCATGCCGCGGTAGCTCTTGAACTGCTTGCCGTTGACGAAGATGAGGTCGCCGGGGCTCTCCTCGCAGCCGGCCAGGAGCGAGCCGATCATGACCGAGTCGGCGCCCGCGACGATCGCCTTCGCGATGTCACCGGAGTACTGCAGCCCGCCGTCGGCGATGACCGGCACACCGGCCGGTTTGCACGCCTGGGCCGCGGCGTGCACCGCCGTGATCTGCGGCGCCCCGACACCCGTGACGATGCGCGTCGTGCAGATCGAGCCGGGACCGACGCCGACCTTGACGGCATCGGCACCGGCGTCGACGAACGCCTGGGCGCCCTCGCGCGTGGCGACGTTGCCACCGATCACCTGGACATGACGGGTCGCCGGGTCGTTCTTGAGGCGCTGGACCATCTCGATGAGGAGGCGCACGTGGCCGTGGGCGGTGTCGGCGACGAGCACGTCGACGCCGGCCTCGATGAGGGTGGTCGCCCGCTCCCAGGCGTCGCCGAAGTAGCCGATCGCCGCGCCGACCATGAGCCGGCCGGCGTCGTCCTTGCTCGCGTCGGGGAACTGCTCGCTCTTGACGAAGTCTTTGACCGTGATCAGGCCGGCGAGGTGGCCCTGGTCGTCGACGAGCGGCAGCCGCTCGCGCTTGTGCTGGCGCAGCAGGGTCGTCGCGTCCTCGCGGCTGATGCCCTCGTGACCGGTGATGAGCGGCATCGGGGTCATCACGTCGCGCACGAGCGTGGTCGCCCACTCGGCGACCGGCGTGAACCGCAGGTCGCGGTTGGTGATGATGCCGATGAGCAGCTTGTCGCCGTCGACGACGGGCAGGCCCGAGACGCGGTACTCACCACAGCGCTGGTCGAGGTCCTCGAGCGTGGCGTCGGGGCCGATCGTGATCGGGTTGGAGATCATGCCGGTCTGGGTGCGCTTGACGAGGTCGACCTGGTAGGCCTGGTCGGCGATCGACAGGTTGCGGTGCAGCACCCCGAGCCCGCCCTGGCGAGCCATCGCGATCGCCATGCGCGCCTCGGTGACCGTGTCCATCGCCGCGGACACCAGCGGGCTGCGGATCGACAGCTCCCGCGTCAGGCGAGTCGTGGTGTCGATGTCGGCCGGCGCGAGGTCGCTGTACCCCGGAAGGAGCAGGACATCGTCGTACGTCAGACCCATCGTGGCGAAAGCGGCGGGCACATCTGACGATCCGAGACTCATTGCCCAATTCTAAGGGCTCTGCCGAGTGCCTCTGGACGGCGCCGCGGTCTGGCTACGGCGTGGAGGGCGGGGTCGTCGGCGCGGTGGGGCTTTTCGCAACGCGGTCAGTCGGCGGCGGAGGGGGTGTCGGCGCGAGGAGCGGACGCCCGCTGGCGGTCGGTGTGCCGGTTGCTGTGGGGGTCGGGGTCGGTGTGGGGGTCGGGGTGCCGGTAGGGGGTACGACGTTCTTGTCCTTGGTGGTGCCCTGCCCACCTTGGCTGTCGCCGTCGCCGTCGCCGCTGCCCGGGTCGGTCGCGGTCCCGGTCGGGGTGCTGGTCGGCGTGTCGCCACCCTGCGAGCCGGCGTTCGCATTGCCGTCGGAGTTGCCGCCCTGGGTCGCTCCCCAGGCGTTGCCGTTGTTGCCGGTCACCCCGGCAGCGCCACCCTGGGCGACGCCGTCGGAGGCGCCGCCGAGCGCGACGGCAAGGCCGCCGGACGCTTCCGCGGCTGCGACGACGGAGGCAGGCAGCAGCACGATCGTGCCGTCGGGCTGGCGGTAGAGCACGAGGCCGCGCGCCTCGGTCGTGCCGGAGGTCTGCGGCAGGCCGAGCCGGGTCAGCAGCCCGCTCGGGGCGTCGCTGTGCGCGCTCTGCTCCATCTTCTGCTCGATGCGGGCCCGGTCGGCCGGGCTGAGCCCACGTGAGGGCAGCGTGACCGCAGCGGCGACACCGGCGCCGGATGCGGCAACCGCCAGCGCCGCGAACGCGCCGACGTAGCGGTGCTTCCGTCCCACCTTCCGGCGTCCCGTGTGGGCCGGCAGCGGGGTGTCGGCGTTGGCGGCGAGCGCGCTGAGCAGGACGGCGACGGGCTCGCCACCGGCGTCCCGACGGGCAGCGAGGTGGTCGAGCAGCAGGTCGTCGGCGGCGAGGTCGCTCATCGGGAACAGGTCGGTCATGCGACGACACCTGCCTCGACGGCGGCGATCATGGCGCGCAGCTTGGTCAGGGCACGGTGCTGGGCGACCCGGACCGCACCCGGAGACATCCCGAGGGCCGCAGCCGTCTCGTCGGTCGACATGCCGACGGCCACCCGGAGCGTGAGGATCTCGCGCTGCTGCGACGGCAGCTGCTGCATGAGCGACATCGCGGCCGCGGCCTCGTCGCGCATGACCGCGACCGACTCGGGTGACGGGCTGTCGTCGGGTCCGTCCGGGATGGTCTCCACCGGCGCGGGGCCCCGCATCGCGGCGCGCTGGGCGTCGGCGAGCTTGCGGGAGGTGATGGTGTAGACGAAGGCCTCGAAGGGCAGGCCGCGCTCCTCATAGGTCGGCAAGGCCGTCATGACAGCCATGCACACCTCCTGAGCGACGTCCTGGGCAGTGTCCTCGGCGCCGAAACGACCGAGCCGGACGCGGGAGTACCTCAGGGCCATGTCCCTGATGCGCACCAGCAACGCGTCACGCGCATGGGTGTCGCGCGTAGCAGCCGCCGCCAGCTCACGCAGCGATGGAGCGTCCACCCGCTCCATCGCGCTCACACCCCCGTGCGTTACGGAGGCGGGACTGGACCAACCAGGACCCATCTGAGCTCTCGCCCCCCGAACTCCCGTTTGGACTGCCGGCGTCACGTTCGCGCCGCCGCTGGCGCTCCCACAAGTCGATCATGCTAGTGCGTGCAGGCCGCCTGCGGGCCCCAAAGGCACCCGAACCGTCCTGGACCGAGCATGCCATCCACATGGGAATTCTTGAACAAGTCTTGAAGATTCCGCTCTTTATCCGTGGTGGATCGTCCGGTTAGCGTCAATTCCGCAGACCCCTCCCGAAGAAGATCACGCGAGCCGGGGCCTGAAGGACGAACGGCGGACCACCCGCCCCATCTGAAAGACGAGCTCATGGCAGAGATCACCCGCCTCCCCGGCCCCGTCGCCGACCTGTGGGAGTGGCAGCTGGACGGAGCCTGCCGAGGCGTCAGCCCGGAGGTCTTCTTCCACCCGGAGGGCGAGCGCGGGCCCCGCCGGCGCAACCGCGACGCGGAGGCCAAGGCGGTCTGCGCCGGCTGTCCCGTCGTCACCGAGTGCCGCTCCCATGCCCTGGAGGTGCGTGAGCCCTACGGCGTCTGGGGTGGCCTCACCGAGGCCGAGCGTGAGCTGCTCCTCGGCGACATCCAGGAGGCCTCCTGACCTCCGGCTGAGCCTCAAGGGCCCTCGGCCGACCGTGAGCTGTGACGGGGTCACGGACGCCGAGACGCGAGCGAGGACCGCTCCCGTTCGGGGGAGCGGTCCTCGCTGCTGCTAGAGGTATGCCGGCCGGCTCAGTGGCCGTGGCCGTGCCCGTGGCCGCCGGCCTCGGGCTCCTCCTCCGGCTTGTCCACGACGAGCGTGTCGGTCGTCAGGATCATCGAGGCGATCGACTCGGCGTTGCGCAGGGCCGAGCGGGTCACCTTGACCGGGTCGATGACGCCGGCGCCCACGAGGTCGCCGTACTCGCCCGTCGCCGCGTTGAGGCCCTGGCCGAGCGGGAGCTCGGCGACCTTGGAGGTGACGACGTAGCCCTGGAGGCCGGCGTTCTCGGCGATCCAGCGCAGCGGCTCCTGGACGGCCTTGCGGACGATCGAGGCACCGGTGGCCTCGTCACCCGTCAGGTCGAGACCGTCGATGACCGTGGCCGCGTGGATGAGCGCTGTGCCGCCGCCGGCGACGATGCCCTCCTCGATCGCGGCGCGCGTGGCCGAGATGGCGTCCTCGATGCGGTGCTTCTTCTCCTTGAGCTCCACCTCGGTGTGCGCGCCGACCTTGATGACGCAGACGCCGCCGGCCAGCTTGGCGAGACGCTCCTGGAGCTTCTCGCGGTCCCAGTCGGAGTCGGTGCGCTCGATCTCGGCCTTGATCTGGTTGACGCGGCCTGCGACCTCGGACTGGTCGCCCGCGCCGTCGATGATCGTCGTGGCGTCCTTGGTCAGCACGACGCGACGGGCCTGGCCGAGCACGGTCAGGTCGGCCTGGTCGAGCTTGAGGCCGACCTCCTCGGCGATGACCTGGCCGCCGGTGAGCACGGCGATGTCCTGGAGCATCGCCTTGCGGCGGTCGCCGAAGCCGGGCGCCTTGACCGCGGCGACGTTGAACGTGCCGCGGATCTTGTTGACGACGAGCGTGGACAGGGCCTCGCCCTCGACGTCCTCGGCGATGATGAGCAGCGGCTTGCCCGACTGGACAACCTTCTCGAGCACCGGGAGCACCTCGGCGACCGAGCTGATCTTGCCCTGGTTGATCAGGACGTAGGCGTCCTCGAGGATCGTCTCCATGCGCTCGGTGTCGGTGACGAAGTAGGCCGACAGGTAGCCCTTGTCGAACTGCATGCCCTCGGTGAACTCGAGCTCGGTGGCGGTGGTCGAGGACTCCTCGACCGTGATGACGCCGTCCTTGCCGACCTTGTCGAACGCCTCGCCGATGAGACCGCCGAGGGTGGCGTCCTGAGCCGAGAGGGTGGCGACCGAGGCGATCTCGTCCTTGCCCTCGACGTCGCGAGCGTTGCGCAGCAGCTCGTCGTTGACGGCGGTGACGGCCTTGTCCATGCCGCGCTTGAGCGCGGCGGGGGCGGCACCGGCCGCGACGTTGCGCAGGCCTTCCTTGACCATCGCCTGGGCGAGCACGGTCGCGGTCGTCGTGCCGTCGCCGGCGACGTCGTTGGTCTTGGTGGCGACCTCCTTGGCGAGCTGCGCGCCGAGGTTCTCGTAGGCGTCCTCCAGCTCGATCTCACGAGCGATGGTCACGCCGTCGTTCGTGATCGTGGGGGCGCCCCACTTCTTGTCGATGACGACGTTGCGGCCCTTGGGGCCGAGCGTCACCTTGACGGCGTTGGCGAGCGCGTCGACGCCTCGCTCCAGCGACTTGCGGGCGGAGTCGTCGAACTCCAGCATCTTGGCCATGGTGTTCCTTCTGCTCGTGGATTGAGCGGATCAGCGAATTGCGTTGTGGCTTAAGCAGACGCACCCCGGCGAAACCCCGACGGGGCCCACCGGGGTGCGTTCACGGCATACGGGGTGACAGGGGTCAGCCGACGATCGCGAGAACGTCGCGCGCGGAGAGGATCAGGAACTCCTCGCCGCCGTACTTGACCTCGGTGCCGCCGTACTTGCTGTAGATGACCTTGTCGCCGACCTTGATGTCGAGCGGCACGCGCTCGTCGCCGTCCTCGTTCCAGCGGCCGGGGCCGACAGCGAGGACCTCGCCCTCCTGCGGCTTCTCCTTGGCGGTGTCGGGGATGACGAGGCCGGACGCGGTGGTCTGCTCGGCCTCGAGGGACTTGACGACGATGCGGTCTTCGAGCGGCTTGATGGAAACCGACACGGTGGTGACCTTCCCTTCGGGACAGTCGGGGTGACTTCCGGTGACTACGGACGTAGGGCTCTTCGTGGCTGGCCGCCGTCGCGGGGGTCGACCGCCCTGAAGAGGGCGCTGGCACTTTCGAGGTGAGAGTGCCAACAAGAAGAAATCTAGGTATGCCGTTAGCACTCGGTCAAGTCGAGTGCCAGATTTGGCCTTCGGCGCCCACTTGGCAGGATGGGCGCATGGACGCCGCGATGGTCGACCGCCTGGCCACAGGCGAGGGCTGGGCGCTGCTGCAGTCCCTGCCACCGTACGACCAGGCGACCTCGCTCCAGCTCCAGGGGCGGCTCCGCGACGCTGGCTACGCACCCGACCTCGTCGCCGCCGCGATGACGCAGTCGCGGCTGCGGGCCCGCGGCGCCGAGAAGTTCGGCCAGTTCGCCGACGGGATGCTCTTCACCGCCGACGGCCTCGAGCAGTCGACCCGCCTGGCCATCGCCGCCCGCCACGCACACCGGTACGCCGCGGCCGGGGTCCGCGAGGTCTACGACCTCGGCTGCGGGCTCGGCGCCGACGCCATGGCGTTCGCCGGGCTGGACCTCACCGTGCGGGGCGTGGACGCCGACGAGGCGACGGCGCGGATCGCCGCGGTGAACCTCCGTCACTGGCCCTCGGCACGCGTCACCCACGCACGCGCCGAGGACGTGCGGCTCCCCGAGGGAGAGGGACGGCGCCACCTGGGCCTGTGGCTCGACCCCGCGCGGCGGGTGACCGGCGTCGCCGACATCCACGGCCGCACCAAGCGCGTGTTCTCGCTCGACGCGATCTCGCCGTCGTGGCCCGAGGTGCTCACCTATGCCGACCAGGTCGCCGCCACCGGCGCCAAGCTCTCGCCGTCCTTCCCCCACGGTGCGATCCCGCCGGGCGCTGAGGCCCAGTGGACGTCCTGGCACGGCGAGGTGCTCGAGTGCGCGATCTGGTGGGGCCCGCTCGCCACCACGGCCGGGCGCACGGCCGCGGTCTGCACCGAGGCCCAGACGAGCGTCGTCACCCAGGGCGAGGCAGAGGTCGCGGACGGGCAGCCAGGCCTGGCGTCGGTCCACGAGCTGGCCGAGTGGCTCTACGAGCCCGACCGGGCCGTGGTCCGCGCCGGCCTCACCGGCGCGCTCGTGTCCGCGGTCGACGGTGCCGAGCTGGCGGCCGGGGTCGGCTACGTCACGAGCGGGGCGGCATACGACCTCCCGTGGGCGCGGCGCTTCCGCATCGTCGAGGCGATGCCGTTCTCGACCAAGCGCCTCGCCCGATGGCTGCGCGACCACGGGTACGACCGCGTGACGGTCAAGAAGCGCGGCGTCACGGTCGACCCGGACGCGCTGCGAAGACAGCTCAAGATGACCGGCCGCGGCAAGGGTGGCTCGGAGGCGACGCTGGTGGTCACCCGCGCCGGGGCGACCCAGGTCGCGCTCGTCGTCACCCCTACTTGACCTCAGCAGCCCACCACCCTCCTCGGCACCGACCGCGGCGCGCGAGAGAACGCCGAGTTCGGTGGGGGCCGGTCAGAGCGCGGCGTCGGGCTGGGCTCCGGTCCAGCGGACGGCGGCAGCGCCGGCCGCATTGGCTGCGGCGAGCGCCGTGCGGCGGTCCGCGCCCGCTGCGAGGGCGGCCGCGAGCGCGCCGCAGAAGGCGTCACCGGCACCCACGGTGTCGCCGATCTCGGCGTCCGGCACGGGTATGCCGTAGACCCGCTCCCCGTCCCAGCTGGCCCCCGCGCCCCCGAACGTCACCAGCAGGGACGTGGGCACGAGATCCGAGTCGGCGAGCAGCTTCATCTCGGACTCGTTGACGACGACGGGGTCGGCGAGCGCGATCACGTCGTGCGGCAGGGCCGCATACGGCGCCAGGTTGAGCACGACGCGCGCGCCGGCCTCGTGAGCCGCCCGCGCCGCCTCGGCGACGGTGGTGAGGGGCACCTCGAGCGAGAAGAGGACGACGTCGCCTGGTCCGGCGCCGAGGTGCCGGGGGACCGGGTCGAGGGCGGCGTTGGCGCCGGCGACAACGATGATCGAGTTCTCCCCCGCCTGGTCGACGGTGATCAGCGCCGTCCCGGTCGGGAGTGCGTCCTCGCGGGCGGCACGCACGCCGACGCCGGCGGCCTCGAGGCGGGCCACGTACGCCGCGCCCGGTTCGTCCTGCCCGACACTCGCGACCATCGTCACGTCGGCGCCGTCGCGTCGAGCCGCCATCGCCTGGTTGCCGCCCTTGCCGCCCGCGAACCGACCACCAGGCTGCCCGAGGACGGTCTCACCAGGAAGGGGGTGCCGCTCGACGCGCGTCACGACGTCGACGTTGAGCGACCCGACGACGATGACCCGGCCCATCAGCGGGTCTCGACCGGCGAGTCGTCCCCGAGACGGCCGAGGAGCGTGTCCCGCCAGAGCCTCGAGTAGCGCTCGCCGTCGACCTGGAGCGCGACGTGGATCCGGACGGGCGCCTCGCCGTGCGGGTCGTGCTTGATCGCCCCCCGCCAGTCGCGACGGTCCACGATCGTGCGTCCGCGCGACCAGGTGCCGGCGAGCTCCACACGGATCGGGAGCGTCTCGCAGGTGAGCGCGTCCCGGTCCACGACCGCACACACGGCACCCGCGTCACCGATCGAGGCGACCTCACCGTCGAGGCGCTTTCGCTGGAAGTCCATGAGGCGCCCGCCGAGCTCGGCCGGTCGGCGGCCGCCGACCGCGACGAGCTCGGCGGCCTGCTCGGAGCTGACCGTCGGGCCGTAGAAGACGTCGAGGCCGTACATCGTGACCTCGATGCCGAGATCCGCGGCAGCGTCGAGCGCGATCGCCGCGGACTCCGGGTCGTGGAAGACGTTGAACTCCGCGGAGGCCGTCGCATTCCCGACGTTGGCCGCTCCGCCCATGAAGATGATCTCCGAGATCCCTTGTGCCACATCGGGATACGTCCGGAGCAGGAGTGCGATGTTGGTCAGCGGCGCGAGGGGCACGAGCGTGACCGGGCGGCCGTCGGTAGCGGCCTGACGGCATACGTCGCGGAGCATCTCGACCGCGTGGCGCGGGTCTGGCGTGAGGGACGGCGCCGGCCAGCCGAGGTCGCCCATCCCGTCGTCACCGTGCACGTGACGGGCATGGAAGGGCGGCTCCAGGAGCGGGCGCTCGGCGCCCCGGGCCACCGGCACATCGGCACGTCCGGCCACCTCGAGGGTCAGCAGCGTGTTGCGCACCACGTCGTCGACGGGCGCATTGCCGCCGACGCACGACACGGCACGCAGGTCCAGCGCCGGGTGAAGGGCGGCGAACAGGAGGGCACAGGCGTCGTCGACGCCCGTGTCGACGTCGAGCACGATGGGGATCTGAGTGGTCACGTCCGCAACGTATCGCGCCCCCACTCCCGGCGGCCCCTCCCAGCCCGCCGTCAGCGATGGGTCAGGTGCTCCCAGCAGATCGGGTTAGGGTCGTAACGTGCCTGTGCATCAACGTCGCCCGCGCCGTCGTCGACCCAGCCGCCTCTGGCCGGCCGTGGTCGTCGTGGGGTTGACGATGCTCGCGGCAGCCTGCTCGTCCACCCCGCCCGAGGCCGGCGCGTCGAGCTCGTCCGTGCCCGGCAGCACGAGCGCCGGCGGACCGACGTCCTCGACCGTCCCCACCGTCCCGCCCTCGTCCGCAGCGCCGCACACGTCGACCAGTACGCCCCCTCCAGCGACGACGGCGCCCGTCACGCCGGTCTCGTGCGCGACCCGGATCGTCGACGGCATGAGCGCCGGCGAGCGCGCCGGACAGCTGATCATGGTCGGTCTCGACCACGGGGCCGCGCGCGGAAGCCTCGACTCGCTCGTGACGAGCCGGCACCTCGGCGGCATCATCCTGCTCGGCGGCTGGCACGACGGGGCGGCGTCCGTGCGTGCGACGACCCACCACCTCGCGGGGCTCGCGTCCGACAAGGCGACCGCCGGCCTGGGACTGCTGCTCGCGGCAGACCAGGAGGGCGGCGCGGTGCAGCAGCTCCAAGGGGCCGGCTTCAGCGACATGCCCTCCGCGCGGCGGCAGAACGCCGAGGGTCCGAGCGCACTCACCGCCGACGCCACGATCTGGGCCGGAGAGCTTCGCCGGGCCGGCATCAACGTCAACCTCGCCCCGGTCGCGGACACCGTCCCGGCGTCGATCGGCACGGCCAACCAGCCGATCGGGCGCTACTTCCGCAACTTCTCCAGCGACCCGGACCGCAACTCCGCGATGGTGAGCGCCTTCATCGCCGGCATGCGCGCCGGTGGCATCGCCTCCACTGTCAAGCACTTCCCAGGCCTCGGCCGGATCACCGGCAACACCGACGTCACCTCGACCGGGATCACCGACCGTGTCACGACCATGGACAGCGACTACCTCGAGCCGTTCCGCACCGGTATCCAGGACGGGGTCGAGATGGTCATGGTGGGCTCGGCGATCTACAGCCGGATCGACCCCGGCACCAACGCCGTCTTCTCCAAGCGCGTCATCACGGACCTGCTGCGTGACCGGCTGTCCTACGACGGCGTCGTCGTCACGGACGATGTCGGGGCGGCCGAGGCCGTCGCCGACGTCCCGGTCGGTCAGCGCGCGACCCGGTTCGTGCGGGCAGGTGGAGACATCATCCTCACCGCGCGGCCCTCGACCGTGCCCGCGATGCACGACGCGCTGACCCAGGCCATGCGGTCCGACCCGGCGTTCGCAGCCAAGGTCCAGGCGGCGGTCACCCGCGTGGTCGGCCTCAAGCTCCAGATGGGCCTCGCCCACTGCTGACCTGGCGCCCGAACTGCGCCCGGGCGACCTTGCGCGCCGAAGACCTCCTGGGGTCCGCACGGGCGCCGCGGCCCCCAAGTGGAGGGGTATGCCTGCTCGTGACCACCCACACGGGCGCCGCGGCCCCCAAGTGGAGGGGTATGCCTGCTCGTGACCACCCACACGGGCGCCGCGGCCCCGATGTGGTGTGGCGGGGGGGCTCGGAGGATGGTCGGGTTGTCGGGGGTCAGGCCTGGACCAGCGTGACCGGCATGGACGAGTCGGTCGGGAGGCCGAGGTCGCTCGGCTCGCGGCCCTTGGCGACCATCTGGGCCCCGAGGGCGGCGACCATCGCACCGTTGTCCGTGCACAGACCCGGCCGCGGCACCCGGAGCGTGACGCCCGCCTTCTCGCAGCGCTGCTCGGCCAGGGCCCGCAGCCGGGAGTTCGCCGCCACGCCGCCGCCGATGAGCAGGTGGTCGACGTCGTGCTCCTTGCAGGCCATCAAGGCCTTGCGCGTCAGCACGTCGACGACCGCCTCCTGGAAGCTCGCCGCGACATCAGCCACGGGCACCGGCTCCCCCGAACGGTGGCGCAGCTCGACCCACCTGGCGACCGCAGTCTTGAGCCCGGAGAAGGAGAAGTCGAACCGGTGCCGCTCGAGATCACGACCGGTGGTCAGCCCCCGCGGAAAGTCGATCGCGACCCGGTTCCCTTCTCGCGCAGCGCGATCGATGTGTGGGCCGCCGGGGAAGGGCAGCCCGAGCACCCGTGCCACCTTGTCGAAGGCCTCCCCCGCTGCGTCGTCCATCGTCGCGCCGAGCGACCGGACGTCGTGCGTCACGTCGGGCACGAGCAGCAGGGACGAGTGCCCACCGGAGACGAGCATCGCCATGGTCGGCTCGGGCAGCGGTCCGTGCTCGACGATGTCGACGGCGACGTGCGAGGCGAGGTGGTTGACGCCGTAGATCGGCTTGCCGAGGGCCAGCGCCAGCGCCTTCGCCGAGGCCACGCCGACGAGCAGCGCCCCGGCGAGGCCCGGGCCCGACGTGACGGCGATCGCGTCGAGATCGCGCAGGGCGACCCCGGCGTCGCGGCAGGCACGCTCGATCGTCGGCACCATCGCCTCGAGGTGCGCGCGGCTGGCGACCTCTGGCACGACGCCGCCGAACCGGGCGTGCTCGTCGACGCTGCTCGCGACGCTGTCGACGAGGAGGGTCTCGCCTCGCACGATGCCGACACCGGTCTCGTCGCACGACGTCTCGATGCCGAGCACGAGCGGCTCGTCAGGCATGGTCCTCCTTCGCGAGCAGGCGACGCATCACGAGAGCGTCGACGTCACCCGGCTGGTAGTAGCGGCGACGCGCCGAGATCACGTCGAAACCGTTGTGGTCGTAAAGGGATCGGGCCGCCGTGTTGTCCGAGCGCACCTCGAGCAGGAGGGCCTCGGCGCCGTGCCGACGGGCCCGCAGCACGAGCTCGCCGAGGAGCAGCCGTCCGATCCCCTTGCCCTGGTGCGCCGGCGCGGTGGCGATGGTCATGATGTCGGCCACGTCGCCGGTGAGGTCGAGACCGGCATACCCGGCGATGGACCCGTCCGGGCCGACGGCCACGACGTAGTCGCGCCGAGGCCGCCCGGCCAGCTCCGCCCACCACGTCTCGACCGACCAGGCGTCGTCGGCGAAGAGGCTGTGCTCCAGCGCGGCCAGGGTCTCGAGATCGGTCCACTCGAGCTCGCGGAGGCTCACTTCCCCAGCCGTCACCACGGCCGTCGCCCCCTCATCCGAGGGTCGACTTGCGGCTCGGGGCGGCCGGCGCCACGTCGGGTCGACGGAGGTAGAGCGGCTCGAGACCGTCGAACCCGTCCCCCGGGTCGACACGCTGGAGCCCGCTGTCAGAGGCCCCGCCTCCACGTCCCGCGAGCCGTCGCGTGGCCAGGTCGGCCAGGGCACCCGCGCTGACGTCCAGCGGCGTCGGTCTCGGGGCCCACGGCTCCCCTGCGCGGGGACCGTCGACACCCCGAGGGGGTATGCCGTCCGGCAGGCTCTCGGGGTAGAGCACCGGCCCGCGCCCCACCGTCGGGAGCGTTCGAAGGCGCTCAGGGAGGTCGGCCGCGCGGGACACGACGGGGTCGGCCACGCGACGGGCGCCCGTGTCGTCGAGAACGTACCGGGCGGCATACACCTCCTTGCGCCGGGCGTCCGTGGCGACGAGCAGGGCGCCGCGCCGGCCGGCGAGGAAGGCCTCGTGGGCCATCGCGTCGAGGCTCGTCAGACCGCGCACCGGGAGGCCGAGGGCGAAGGCGAACGTCCGGCCGGTGACGATGCCGACCCGCAGGCCGGTGAACGGACCTGGCCCGATGCCCACGACGACGTCGGTGACCTCGCCCGGGTTGGCCGAGACGGTCTCGAGCGCGGCACGGATGTTCGGCGCGAGGTGCTCGGCGTGCGCCCGCGCGTCGAGCGTCGCGACCTCGGCGACGACCGCGGAGCCGTCGTGCAGCGCGACGCTGATTGCGGTGGTCGAGGTGTCGATGGCGAGCAGCAGCACGTCGGTCAGGCTATCCGAGCGGTCGGGTCGTCCGTTCAGGCCGCGGCGAGCGCGGTGAGGACGGTGTCCCAGCGGGCGCCGACGCCGACGATGCGGGCTCTGCGCACGTCCTCACCCGTGATCGTCAGCTCCAGCCGCGACTCGCTGAGCTGCTCGGCCAGGCCGGCCCCCCACTCGATGACCGTCACGCTGGCGTCGAGGTCGGCGTCGAGGTCGAGGTCGTCGAGCTCGAGCGAGCTGCCGAGCCGGTATGCATCGACGTGCACGAGCGCCGGACCGCCGACCAGCGACGGGTGCACCCGGGCGATGACGAAGGTCGGCGACGTGATCGGCCCCCGGACTCCGAGACCATCGGCGATGCCCTGCGTCAGCGTCGTCTTCCCCGCCCCGAGGTCGCCGGTGAGCACGAGCACGTCGCCGCCCTCGAGCAGTCCACCGAGCCGTCGGCCGAAGGCTTGCGTGTCCTGCGTGTCAGCCCAGACGAACTCGCGCTCCACCCTCAGGCCCCGCGGGACTCGGCGGACCGCCGGCCGGCCCGGACGATCGCGTCGGCCTCCTTCTCGAGGCGCCGCTGGCGGCGGCCCTTGGCGACGTCAGTCACGATGCGGCGCACGCGCGGCTGGCGCGAGACGTCGATGCGCTGGGCACGCGCGCGGGCCGACTGGTCGACGAGCTGGACGAGGTGCTGGTTGAGCAGGTCGGGGTGCTCGAGCATGATCACGTGCCCGGCGTCGTTGACGAGGATGTGGTCGGCACCGGGGATGCCCTCGACGATGAGCTCGCTGTGCGAGGGCGGGGTGACCACGTCGTCCCGCCCGTTGAAGACGAGCACGACGGCGTCGCGGAACTCGGACAGGGCGGGTCGCTTGTCGAAGCCGTCGAATGTGCGGATGTAGTCGTTGATGACGTCGAGGGGCGTGCTCAGCAGGATGTCGGCCGTGTAGCGCACGACCGAGCGGGGCACCGGCGACGCGAAGGAGTTCTGCTCGACGAGGAAGTGCTCGAGGTCCCTGCCGACCCGGCGCAGCCGCAGGACGAGCTCGGGCCGTGCGCTGAGTGGGTTGAGCAGGCCGGGACCGAACCGCTCGAGGACGATCCGCCCGAGCGTCGCGGCGCGCCCGCCGTTGGCGAGGGTGAGCCCACCCGGGCTGGTCGACACGAAGGCCGCCCCCACGACGCGGTCGGCGACCAGCTTCGGGTCGTGCTCGCCGAGCGCCATGACCGTCATCCCACCCATCGAGTGGCCGACGAGGACGAGGTCACCCGTGGGGGCGAGCTCGTCGATGACCGTGTGCAGGTCGAGCCCGAGGCGGTCGATGTGATAGCTGTCGCGCTCACCGCGGGCCGATCGGCCGTGACCGCGCTGGTCCCAGCTGATGACGCGGTATCCGGCCTCCTTGAGCGCCCGCCGCTGGTAGACCCAGCACCTGAGGCTGAGGCAGTACCCGTGGGTCAGCACGACAGTGGGCAGCTCCTGCGGCTTCCCCCGGCGCGTCGTCCCCTTGGCAGCCGCGGCTGCGGCCTCAGGCGTGGGCACGTCGATCTCGGCGTGCAGCGCCACGCCGTCGTCGGTGAGCACGACGTGCTCCTCGTCGGGCGTGATGTCGAGCAGCTCGGGCGTCTCGAGGGCCGCCATGGCGGCACGATGCCGGCCCGCGCGATCGGCGGCGATGCCCGCAGCGACACCGGCCGCGACGCCGATCGTCGCGGCCGCGATGCCGATGACTGGGTTGCGCCGGGAGGACGGGCTCACGCCGAGACCACCCCCGAGGCCTCGGGGCCGCCGAGGTGGATGCGCGGCACACGCGGTCCGACCCGGGTGACGATCTCGTAGCTGATGGTGTCGGTCGCGTCCGCCCAGTCCTGCGCGGTCGGCTCTCCCGGGGCGCCACCGAAGAGGGTCACGACGTCGCCGGCCTGTGCGCTCGAGCCGGCGCCGAGGTCCACCACGAGCTGGTCCATGCAGACGCGTCCAGCGATCGTGGTGTGCAGGTCGCCCACGCGCAACGGGCCGACGTTGGTGGCGTTGCGGGGTATGCCGTCTGCGTACCCCAAGGGCACGAGCCCGACGACGGTGTCGCCCTCCGGCGTGTAGACGTGGCCGTAGCTGATGCCCTGGCCGGCGGGCAGACTCTTGACCAGGGCCAGCCGTGCTCGTAGGGACATCACCGGCCGGAGGCCGAAGTCGTCGTCCAGCTGGGGCACCGGCGTGAGGCCGTACATCGCGATGCCGGGGCGGACGAGGTCGGCGTGCGCACTCGGGTGGACGAGCGTCGCGGCGGAGTTCGCGAGGTGCCGCACCTCGATGCGACAGCCGGCGCGTTCCGCCTCGGCGACCGCGTCGAAGAACCGCTCCTGCTGGGCGAGGACCGTCGGGTGCTCGGGGGCGTCGGCGTGGGCGAAATGCGTCCAGACGCCGACGACCTGGATCGCGCCCTCGGCCTCGAGCGGCCGGGCGTGGCGCACGAGAATGCCCCAGTCCGGGCCGAACGCGCCCCCGCGGCCGAGACCGGTGTCGACCTTGAGGTGCACGCGCGCTGTCCGCCCCAGCCTGCGCGCCGCGGCGGCGATCTCGTCGAGCACCCACGGGGCGGAGGCGGACAGGTCGATGTCGCGGGCGACCGCACCGGCGAAGTCGGAGCCGGGCACGCTGAGCCAAGTCAGCAGTCGGGTGGTCGGGCCCGCATCACGCAGGGCGAACGCCTCGTCGAACTGCGCCACCCCGAGCCAGGTCGCTCCGGCCTCGACAGCGGTCCGCGCGACCGGCAGCAGCCCGTGGCCGTAGGCATCCGCCTTGACGACGGCCATGAACTCGGACGACGGCGCCAGGCCGCGAAGGGTGCGCACGTTGGCCGCGAGAGCGTCGAGGTCGACCTCGGCCCACATGGTGGTGCCCACCGTCTGCGCCGGCACGTCGGGCACGGCGCTCGCGGCCACGGCTGACCTCGCCGTGGCGGCGATCGGGTGGGGAACGTCGGTAGTCATCGGGTGCAGTCTCGCAGTTCGTCGGCTCGGTCGCGCGCAGGGGCCACGCTCAGTCGGCCGAGCGCCCGCGAGCGAGCAGGTCGCGGACCGCCGATCGTATGCCGTGTGCGACCGCGAGTGCCCGCAGCGGACCCCCGCCTGATACCCGATCGGCAGCGACGCCATGCACGAGCGCACCGAGCGAGGCGGCGTCGTGCGGCGTCAGTCCGGCAGCGAGCAGCGTCCCGATCACGCCCGAGAGGACGTCGCCTGCCCCCGCCGTCGCGAGCCAAGCGGGGGCGTCCGCCTGCGAGCGGACCGGCATACCCGGGGTGACCACGAGCGTGGTCGCGCCCTTGAGCAGGACGGTGGCGCCGGTCAGCGTGGCGAGGTGCCGGGCATGACGCAGCGGCGCGGCCTTGACGTCGTCGGCCGTCACCTCACCTGCCGCGGGCCGGTCGACAGGCGCCTCGACGACGTCGGAAGGGTCTGCAGCGGGGGTCTGGCTGTCCTGCCTGTCACCCGGCCCTGCGGGGCGGGACTCGAGGCGCGTGAGGAGACGGGCGAGCTCACCGGCGTGCGGCGTCAGCACGGTCGGGGCGCCACGCGGCCCGTCGACCAGGTCGAGCCCGCCGGCGTCGACGATGACCGGCAGGTCGCTCGCCAGCGCTTCGCGCGCGACCGCGAGCTGGCTCGGGGCGGTCTCGTCGGTGGCCGAGATGTCGAGCCCGGGCCCGACGACCCATGCCTGCACCCGGCCGGCGCCGATGACCGCCTCCGGGACGGCCTGACGCACGAGCGACACGGGGGTCGGTGTGCCGACGTAGCGCACCATGCCCACTCCGGCCTCCGCCGCAGCGGTCGTGGACAGCACCGCAGCACCGGTGTAGGACTCGCCACCCGCGACGACTCCGAGCACGCCGCGGGAGTACTTGTCGTCGCCTTGGTCGGGAACGGGCCATAGCGCGGCCACGTCGTCCCAGGTCAGGCGCTCCACCGCGGGCGTCAGCGCCGACATGTCGAGGCCGATGTCGACGATCGTGAGGCGGCCGGTCGCGGCCTCCCCCGGCGGGAGCAGGTGCGCGGGCTTGGGGGTGCCGAAGGTCACCGTCTCGTCGGCCCAGACCGCGTCGTCGTCGCCTGCCTCGCCGGACGGGTCGAGCCCGCTGGCGACGTCGACCGCGATGACCCATGCGTCGTCGTCGATGGCATCGACGAGCGCGGCGGCCTCGGGCCGCAGGCCCGGCCGGCCGCCGATCCCGACGATGCCGTCGAGCACGAGGTCGGCCTCGGCCACCACGTCCGCCGCGTCGGCGTCAGAGGCGAGGTGGACCATCACGCCCGCGGCTTCCGCGGCCGCGAGCCCGCGAGCGTGCACCGCGTCGCGGCCGCCGGCAGGCAAAAGCACCACCGCGCAAGGGAACCCGGCGTCGCTGAGCAGCGCGACGGCATACAGAGTGTCGCCGCCGTTGTCTCCGGCACCGACCAGGCCGACGGCCGTGGCCTCCTCGCTGTCGGCGAGCCTGGCGGCCGCCACCTCGGCCAGCCCCTGGGCAGCACGCGCCATGAGCTCGCCCTGCGGAAGCACGGTCATGGCGGCCGCCTCGGCGGCGCGAACGTCCTCGATGGCGTGGGCGCGGATCATCAGCCCTCCGCGACGACGACGGCCGAGGCGATCCCGGCATCGTGCGACAGCGACACGTGGAGCGAGTCGACCCCGAGGTCTCGCGCCCGGGCGAGCACCGTGCCCCCGATCTCGATGCTCGGCTTGCCGTCGGCGTTGGTGACGACGCGCGCGTCGTGCCACTCCATCCCGCCCGGGGCGCCGAGGGCCTTCGCCAGCGCCTCCTTGGCGGCGAACCGCGCCGCCAGCGAGGCGATGCCGAGACCGCGCTCCTCGGGAGTGAAGATGCGCTCGCGCAACGCCGGCGTGCGCTCGAGGGTCTCCTCGAAACGTGCGATGTCGACGACGTCGATGCCCACCCCGACGATCACGGCAGCCCCCCGGTCTCGCTCGCGGGCGTGGTCACTCGACCGTGACCGACTTGGCCAGGTTGCGCGGCTGGTCGACGTCGAGGCCCTTGGCCGTGGAGAGCCACAGTGCGAACACCTGGAGCGGCACCACGGTCAGCAGGGGCGCCAGCAGCGGCGACGTCGCGGGCACCTGGATCACCTCGTCGGCGAACGGCAGGACCGCCTCGTCACCCTCCTCGGCGATGACCAGCGTGCGGGCGCCTCGGGCTCGGATCTCCTGGATGTTGGACACGACCTTGCCGTGCAGCCCGTGCTCGCTCGTCGGCGACGGCACGATGACGAAGACCGGCTGGCCGGGCTCGATGAGGGCGATCGGACCGTGCTTGAGCTCGCCCGCGGCGAAGCCCTCCGCGTGGATGTAGGCCAGCTCCTTGAGCTTGAGCGCGCCCTCCATCGCGATCGGGTAGCCGACGTGGCGGCCGAGGAACAGGACCGAGCGCGTGTCGGCCATGAAGCGCGCGATCTCCTTGACCCGGCCCATCTGGGAGAGCAGCGAGTCGATCTTGGCCGGCACGTCGGCCAGCTCCTTCATCACGGCCGCCGCGTCGTCGGCGAACGCCCCACCGCGCAGCTGGGCGAGGTAGAGGCCAAGGACATAGCTCGCGGTGATCTGCGCCAGGAACGCCTTGGTCGATGCGACCGCGATCTCGGGACCGGCGTGCGTGTAGAGCACCGCGTCGGACTCGCGCGGGATCGTCGAGCCGTGGGTGTTGCAGATCGAGATCGTCAGGGCTCCGAGGTCGCGCGCGTGCTTGACCGCCATGAGGGTGTCCATCGTCTCGCCCGACTGGCTGATCGACACGACGAGCGTGCGCTCGTTGACGATCGGGTCGCAGTAGCGGAACTCGTGGGCCAGGGACACCTCGACGGGGATGCGCGTCCAGTGCTCGATGGCGTACTTCGCGGTCATCCCGGCGTATGCCGCTGTGCCGCACGCGACGATCGTGATCCGCTCCACGTTGCGCAGCTGCTCCTCGGAGATGCGCAGCTCGTCGAGCACGAGCCGGCCGTCCGCGTCGGTCCGGCCGAGCAGCGTGTCGGCGACCGCGTGCGGCTGGTCGTTGATCTCCTTCTCCATGAAGGTGGCATAGCCGCCCTTCTCGGCGGCCGCTGCGTCCCAGGTCACCTCGTAGGCCTTGCCCTCTGCCGGTGACCCGTCGAAGTTGATGACGGTGGCACCGTCGGGGGTGATCGTGACGATCTGGTCCTGCGCGAGCTCGAGCGCGTGGCGGGTGTGGCCGATGAAGGCGGCGACGTCCGACCCGAGGTAGCTGGCACCGTCGCCCAGGCCGACGACGAGCGGGCTGTTGCGCCGGGCGCCGACGACGACGTCGGGCTGGTCGGCGTGGATCGCCAGCAGCGTGAAGGCGCCTTCGAGCCGGGCCACGACCCCGCGCATCGCGGCCGTGAGGTCGCCCTGGTCGTCGTATGCCGCTGCCAGCAGGTGCGCGACGACCTCCGTGTCCGTCTCGCTCGCGAACTCGGTGCCGGAGGCGGCCAGGCCGTTCTTGAGCGAGTGGAAGTTCTCGATGATGCCGTTGTGGATGAGGGCGAGCTTGCCGTCGCTGCCGCCGCGGTGCGGGTGGGCGTTCTCGTCCGTGGGGCCGCCGTGCGTGGCCCAGCGGGTGTGACCGATGCCCGTCGTCGTCGCCGGCAGCGGGTGCTGCTCGATCTCGGCCTGCAGGTTGGCGAGCTTGCCGGACTTCTTGCGGGTCTCCACGTGGTCGCCGTCGACGACAGCCACTCCGGCCGAGTCGTAACCGCGGTACTCCAGGCGGGCCAGGCCCTCCATGACGACGTCGAGAGCCGTGCCGTCGCTGGACCGGCCGACGTATCCCACGATTCCACACATGGGGACCAGCCTAGGGGACCGCACGCGGCCCCAAGACCACGCCGAGGGCCGGGGTCGGCAAGAATGACGGTCGTGTCGCAGGCATCCAGCGGACCCGGTGGGCCCAGCTCACCGATCCCCTCGCTCTATGTCGAGTTCGACCGCGCAGCATGGTCCCGGCTGCGCGAGAACCACCCGCTCAACCTCGACGACGCCGACCTCGCCCGGCTGCGTGGCCTCGGTGACCGGATCGACCTCCGCGAGGTCGAGGAGGTCTACCTGCCGCTCTCGCGCCTGCTCAACTTCTACGTCGGCGCGACCCGCCAGCTCCACCAGGTGACGAGCGAGTTCCTCGGTGAGCGTCCGGCGAAGACCCCCTTCGTCATCGGCGTCGCCGGTTCGGTGGCGGTCGGCAAGTCGACGACGGCCCGAATCCTGCGCGAGATGCTGGCCCGCTGGCCCGACACGCCGGAGGTCGCCCTCGTCACGACAGACGGCTTCCTCTACCCGAACGCGGAGCTCGAGAGCCGGGGCCTGTTGCAGCGCAAGGGTTTTCCCGAGTCCTACGACCGGCGTGCGCTGTTGCGGTTCGTTGCCGAGATCAAGTCGGGCCGCGAAGAGGTCACCGCCCCCGTCTACTCGCACCTGACCTACGACATCGTCCCCGGCGAGCGGATCGTCGTGCGCCAGCCCGACGTGCTCATCGTCGAGGGACTCAACGTCCTGCAGGCTCCGGAGGTGCACCCGGTCCGCGGCACCGGCATGGCGGTGAGCGACTTCTTCGACTTCTCGGTCTACGTCGACGCCTGGGTCGACGACGTGCGCAAGTGGTACGTCGACCGGTTCCTGCGACTGCGCGAGACCGCGTTCTCCGACCCGCACTCGTACTTCCACCGGTATGCCGTGCTCAGCGACGAGCAGGCCGTGGCCACCGCCAACCGGATCTGGCGAGAGATCAACGGCCCGAACCTCGTGGAGAACATCCTGCCCACCCGCTCCCGCGCCACCCTCGTGCTCTCCAAGGGCGACAACCACGAGGTGCGGCGGGTGCGGCTCCGCAAGATCTGACGTATGCCGCTGGGGGCACTCACTGCCCCCAGCGGCATACCGCGTGGGTGAGACCTGACGCGTCAGAGCTGGCGCGTCAGAGCTGGCTGGTACGTGCCTGGCGGGTCAGTACCAGTGCGGCGAGCGCGCCTGCCACGTGGACCACGCGTTGCACGGGTTGCCGTAGGACTGCTCGATGTACCACAGCCCCCACTGGATCTGGGTGATCGGGTTGGTGCGGTAGTCGGAGCCGAACTGGCCCATCTTGCTGGCGGGCAGCGACTGCGGAATGCCGTAGGCGCCCGAGCTGGAGTTCTCGGCGTTCCAGCGCCACCCGCTCTCACCGGTCCAGAGGTTGACCAGGCAGTTGTACTGCGCGTCGCTCGTCCAGCCGTGGTCGACCATGAGGACGCGGGCCGCCGACTTCGGGTCGTTCCTCGCGTTCGCGATCGCACGCTTGCGCTCGCGCTCGAGCTCCGCGCGCCGCTCGGCCTCCCGGGCCTCGGCCGCCTTGCGCGCCGCCTCGGCCTTCTTCTTCGCCTCGAGCTCCTTGGCGGTCCGCAGGCCGGTCGCGGCGATCGCGGTGCGCCGCTCGTTGCGCGACACCGACGCAGCGGCGCGGTACGTCGTGTCGACGGTGGCCGCGCGAGCGAGCTCGTCGGTCTGGGCGACGACACCGGAGCCGACGACGAACGCGGCAGTGTCCGCGCCGATGAGGTTCGCCGACTTCGCGTACGCGAAACCGGAGGCACCCAGGCCAAGGGCGAGCGTGCTGGCCAGGACCGGTCGGGCGACGTTGCGCTTCTTCGGGGGCCGCATCGAGCGGCGGGTCTGCCCGGAGGGCGCCGAGGCGGAGACGCCGGGTCCCTTGGGGACCGGGCGGTCGGCGGCCTCATGATGAGCGGCGATCTCACGGTGACGGCCACGCTGGTGGTCGTGGTGGCTGGGCTGCTCGTGGCGACCGGGCCCGTGACGCTCGGCCGAGCGGTGGTGGGCCGTGGCCTCCTGCTTGCGCTGAGCGGCCTCCCGCTCGGCGGCGTCCCGCTCAGCCTGCTCACGCTGGGCGGCCTCACGCTGGGCGACCTCACGCTGGGCGGCCTCACGCTGGGCCTGCTCGCGCTGGGCGGCCTCACGCTGGGCCTGCTCGCGCTGGGCCTGCTCGCGCTGGGCCTGCTCCAGCTGCGCAGCCTCGAGCCAGGCGGCCTCGCGCTGGGCCTGCGCCCGCTGCGCGGCTTCGCGCTGGCCCCGCTCGCGCTCGAGCTGCTCGCGCCAGGCGGCTTCCCGCTGGGCCTGCTCGCGCTCGGCCCGCTCGCGCTCGGCTTGCACGCGCTGGGTTTGCTCGCGCTGAGCCTGCTCGCGGCGCAGGTCGGAGGCGTCCCGCTGTGGGGCGAAGGCGTCGAGGTGGGCGGCGGCTGCCTCGTGGTCCCAGTCCTCGTCGTGTGGACGGCTCTCACGGTGCCAGTTGTTCGCGCGAGACCGGCCACTCTCACGGCGGTTGGACGCTGCCCGCTCGAGGTTGCTCGCCGACGGGCCTGTGCCCCACGCGTTGGGGCGTGTGGAGTCAGAGGATCGAGCCGGCCGGTCAACCGGCCCACGTCTCGCCGGGGTGGTCTCGGTCTGGGCGGTGCGATGGCGACCTTCGTACCGTGCCATGAAGTGAAGTCGGCCTTCCTTGACTTTCGCTGTCGGTTGCTCAGCGCGTGCGAAGCCAAGGGCCCAGCGGCGGAACGTCCGACCTTGTGGAGGGGGTTTTTCCCAGAACGACGCCGCTTCGCTGGACCCAGAGCGAGGCGGCTACCAGTCCGAGATCAATTGGCCAACACGGTGCCATCCGGACGGCCTGGAGGCAAGTCGACGTCCACCCCCAATTGTCGGGATCCGACCGTCTCGGGAACTCGCCGGGCACGCGCGGGCCCCGAGGGGTCGCCTCGGGGACCTGCGCGCAGAATGTGACTCAGGTCACGTGTCGATGCCCTCGAGCATGTCGGTCACCAGCGCCGCGATCGGGCTCCTCTCGCTTCTGGTGAGCGTGACGTGGGCGAAGAGCGGGTGCCCCTTCAGCTTCTCGATCACCGCCGCCACGCCGTCGTGGCGCCCGACCCGGAGGTTGTCGCGCTGGGCGACATCGTGGGTGAGCACCACCTTGGAGTTCTGCCCGATCCGGGAGAGAACGGTGAGCAGGACGTTGCGCTCGAGCGACTGAGCCTCGTCGACGATGACGAAGGCGTCGTGCAGCGACCGGCCGCGGATGTGGGTCAGCGGCAGCACCTCGAGCAGGCCCCGGTCCATCACCTCGTCGACCACCTCGGTCGACACGAGCGCGCCGAGGGTGTCGAACACCGCCTGGCCCCAGGGGTTCATCTTCTCCTGCTCGGTGCCGGGAAGGTACCCGAGCTCCTGCCCTCCGACGGCGAACAGCGGGCGGAAGACGAGGACCTTGCGCTGGACGCGACGCTCCATGACCGACTCGAGCCCGGCGCACAGCGCCAGTGCCGACTTGCCGGTGCCCGCGCGTCCGCCGAGGCTGACGATCCCCACGTCCGGGTCGAGCAGCAGGTCCAGGGCGATCCGCTGCTCCGCGCTGCGGCCGTGCAGGCCGAACGCGTCGCGGTCGCCGCGCACGAGGCGGATCTGCTTGTCGGCCCCGACCCGGCCCAGGCCGCTGCCGCGGGGAGAGAGCAGGACCAGCCCGGTGTGACAGGGCAGCTCGGCGGCCCCAGCGTGCTCGATCCGGCCCCGCTCGTAGAGATGGTCGAGCTCGTCGACGGTGAGCTCGAGCTCCTGCATGCCCGTCCAGCCGGAGTCGATGCCCTGCTCGTGGCGGTACTCCTCTGCGTCGAGCCCGCAGGCGGAGGCCTTGACCCGCATCGGCAGGTCCTTGGACACCACGGTGACGTCCGCGCCCTCGTCGGCGAGGTTCTTGGCAACGGACAGGATCCGGGTGTCGTTGTCGCCCAGGCGGAAACCAGCCGGCAGAGCACCGGGGTCGGTGTGGTTCAGCTCTACCCTCAGGGTGCCGCCGGCATCGCCCACCAGCACCGGATGGTCGAGCCGGCCCTCGCTGATGCGCAGGTCGTCGAGCAGGCGCAGCGCCTGACGCGCGAAGTATCCGAGCTCCGGATGGTGCCGCTTGCCCTCGAGCTCGGTCACCACCACGACCGGGAGGACCACCTCGTGCTCGGCGAACCGCAGCATGGCGCGCGGGTCCGAGAGCAGCACCGACGTGTCGAGCACGTAGGTCTTGTGCTGGGGTGTTCGCATCCGGGTCGTGCTCGGTGCGGTTCGCGTGCGGGCTGACGCTTCGCGTGTCGTGGACTTGGTGGCGGTGTCGGACGAGACCGATCTCTTCGTAGCCATTCCCACTCCTAGGCGGCGCGCGCTCCGCGCGCCTACTCGCTCACGAGATGCCGGGCGGTGGCCACCAGAGGGAGGCGAACTGCCCGGCCCTCCGTTCTGAGCGATAGCTCCATCGGTGGGCCTCCTGGCAGCGAGGACGGATGTCCTGCGCTGCTTCGACGGTACGTCTTCCGGTGGCCCCGGCGGCGGATTAGGGGCTCGTGTCGTCAGAGTTCACAGACTGTTTACACCGCCGTCGAGGGGCCCCCGCTCGAGGTCAGGTGCCGTAGCGACGGTGCCGGCCGGCATACGCCCTCACGGCGCGCAGGAAGTCGACGTGGCGGAAGTCGGGCCAGTAGGCCTCGCAGAAGTAGAACTCGGACGTCGCGCTCTGCCACAGCAGGAAGCCGCCGAGCCGCTGCTCTCCCGATGTGCGGATGACCAGGTCGGGGTCCGGCTGGCCCTTGGTGTAGAGGTGGCTCGCGATGTCGTCGGCGGTCAGCCCCTCGGCGATCTGCTCGATCGTCTCCCCGGCGGCGGCTCGGGCCAGGAGCAGGTCGCGGACGGCATCGGCGATCTCACGACGGCCGCCGTAGCCGACCGCGACGTTGACCGTCATGCCGTCGACACCCTTGGTCCGCTCCGCCGACTCAGTCAGGCTCGCCGCGGTGTGCGCGGGGAGCAGCTCGAGGGCCCCGACGATGGTGAGCCGCCAGTTGCCGGTGTCGGCCAGGTCGGACACGGCCGTCTCGATGATCTTGAGCAGGGGCTCCAGCTCGTCCTGAGCGCGCTTGAGGTTGTCGGTGGACAGCAGCCAGAGGGTGACGTACTGGACGCCCGCCTCCCGGCACCACTCGAGGAGCTCCTCGATCTTGTCGGCGCCGGCCTGGTGGCCGGTGGCCGTGCCCTCGCCGCGCGCCTTGGCCCAACGGCGGTTGCCGTCGAGCATGACCGCCACGTGGCGCGGCAGCGACTCCCTGGGAAGGTTCTTGAGGACCTGGCGCTCGTACGCGCCATAGACCACATCGCGCCACCCCACGGGGCCTCCTCGTCGACTGGGTCGCTTCGCCGGTCACGTCGTCGCCCGTCACGTCGTCGCCGGTCAGGTCTGGACGGCTCCGATCGGGCCGCGGTCCCACGGTACCCCGCGGTCCCATGAGGCGAGCGAGGCATCGGTGGGGCGGTCGCGCAGCCACCGAAAGGTATGCCGTTCGACACGTCGAAAAACCTACGTTGCCGTAACCTACGGTTCCGTAGGTTACACTCGCGCCATGGACCGCCGACCCGAAGAGCACACAGACCCGTCCACTCCGGTCCGGGGTCAGGAGCGCGAATCCGCAGGCCCCGTCGCGGGTCTCGTCGCCAGTGTCAAACCGCGGCTGCGCGGCTGGCTCCACCTCGGGATGTTCCCTGTCGCCCTGCTCGGCGGGCTCGTCCTGGTGCTCTTCTCGAACGCCGGCGCGGTGCGCAACGCCCTGCTCGTCTTCACGGTCAGCGCGGCACTGCTCTTCGGAGTGTCCGCGATCTACCACCGCGGCACGTGGGGACCCAAGGCCACCGCCTTCCTCAAGCGGATGGACCACTCGAACATCTACCTCATCATCGCCGGGACCTACACGCCCTTCGCGGTGACGTTGCTGCCGTCCGACCAGGCTCGCATCCTGCTCTCGGTGATCTGGGCCGGCGCCATCGCCGGGGTCGTCTTCCGGGTGTTCTGGGTGAGCGCACCCCGCTGGCTCTACACCGCTCTCTACATCGCGCTCGGCTGGGCCGCGATCTTCTACGTCGTGCCGTTCTGGCGCACCGGCGGCCCGCTCATCGGCTCGCTCATCGCCCTCGGCGGCATCCTCTACACGGTGGGCGGCGTCATCTACGGCACCAAGCGGCCGAACCCGTCCCCCCGGTGGTTCGGGTTCCACGAGGTGTTCCATGCGTTCACGGTCGGCGGGTTCGCCTCCCACTTCGCGGCCGTCGCTCTCGCCGTGATCGGCTACCAGGCCGCCACCTGACCCGACCCGCTTCGCCCTGGGCCGGACCGACCCGGCGACACACCGAGAAACGGCCTGCTTCGACGGTTATTACCGAACTAACAAGCCGAACGCCACAGCTTCTGGCAGTGAAAGAGATTAAAGAAGAATCTGAAAAAAACGATGGGATCGGAAGACAGAA
>NZ_JBSGGK010000033.1:0-39535 GCF_053603855.1 Monashia sp. NPDC004114 | reverse complement strand
CCGCCATCACACGCCGCCCCCCAGCCGGGTGGGGCCCAGCGGCCACTCGACCGGACACACCCCGTCGAGTGGCCCCGCCATCACACGCCGCCCCCCAGCCGGGTGGGGCCCAGCGGCCACTCGAGCGCGTATCGAAACGACCACTCGACTTGGGATGGGACACCACTCGACTGGGGGTGGAGGTGCCACTCAGGGCGTCGGTGACGGCGATACGACCATCGCCGACCCACCCCCACGCCGGACCGTCTCGGCGGCCGCCTCGAAGCGGTTGTCGCCGAACGTCCGGATGGCGGTCACGGCGCCGATCTCGTTGGGCGTACCACCCGAGACGAGCGTGTGGCCCATCGCCGTCAGCGCCGCGCCGTCGGGCCCGTTCAGGATCTGCGGCTCGGCACCTTCGGCGCCGTTGCGCGAGCTGAGCCGCGGGGCGGCGATCGCGTCGACGAGCGGAAGGCCCCGGTCGAGGTACCCGAGGATCGTCTGCGAGACCGAGGTGATGATCGTCGCGCCACCCGGCGAGCCGACCGCGAGGAACGGCTGGCCGTCCTCGAGGATGACGGTCGGGCTCATCGACGAGCGCGGCCGCTTGCCGGGCCCGGGCAGGTTCGGGTCGGGCACGCCGGCCGACAGCGGCGTGAAGTTGAAGTCGGTCAGCTCGTTGTTGAGCAGGAACCCATAGCCCGGAACGGTGATCCCGGACCCTCCGGTCTGCTCGATCGTCAGCGTGTACGAGGCGACGTTGCCCCAGCGGTCGGCGACCGTGAGGTGGCTCGTCGACTGGCCCTCGTAGGGCTGGCCCTGCGCGACCAGGCCGGGCGCGCAGGACGAGTAGGTGCCGTCCGGCGACCCGAACGGGATCGGCCGCGAGTGCGCGACGGCCGGGTCGAACAGGCAGGCCCGCTCGGCGGCGAAGCCGGGGCTCACGAGCTCGCTCACGGGGACACCCGGCACGTCACCGACCCAGCGGTTGCGGTCCGCGAAGGCGGTCGCGGAGGCCTCCGAGAACCGGTGCAGGTAGTCGACCTGGGACAGCGCACTCGTCTTGACGCCGGTGCGGTCCTCGTAGGCCTTCATCAGGTTGAGGATCTCGGCGACCGCGATCCCGCCCGAGCTCGGCACCGGCATCCCGTAGACGTCGAGGCCCTTGTACTCGGAATGGATCGGGGCCCGCGTCAGCGCTCGGTACGCGCGCAGGTCCGCAGTCGTCAGCTTCCCGCCCATGACCGAGGTGCCCGGTGCCGTGTGCGGCGCATTGGACTCAGCGACGATCGCCTGACCGAGCGCGCCGGCATACAGCGCCTCGACGCCCTGAGTCCGCAGCGTGCGGTACGCCTTGGCCATGTCGGGGTTGGTGAAGACCGAGCCGACGGCCGGAGCCTGGCCGTCGCGCAGGAACACGCGTGCCGTCTCCGGGAAGACCGAGAAGCGCGCGGCGTTGGCGGCGGTCTGGTCCGCGAACGTCTTGTCGACGACGAAGCCGTCGGCCGCCAGCCGCTCAGCGGGCTTGAGCGCGTCGTTGAGCGACAGCGTGCCGAGGTCGCGAAGTGCCTTGTCCCACAAGGCAGGCGTGCCCGGCACCCCGACCGACAGGCCCGAGTTCACCGCGGTGGCGAAGGCGTATGGCTTGCCCGTCGCGGGGTCGATGAACGCCTGGTCGGTGAACGCCGCAGGCGCGGTCTCGCGGCCGTCGATCGTGGTCACCCGCTTCGACTTCGCGTCGTAGTAGACGAGGAACCCGCCGCCACCGATGCCGGTGCTGTAGGGCTCGGTCACGCCGAGCGCGGCTGCCGTCGCCACTGCCGCGTCGGCTGCGTTGCCGCCGCGGGTGAGCACGTCGATGCCGACCTGGGACGCGTCGCGGTCCACGGAGCTCACCGCGCCTCCGCCACCCGTCATCAACGGGGCCTTGGGCAGGTCGGTGTGGGGTCCATGCCAGCCGCGGTCGACGGCGGGGGCGCCCGCTGCCTGAGCCCCGTTCGGGGCCGTGAGGAGGGCCAGTGGCAGACCGGCGGCGACCACGCCGACGACCCACCGCATGCGGGAGGCGCGCGATCTCGTTGTGCCTGGGCTGTATGTCATTTTTCGACCGTACCGACCCAGACCCGGCACGTCGCGTCAGAGTGCCCGGCCAAATTGGCGGAGCCCGTCACCCACGCGGGGTGACGGGCTCCGACGCTGCGGTGACGACCTCAGGCGGTCGCCTCCTCCTCAGCGGTGAGGTTGCGGGTCTTGGTGTAGTCGAGCGGGATGCCCGGGCCCATCGTCGTGCTGAGCGTGGCCTTCTCGATGTACCGGCCCTTGGAGCTGGCCGGCTTCAGACGCAGGATCTCCTCCAGCGCGGCCGAGTAGTTCTCGACGAGCGACTTCTCGTCGAAGGACACCTTGCCGATGATGAAGTGGAGGTTCGCGTGCTTGTCGACGCGGAACTCGATCTTGCCGCCCTTGATGTCGGCGACGGCCTTGGCGACGTCCATGGTCACCGTGCCGGTCTTCGGGTTCGGCATGAGGCCGCGGGGGCCCAGGACCTTGCCCAGACGACCGACCTTGCCCATCATGTCGGGCGTCGCGACGACGGCGTCGAAGTCGAGCCATCCGCCGGCGACCTTCTCGAGCAGGTCGTCGGAGCCGACGTGGTCGGCGCCGGCCTCACGGGCGGCCTCGGCCTTGTCGGCGTTGGCGAACACGAGGACGCGGGCCGTCTTGCCGGTGCCGTGCGGGAGGTTGACGGTGCCGCGGACTGCCTGGTCGGCCTTGCGCGGGTCGACACCGAGGCGGAAGGCCACCTCGACGGTCTCGTCGTACTTGGCCTTGGCGGTCTCCTTGGCGAGGCGAACCGCCTCGAGCGGCGCGTAGACCTTGCCGGGCGCGATCAGCTCGGCGGCTGCGCGGTAGTTCTTGCTGCGCTTCATTGGTGCTCCTTGAGTGTGCGTGGAGTCGTGGTGCGACCGTGCGCTGGTCTCCCACGTGGGCCGACGTCGAGCCGGCCCGTTGTCGAGCCGGTATGCCGTCCGGCCCGGTTTCCGGTCACCCGCCCCCGTCGCGGGGGCGGGCCTCCGAAGCGGTGCGTGACCCCGGCTCGTCAGAGCTCGGTGTCGATGCCCATCGAGCGAGCGGTGCCGGCGATGATGCGGGCGGCCATCTCCTCGTCGTGGGCGTTGAGGTCTTCCATCTTCTGGCGGGCGATCTCCAGGACCTGCTCACGCGAGAGCTTGGCGACCTTCGTCTTGTGCGGCTCGCCGGAGCCCTTCGGCACACCGGCGGCCTTCTTGATCAGCTCTGCGGCCGGCGGGGTCTTGGTGACGAACGTGAACGAGCGGTCTTCGTAGACCGTGATCTCGACCGGGATGACGTTGCCACGCTGGGCTTCCGTCGCGGCGTTGTACGCCTTGACGAACTCCATGATGTTGACACCGTGCTGACCGAGCGCCGGGCCGACGGGCGGCGCCGGGGTGGCCTGGCCGGCCTGGATCTGCAGCTTGATGAAGCCGGAGACCTTCTTCTTGGGGGGCATGGTTGCCTACCTTCTTCGTGTTGGGCCTACGCCAGTCCTGCTGGTATGGGCGATGACCCGGTTGCATGAGCCCGTCCAGGGTGCTGGCGGGCGGTCTCGCTCAGATCTTGGCGACCTGGGCGAAGGAGAGCTCGACCGGGGTCTCCCGGCCGAAGATCGAGACGAGCACCTTGAGCTTCTGCGTATCGGTGTTGATCTCGGAGATCGTGGCGGGAAGGGTCTCGAACGGCCCCTCCATGACGGTGACGGACTCGCCGACCTCGAAGTCGATGACGCGCACGTCCTTGGGCGCGGCGGTCTTCGTGGCGGTGGCGCCGGAGGCGGCCGAGGCCGCCTCGAAGGTCGGGGCCAGCATGGTGAAGACCTCGTCGACCGACAGCGGCACCGGCTGGTGCGCGTTGCCGACGAAGCCGGTGACCCCAGGCGTATGCCGCACGGCGCCCCAGCTCTCGTCGGTCAGGTCCATGCGGACGAGGACGTAGCCAGGCATCCGGACCCGGCGGACCTGCTTCTTCTGGCCGTTCTTGATCTCGGTCACCTCTTCCATGGGGACCTCGATCTCGAAGATGAAGTCCTCCATGTTGAGGGTCTGGATGCGGGTCTCGAGGTTCGCCTTCACGCGGTTCTCGTAGCCGGCGTAGGAGTGGATCACGAACCAGTCACCGATCCGCGAGCGCAGCTCGGCCTTGAAGTCGGCGACCGGGTCGCCGCTGCCGTCGGCGAGCGCGGCGTCGTCGGCGGCGGCATCCTCCGCTGCATCCTCGGTCGCCGCGGCGTCGGACACCGCGACCGCGACGTCGTCGGCCGCATCGGCCGAGTCGTCCTCGAGGTCGCCGGACAGGTCGTCAGAGAGATCGTCAGCGTCGTGCGCCGACGCCGCATCCACGTCGGCGTCGCCCGGCACGTCGGACGCCGAGACGTCGCCGGACCCGACCGTGGGGTCGAGGACCTCGCTCTCGGTGCTCTCGCCGTTCGGAGCGCCCTCGTGGGCGAACTGCTCGGACACGCTGTGACCTACTTCCTTGCTCTTGCTCGCGGCAGCCGGGACAGCTGCCGCGGTCATCCAGTGACGTGGTGGCGCGCTCGGCGACCTATGACGCGGTGCCGGTGAAGACCCACGAGATCAGCTTGGTCAGCCCGAAGTCGAGCGCCGACACGAGTGCCATCATCACCACGACGAACACGACCACGACGGTGGTGTAGCGGACGAGCTCAGGGCCCGTCGGCCGCACGACCTTGCGCAGCTCGTCGAGGATCTGGCGCACGAAGAGGCTGATCGCGCCGAAGAGACGCGAGACCGCGTTGCCGCCGCGAGCCTTGTCGGCCCGGCCGGACCCGCGCTTGGCGCTTGTCTCCGTCACGATTCCTACTTTCTGCCTGGGTAATGAGGCCCGCGACAGCACCCGGGCCGTGGCGAACCACTTCAGGGCAGAAGCCGCGTGCCGCCTTGCACGACGACCACATCTATCGATGATGCGCAGGGCAAGAGGGACTCGAACCCCCAACCGCTGGTTTTGGAGACCAGTGCTCTACCAATTGAGCTATTGCCCTTCACCGGAGCCGTTGGGTGGCGCCCGGAGGGACGGCATGCGTGAGCAAGGCCAGCGCGGACCGTCCGAGGGTCGATCATACGGGACGGATGCGCGACAAAGCGAACCGGACCGGCCCGCGCGGTGACGGGCGCACCCACCCTACCCACCGGCATACGGACCGGGCTGCCCGGGCGCCTGTTCGCAGTGGCAGGATCGACACGTGACGAACCCGCGCACCGCCCTCGCGTCCCTGTCCGACGACGACCTGGCCGGCTTCCTCGCCGAGCAGCAGGAGGCCTACGCGGCCCTCAAGGGGCGCGGCCTCAAGCTGGACCTCACGCGGGGCAAGCCGTCGGCGCAGCAGCTGGACCTCTCGGACGACCTGCTGCGGCTGCCGACGACGACCACGGACCGTGCGGGCGTCGACGTGCGCAACTACGGCGGCCTCGAGGGCCTGGCCGAGCTGCGCGAGATCTTCGCCGAGCTGCTCTGGGTGGAGCCGTCGCAGGTGGTCGTCGGAGGCAACTCGAGCCTGACGATGATGCACACGACGATCGTGGACTTCCTGCTCCATGGCGGGGTCGACTCACCCCGGCCGTGGTCGCAGGAGGAGAAGGTCACCTTCATCTGCCCGGTCCCGGGCTACGACCGGCACTTCTCGATGCTCGCGGCGCTCGGCATCGAGATGGTCAACGTGGACATGCACGACGACGGCCCGGACATGGCCGCGGTCGAGGCGCTCGTCAAGGACGACCCGAGCGTCAAGGGCATCTGGATCGTGCCGACGTACGCCAACCCCACCGGCGCGGTCGTCTCCCGGGAGATCGCCGCCCGGCTGGCCGCGATGCCCGCGGCCGCGCCCGACTTCACGATCTTCTGGGACAACGCCTACGCCTTCCACCACCTGACCGAGGATGAGGCCAAGAGCGCCGACATCCTCACGCTCGCCGCCGCCTCCGGCCACCCGAACCGCCCGATCATGTTCGCCTCGACCTCGAAGATCACCTTCGCGGGCGCCGGTGTCGCCGTCCTCGCGGCGAGCGAGGCCAACGTGGCGTGGTACCTCAAGCACCTCTCGATGGCCTCCATCGGCCCGGACAAGGTCAACCACCTGCGCCACGTCGAGTTCTTCGGCACGGCCCAGGGTGTGCGGGACCACATGCGGCGGCACCGCGAGATCATCGCGCCGAAGTTCGCCGCGGTCGACGAGGCCCTGACGGCCGGGCTCGACGGCTTGGGGATCGCCGAGTGGAGCCACCCGAGCGGTGGGTACTTCGTGAACCTCGACGTCCTCGACGGGACGGCGTCGCGCGTCGTACAGCTCGCCAAGGAGGCGGGCATCGCCCTCACTCCTGCCGGCGCGTCCTTCCCGCACGGCCAGGACCCGCGCGACCACAACATCCGCCTCGCGCCGACCTTCCCGGTGCTCGACGAGGTCCGCACCGCGATGGCCGGGGTCGCCACCTGCGTGTCGCTCGCGGCGGCGGAGAAGCTGTCCGCCGACCGGGCGAGCGGGGTACGCCCCATGTCCGAGACGACCGATGCCCCCGCGCCGGAAGGAGCCCACCGATGAGCGACCTCGATCCCAACGAGAACATCGACGACGACCTCACCAGCTACAGCGTCGACGACGAGGACCAGCTGCAGCCCGAGGACACCCTCGAGGACGGCGACCTCGAAGACGTGCTCGACCGGGGCTACTCCCCCAGCGACTCTCCCCGCGGGTCCCGCTCGTTCGGCACGACGGCATACGAGCAGTCGCTCGGCGAGACGATCGACCAGCGGATCGAGCAGGAGGAGGCCGACCCCGACTCCGCGTACGGCCGGCCCGACAACGAGAGCGGCCTCGACGACGAGCGGGTCGGCGGCGACGACCCCGACTCCATCGACGCCGAGGACGACTGGCTCGGCGACAACGAGGTCGGTGACCTTCGCGCGGGGCGCCTGGTCGCCGACGACGAGGGCGCTCACGACGACGAGGAGAAGCAGGCGTGGGCCAGCGACGTCGGCGTCGACGGCGCCGGCGCGTCCGCCGAGGAGGCGGCGATGCACGTCGTGGACGAGTTCCGGGAAGAGCCCGACGAGGACTGACGGGTCGAGCGACAGGACGTCGCGCGATCTCCTGGGGGCCGGCCCCCAGGGTGGCCGAGGAGCGTCCCGCCACCCGACCCCAGCCGGCCTGTCACACTGGCCCGCATGACGCGCGAGGTGCGGGACCTGCCCAAGGCCCACCTGCACCTGCACTTCACCGGCTCGATGCGGATCGGCACCGTCCGCGACCTCGCCCGGCAGCACGGCATACGGCTGCCGGAGGCGCTCGTCAGCGCGTGGCCGCCACGGCTTGCGCGCGCCACCGACGAGCGCGGGTGGTTCCGCTTCCAGCGGCTCTACGACGCGGCGCGCTCGTGTGTGCGCGGTGAGGCCGACATGCGCCGGATCGTGCGTGAGGCCGCCGAGGACGACGCCGAGGAGGGCTCGCGCTGGCTGGAGCTGCAGGTGGACCCGACGTCGTATGCGCCGTTCGTCGGCGGCATCACCCCGGCGCTGGAGATCGTGCTCGACGAGGCTCGGAGGGTGTCCCGTGAAGGGCCCGTCGGTGTGGGCGTCATCGTCGCCGCCAGCCGGATGCGGCACCCGCTCGAGGCCCGCACCCTGGCCCGCCTGGCCGGTCGGTATGCCGGTGACGACGCGGGCGACGTCGTGGGCTTCGGGCTGTCCAACGACGAGCGACGCGGTCTCGTGGCCGACTTCGCACCCGCGTTCGCGATCGCGCGGCGGGCGGGGCTGCTGCTCGTGCCGCACGGCGGCGAGCTGCTCGGCGCGCAGTCGGTGATGGAGACCATCGAGCACCTCGACCCCGACCGGATCGGCCACGGGGTCCGCTCCGTGGAGGATCCGCAGGTGCTCGACGCGGTCGCCGAGGCCGGGGTCACGCTCGAGGTGTGCCCCGGGAGCAATGTCGCCCTGGGCGTCTACGCGCACCCGGACGACGTGCCGTTGCGGCGCATCCTCGAGGCCGGGGTCCCCGTCGCGCTGGGGGCGGACGACCCGCTGCTGTTCGGCTCGCGGCTGGCCGAGCAGTATGCCGCCGCCCGTGACCTCGGGCTCGACGACGCCGCCCTCGCCCGGCTCGCGCGGATGTCGCTGGAGAGCAGCCGGGCCCCGGTGCGCGTGCGCAAGGCAGCCCTCGACGAGGTGGACCGCTGGCTGGCTGCGCCGGCTGTGAGTCACGCCACACCGCATAACATCCCGTAAGAGGGCATAACGGGCAGCCGTCAGGGTCCGCGGTCCCGCTCGCCCGCTGAGGCGAGTTTGCTCGACGTCGGCCCGCCCGGTCATGCTGTCCGGGACATGAAGACTTCGACGACCGCCCCTCCACGCCCTCGCACCACCCTCGGGCTCCGTCTGCGCCACCTCACCGCCGTCGCCGTCGTTGCCCCCGCCATCGCCCTGGCAGCGTGCAGCGGCGAGCCGTCCGTGACCGCCGACCCCACCGCTCCCGCGGGAGCAACGACGCCGGCGGCGACCGCGACGACGTCCACCGACCCAGCGACGACGAGCGACGCGCCGACCACCGACGCGTCCACGACGCTGCCGCCGGTGAAGTACTCCAGCAGGACGATCAACGCGGTCATCAAGGACCCGGTGCTCGGCCACACGATCACGGCCCTCAAGCTGGTCCGTGGGCTGCCCTTCCCGGCCAACCAGCCCGTCGGGGCCGAGGCCTTCGAGATCGTCGGCGTCAAGGTGCAGCTGCAGGCGGGGTCGCGCTACTCCGCGGACATCGAGCCGGCGATGCTGTCCCTCATCGCCGCCGACCCGAAGCAGAACATCCAGCCGACGGCCGAGTTCGGCAAGGCGTTCAAGGCGGCGCCGCTCGCGGCGGCCAAGCGGGACAGCTCCTCGAAGGGCTGGATCTACTTCAAGGTCAACCGCGGCACCACCACGGCGCTGCGCCTGGCGTTCAACCGCCCGTCCTACCAGGTCAGCACGACCGACAAGAACATCCCGTCCAAGACCTTCTCGGTCGTCCTGTCGAAGTAAGCCGCGCGCTCGGGCTCGCGCGCTCGGGCTCGCCGCTCGGGCTGCGCGCCAGCGCTCCGAGCGTCTTGGAGCGCCTCAGAGCGCCTCGCCGACGAGCACCGGCTCGTTGACGAGAGCGACCCCGAACGTGTCGCGCACGCCGTCGCGCACCTGGCGGGCCAGGGCCAGCACGTCCGACGCCGTGGCACCGCCGCGGTTGGTCACCGCAAGCGTGTGCTTGGTCGACAGCGCCGCCGGTGCTGGAAGCCCGAACCCCTTGGCGAACCCGGCGTGGTCGATGAGCCAGGCCGCGCTCGTCTTGACCCGGCCGTCGGCGTCGGGAAAGCGCGGCGGCATCGGCCCGTCATAGCCGAACCGGTCGCCGACCCGCTCGACGAGGTCGTCGAACTGCTGCCGGCTCAGGAACGGGTTGGTGAAGAACGAGCCGCACGACCACGTGTCGTGGTCGTCGGGGTCGAGCACCATGCCCCGCTGGCGCCGCTGCTCGAGCACGGCCGCCCGGGCGTCCTCGATGGGCACCCGGGTGCCGAGCTCCACGTCGAGCGCTCCGGCGACGGCGGCATACGCGAGCGGGCGGCTGAGGTCGGCGATCTCGAACTGGAAGAGCACGTCGAGCACGACGTACCGGTCGGAGGCCTTGAACCGCGAGTGTCGATAGGTGAACTGGCAGTCGTCGTTCATGAAGGTGCGCACGGCCTGTTCCTGCCGGTCCCACGTGCGCACCTGCGCGATCGTCTGAGACACCTCCTGGCCGTAGGCGCCGACGTTCTGGATCGGGGTCGCTCCCGCGAGCCCGGGTATGCCGCTCAGCGCCTCGATCCCGGCCCACCGCTCCGCGACGGCTCGGGCCACGACGTCGTCCCATACCTCACCGGCCGCGACGCGGACCATGGCGCCCCCGCAGTAGTCGGCCGACTCGGGCGTGATGCCCGAGGTCGCCACCCGCACCACGGTGCCTTCGAAGCCGTCGTCGGACACGACCAGGTTGGACCCGCCCGAGATGACGAGCAGCGGCTCGTCCGCGTCGTCGACCTCGCGGACGGCGTCGACCAGCTCGTCGGGGGTCGTCACCGTGACCAGCCGCGCCGCTGGGCCGCCCACCCGCATGGTCGTCAACGTCGACAGCGCGACGCCGTGCTCCTCCTTCACGCCTGCTGCACCCCGGTCAGTCGAGCTGAGCGACCGCGAGCGCCCGGCCGAGGACCTTCTCGCCGTTGCACGTCGCCGTCAGCTCGACCGTGGCGCGGCGGGTCTCGGCGTCCAGCGCCTTGACGACCCCGGAGACCTCGACGTCGGCACCGGTGTCGTACGGCACGACGACCATGCTCGTGAAGCGCACGCCGTACTCCACGATCCGGCCGGCGTCACCGACCCAGTCCGAGACCAGCGTGACTGCCGAGCCCATCGTCAGCATGCCGTGGGCGATGACGTCGGGAAGGCCTACCTGCTTGGCGAAGCGCTCGTCCCAGTGGATCCGGTTGCGGTCCAAGGACGCCCCGGCATACTCGACCAGGCGGGCGCGGTCGAGGTGCACCGTGATCGCAGGGAGCGCGTCACCGACGCTCACGGTGTCGGCGGAGCGCACGGGGCCCAGGGTGGTCTCGCTCGCGGGCTGGGTGCTCATCACTCGGCTCCTCGGATGACGATCGTGGACGTCGCGGTGCAGACGAGCTCGCCCGCCTCGGTGGTCAGCTCCGAGCGGGTCGTCACCATCGCGTGTCCGCCGGCCTCGCGGACCGTGTCGACGTGGAGCGTTCCGACGATCGCGTCGCCGGCCATGAGCGGCCGGTGGTGACGGAACCGCTGCTCGCCGTGCACCACGCGGGAGAAGTCGATGCCCGCCTCGGGGTCGCGGATCAGCTGGGAGTCGCACTTCTGCGCGATGAGCACCGCGAACGTCGGCGGCGCGATGACGTCGGCGTAGCCACGGGCACGCGCGGCTTCGGCATCGACGTGAACGGGGTCGGACGAGCCGACCGCCTCAGCGAACTCGCGGATCTTGGCCGCACTCACGCGGTAGGTCTCGGTCGGGGGGTAGACCCGCCCCTGGAAGTCAGCGTTCACCGGCATACGGGGCAGCCTATCGACCGAACGCAACCGCTCCCCCGGCCGGTGGCCGAGGGAGCGGTGAAGAGCGAACGCTGGGGTCAGCGGGTCTCGCGGTGCTCCGTGTGCTTGCCGCACTTCGGGCAGAACTTGTTCATCGAGAGACGGTCGGGGTTGTTCCGACGGTTCTTCTTGGTGATGTAGTTGCGGTCCTTGCAGTCCACGCACGCCATCGTGATCTTGGGACGGACGTCAGTGCTCTTGCTGGCCACGGCAACCTGCTCTTTCGGGAACGTGCTACTTGAAACGATGGTGGGTCAGTGAGCGCACGGCATCTCACAGCGACGCGCACACGCAACACACAAGGTTACGCGACGCCGGGCTGATCGAGAAATCGTCTCGAGGCCACGACGTCGCGCCGACCGGACGTGGTAGCGGGAGCGGGGCTCGATCCCGCGACCTCACGATTATGAGTCGTGCGCTCTAACCAGCTGAGCTACCCCGCCATGGGCTGCCGGCCCCCAGCCCGTCGCGAAGCGACGGGGCCGAAGATCGACCGACCAGAGCCCCAATAGGGAATCGAACCCTAGACCTTTTCCTTACCATGGAAACGCTCTGCCGACTGAGCTATTGGGGCACGGCCAGCATCCGAGAACCGCTGCTGGGAGCGGGTCCTGCTGACCTGTTGTGCGACGGTGAGACTACACGGTCGGACGCGCAGATACGAAATCGAGCAGATCCTCTGCAGGAGGCCCCCGGACTGAGAGGATCAGGCCATGAGCGGTCCCCTGGATGGCCCTGCGCAGCCGGCCACGGACGGCGCGGACGAGCCCACCGCTGAACCCGTGGTCGAGACCCCGGCCCGACCCGCAGTGGCGCCCAGCGCCGTGGTGCCCACGGCCGCCGCCTCGGCCGGGCCGGCGCCCGGCGCGCAGGCGTTGGACGTCGAGGTGCGCTTCAACCGCGACAGCATCTGGCGCGCCGGCTGGGTCCTGGTCGCCGTCGCTGCGTGCGCCGCGTTCATCAGGTTCGTCATCGACGACGGCGGGTCGGTGATCTTCACGCTCATCATGGCGTTGATCGCCTCGATCGCCATGGAGCCCGCGGTCGCCAAGCTCTCGAACCGGATGCGGCGGGGCCTCGCGACGATGGTCGTGATGCTCGGCGTGCTCGTGTTCTGCGTCGTCTTCCTGCTCGCCTTCGGCAACCTGCTGGCGGACCAGCTCGGGACCTTCGTCAAGTCGATCCCGTCGCTCGTCGAGTCCGCGACGACCTGGGCCAACGAGACCTTCGGGGTCGACCTCAGCTACCAGAACCTCGTGGCCCAGTTCACGGACGGCAGCAGCGGCCTGAGCACCCTGGCGGCCGACCTCGCCGGTGGCCTCATCGGCGTCATCGGCGCGGTGCTCGGCGCGTTCTTCTCGTCGATCACCTTCTTCTTCTTCACCTTCTACTTCTCGGCCGACAGCCCGAGGCTGCGCCGCTGGATCGCCCGGCTGTTCCCGCCCCGCCAGCAGGAGATCTTCGACGTGGCGTCCGGGCTCGCCGTCAAGAAGACCGGCGGCTACGTGTCGGCCCGGCTCGTCCTCGCGGGGATCTGCGGCAGCCTCTCGAGCCTCTTCATGCTCATCATCGGAATGGACTACTGGCTGGCCCTCGGCATCTGGACCGGCCTGGTCGCGCAGTTCGTGCCCACCATCGGCACGTACATCGCCATCGCACTGCCGGTCTTCGTCGGGCTCGTCGGCCCCGAGCCATGGCAGGGGCTGGCCCTGCTCGCCTTCGCCCTCGTCTACCAGCAGATCGAGAACGTCACGATCGAGCCGAAGATCTCGGCGGACGCCGTCGACGTGCATCCCGCGGTGTCCTTCGCCGCGGTGATGTTCGGCGCCGCGCTCTTCGGCGTCGCCGGCGCCTTCGTGGCGGTGCCGATCGCCGCGCTCGTCCTCGCCCTGTTCGAGATCTACTCGCGCAAGTACGAGCTGCTGCCCGAGCTCGCCGTGAGGCAGCCGGGCGAGCGCGAGCACCATCACGAGGGGCATGACGCCCCGATCATCGCCCACATTCCGGGGGCCGGGGCGGTTGCCGAGCCGGTGGCCGAGCAGGTTGCCGAGCCGGTTGCCGAGCCGGCTACCGAGCCGGCTACCGAGCCGGTTGCCGGCGGAGAACGACCGTCACCGGGGAGCGCCGCCGTGACGCCGGCGAAGGACGACCACGGGCCGCTGTCGAGCCTGCGGGAGGCCCTGCGGCACCGGTTCGCCCGCGACCGCGCTCGGTGAGGTCGGCGAGCGGGGAGGCGGCGGTATGCCGTGGGTCAGTCTGAGTCGTCGTGGTCGTCGAGCGCCTGCTGGGCGGCGCTCTCCTCACGCTCCCGCGCATCCCGTATGCCGGTCGCCTCGTCGAGCTCGGCCGTGACCTTGGCCAGCCGTTCCTGTGCCGTGGCCAGGCGCCGCTCGAGGTCCGCGATGCCTTCGGTGACCTCCTCGTGACGGGCCGTCAGCACCGCGACCTGACGGTCGGCCGTGCGCATCGCGGTGCGTGCGGACTCCAGCGTCGCCTGGAGCTTGGCCCGCTCCGCAGTGCGGCGGGCGCGACGGCGTTCCTCGAGGTCGACCGGGTCTCCCCCACCGCCCGGCAGCACCGACAGCGCCGGCCGGCCCTCGGAGTCGGGCCCACCGAGGTCGTCGATGGCCACGACGTCCCCGATCTCGACGGAGCCGAACCCGGAGTAGCTGAGGGCGCGCACGAGCGACCCGGTGAGGACCGAGGCTTCTGCGTCCTCGTCGGCGATGAGGGCCGTCAGCGTCTCCCGGACCTCCAGCGCGACCGACGCGCCGACTGACTGGCCCTGCTCCTGCGACGCCACGGCGATCTGGTCGGCCAGGGCATCGACCCGCTTGGCCCTCTCGCGGCCCAGGACGCGCAGCTGCTCGGCATCGAGCGTGCGCTGCGCCTCTCGCAGCAGCTCGGCGAAGGCGCGGAACTCGGCCAGGTCCTCGGGGTGGTCGCGCACGAAGTGGTTGACCGCCCACGCGGCCACGGTCGGCTTGCGCAGGGCGCCGATCGCCTTGGCCAGGTCGGCGTCGCCGGCGGCCTTCGCCTGCCCGGCCAGCTCGGAACGCAGCGGGGTGAACCGAGCCGGCGGAACGGCATACAGCTGCTCGACGGCGGCGCGCAGGTGCAGGATCACTCGTGCATCCTCCCGCAAACCGGGTGGTGTCGTGGGGCCCGACGGGGCAGGGTGGTGACGTGATCTGGATCTGTGCGACGTGTGCCGGAGAGACCGCCGACCTGCGCGAGCCGCCCGGCGCCTGCGCCGTGTGCGAGGACGAGCGCCAGTGGGTGCCCGCCGACGGCCAGCAGTGGACGACCCTGGAGAAGCTGCGCGCCGACGGGACGCGCATCGCGATGTTCGACGTCGAGCCGGAGCTGTGGGGACTGCGCGCCGAGCCTCAGGTCGGCATCGGCCAGCAGACCATGGTCGTGCGCACGCCCGAGGGCACGCTGCTGTTCGACTGCATCGGGTACATCGACGACGAGGCGGTCGAGCAGGTCCGCTCCCTGGGCCCGACCCTCGCCGTCGCCGCGAGCCATCCACACATGTACGGCGTCCAGACCGAGTGGGCGAAGGCGCTCGGCGACGTGCCGGTGCTCATCGCCGAGCGGGACCGGGAGTGGGTGCGCCGCGCCGACCCCCTCGTCGAGCTGTATGACGAGCGGCGCGAGGTCGCCCCGGGCCTCACGCTGCACCGCGTCGGTGGACACTTCTGCGGCCAAGCCGTCGTCGAGTGGGCGACCGGCAACGACGGCCTGGGTGTGCTGCTCGCCGCCGACGCAGTCTTCCCCAACCCGGACCGCAAGACGGTCAGCTTCCTGCGCAGCTACCCCAACCGGCTCCCCTTGTCCGGCAACGTCGTTCAGCGGATCGCGACCCAGCTGGAAGGTCTGCACTTCGACCGGCTCTACAACAACTTCGGTGCCGTCGTCCCGGTCGATGCCAAGCGGGTCCTGCGCGACTCGGCCGACCGCCACGCCGCCTGGACGCGCGGCGACTACGACCACCTGACCTGACCGATACCCGCCTGCGGGGCGAGGAGTGCGTGACGGCCGGGATGGGGGTAGGAAGAGGTTGGCGGCGCCGTCTGGTGCCGTGTCACGGACAGGCCAGGAGGAACGATGAGCGACACCCCGATGGACCCCATGAGTGACGACACCGAAGGCCCTGCTGACGGCGGCGCGGACACCGGGTCCCACGACGGCGGTGCTGACGGCGGCGCAGGCGAAGGGCCCGCCGACGGCGGCGCAGACACCGGAGCCCACGACGGCGGTGCTGACGGCGGCGCCGGTGAAGGACCCGCCGACGGCGGCGCGGACACCGGGTCCCACGACGGCGGCGCTGACGGCGGAGCCTGATGACCGCTGGCACGACGAGCCGGGCGTCCACGGCGGAGCGTGGACGCCCGGCACTCTCACGCCTCGTACCGCTGTCGCCGGAGCGGTTCGCCGCGGAGCACTGGGGCCGGGCGCCGCTCGTCACGATGGCTGCCGACCTGCCCAAGCCCATCGACGACCTCTTCAGTGAGGGCGCCGTCGACGAGCTGGTCAGCCGGCGCGGTCTACGAGCGCCGTTCCTGCGCGTCGCACAGGACGGCCGGACGCTCGGCGACCGCGAGTTCACGCAGTCCGGCGGGGTGGGGGCGGCGATCGGCGACCAGGTCAGCGACGACAAGCTGCTCAGGCTGTTCGCGGGCGGGGCGACGATCGTGCTGCAGGGCCTGCACCGCACGTGGGCTCCGCTCATCGAGTTCACCCAGACCCTCGCGGCCGAGCTGGGCCACCCGGTGCAGGCCAACGCCTACGTGACGCCGAGCCAGAACACCGGGTTCAGCGACCACTACGACGTCCATGACGTCTTCGTCCTGCAGGTCGCCGGCGAGAAGAGGTGGCGCCTGCGCCCGCCGGTGCGCGAGGCGCCCTTGCGCGACGACCCGTGGACCGACCACCGGGATCTGGTCGAGGCCGCCGCGGCGCAGGCTCCGGCCCAGGAGCTCACCCTCCGGGCGGGCGACGTGCTCTACCTCCCCCGTGGCTGGCTGCACTCGGCCACGGCCCTCGGGGGCGTCAGTACCCACCTGACGCTGGGCGTCCACGTGTGGACCCGGCGACACGTCGCCGACGAGCTCCTCGCCCTGGCGCAGGCCCGGATCAGCGAGGACCAGCGGATCCGGGCCTCGCTCCCACCGCGTTCCGACCTCACGACGGTCGACGCCCTTGCCGCGGACGTCGAGGCGGTGCGCGAGGCGCTCGTACAGGCGGTCAGGTCGGTGCCCGCGAAGGACGTGGCCCGTGCCCTCGACCGGCGCGCGCGCTCGACCCAGCGCGCCGCCCCGATCGGGCCGCTTCAGCAGGTGGCGGCGGCGCACGACCTCGCACCCGCGACGGTCGTCCGGTTGCGACCGCACGTCGCCGCCCGCCTCGTGCCGGCCGCCGACGGGTCGGCGTCGCTCGAGAGCCGTGCTGGTGCGACGCCGATCGGTGCGGCGGAGGTCGGCGCCGTCGTGGCGCTGCTCGACGGCGGGTTGATGCGCGCCGACATGGTCGGGCTCGACCTCGCGCGCCGGCTCATGCTTGCCGGGCTCGTCGTCCTCGCCGACTGAGCCCCTCCCCAACCGAGACCGGGAGTCAGGGGGTCAGGGAGCGCCGTCGAGTGCGGCGCCCACAGCCGCGGTCAGGGCGGCCTTGGCGCCGACGAGAGAGGGGCCGTACCAGGTGAGGAGCCGCCCGCTGACCAGGGCGGTGCGGGTGCGGCCGAACGCCTCCGGGCCGTCGTCGGCCGTGAAGACGTAGGGCTCGTCCGGCAGCAGCACGACGTCGACGTCGTCACGGTCCAGGTCCGCAAGCGCGACGTGCGGGTACCGCTCGGGGTGGTCGGAGAAGAGGTTCCGCCAGCCGAGCCGCGCTATGACGTCGCCGGAGAACGTGTCGCGCCCCACGACCATCCAGGGGTCGCGCCAGATCGCCACGGCCACATCGGCCGTCGGTTCCGGGACCGGACCCTCCCACTCGCGCCGGGCGGCGGTGAGCCAGTCCGGAGCAGCCACCTCCATCGCCTCGGTGAAGAGCCGCTCCAGGGAGTCGAGCGCCCCCGGCACCGTCTCGATGTCGGTCACCCACACGGGTATGCCGTCCGCCCGGAGACGACGCACGTCGAGCTCGCGGTTCTCCTCCTTGTTCGCGATGACAAGGTCGGGCTGCAGGGCCGCGATCGCCGCGCGGTCTGGGTTCTTGGTGCCCCGAACCCGTTGCACCGCAAGGTCTTTCGGATAGGTGCACCAGTCGGTGGCGCCGACCAGGACGTCAGGAACCGTGGCCGCGAGAGCCTCGGTGATCGACGGCACCAGCGACACGACGCGTCGTGGCGCGGCACCCAGCGCGACGGCATACGACAGGTCGTCGACGAGCGTCATCGGACCCGGCTCCTGACCCCCCGACCGCACGCGAGCGGCATACTCGCCGCTCCGTCAGACGTTGCGGCGGTACTGGCCGCCGACCTCGAAGAACGCCTCGGTCACCTGCTGGAGGGAGCAGACCCGAGCCGCCCGCACGAGCACGTCGAAGACGTTGCCACCCTCGATGGCGACCTTCCGCAGCTCCTCCAGAGCAGCCTTGGCCTCCACCTCGTGGTCCGCGCGGAAGGCGCGAACCCGCGAGAGCTGGCTCTGCTTCTCCTCCTCCGTGCCGCGCGCGAGCACCACCGTGCGAGGCACTTCACCCTCGTGCGGGTTGCGGAAGGTGTTGACACCGACGATCGGCAGGCTGCCGTCGTGCTTGCGGTGCTCGTACAGCATCGACTCGTCCTGGATCCGGCCCCGCTGGTACCCCGTCTCCATGGCACCGAGGACGCCCCCGCGCTCGGTGATCTTGTCGAACTCCTTGAGCACCGCGGCCTCGACGAGGTCGGTGAGCTCGTCGATGATGAACGCCCCCTGGAGCGGGTTCTCGTTCATCGCCAGACCCCACTCGCGGTTGATGATGAGCTGGATCGCGAGCGCGCGACGCACCGACTCCTCGGACGGCGTCGTGACGGCCTCGTCGTAGGCGTTCGTGTGCAGCGAGTTGGCGTTGTCGTAGATCGCGATGAGCGCCTGGAGCGTGGTGCGGATGTCGTTGAAGTCCATCTCCTGCGCGTGCAGCGAGCGACCCGAGGTCTGGACGTGGTACTTCAGCTTCTGCGAGCGGTCGTTCGCGCCGTACTTCTCCTTCATCGCGACCGCCCAGATGCGCCGGGCGACACGGCCCAGCACCGAGTACTCCGGGTCCATGCCGTTGCTGAAGAAGAAGGACAGGTTCGGGGCGAAGTCATCGACCTTCATGCCGCGCGCGAGGTAGCTCTCGACGTAGGTGAACCCGTTGGCGAGGGTGAACGCGAGCTGGCTGATCGGGTTCGCCCCGGCCTCGGCGATGTGGTAGCCGCTGATGCTGACCGAGTAGAAGTTGCGGACCTTGTGCTCGATGAACCACTGCTGGATGTCCGCCATCATCTTCAGGCTGAACTCGGTGCTGAAGATGCAGGTGTTCTGGCCCTGGTCCTCCTTGAGGATGTCGGCCTGGACCGTGCCACGGACGTTCCCGAGGGCGTATGCCGTGAGCTCGGCACGCTCGTCGTCGCCGGGCTCCCGTCCCTCCCGTGCCACGAAGGCGTCGACCTGCTGGTCGATCGCGGTGTTGAGGAAGAAGGCGAGGATCGTGGGCGCCGGGCCGTTGATCGTCATCGACACCGACGTCGTCGGCGACACGAGGTCGAAGCCGTCGTACAGCGCCTTCATGTCATCGAGCGTGGCGATCGAGACGCCCGAGGTGCCGACCTTGCCGTAGACGTCAGGGCGTGGGTCGGGGTCGCGGCCGTAGAGCGTCACCGAGTCGAAGGCGGTGGACAGCCGGGTCGCGGGCTGGTCCTTGGACAGCAGCTTGAACCGGCGGTTGGTGCGGAAGGGGTCACCCTCGCCGGCGAACATCCGTGCCGGGTCCTCGCCCTCGCGCTTGAAGGGGAACACGCCGGCGGTGTAGGGAAAGTAGCCGGGGAGATTCTCGCGGCGCAGGAACGAGACGAGCTCGCCGTGGTCGGTGTAGCGCGGCAGCGCGACGCGCGGAATCTTGTTGCCCGACAGGGACTCTCGGGTCAGGCGGTTGACGATCTGCTTGTCCCGGATCGTCACGACCTGCTCGTCGCCGGAGTAGGACTCGACGATGGTCGGCCACTCGGCGACAAGGTCGCCGACCTCCTTCGGGAGGGACTCGCGCGCGTTGTCCAACAGCGCGTCGACACCAGAGGCGTCGGAGCCGGCACCGGCGAGCTCGTCACGCACGGACTCGAGCCGCTGCACCCGGCTGGCCTGGGCGGCATACTCCCGCGTCTTGCCGTGGTAGCCACGGACGGTCTCGCTGATCTCGGCGAGGTAGCGAACGCGCGACGAGGGCACGACGGTCGCGATCTTGGTCGACTGCTTCGTCGCGACTGCGGGAAGCACACCGTCCTCGACCTGCATCCCCTTCTCGGACAGCAGCTTTCGCAGCTCCTGGTAGAGGGCGGTGACGCCGTCGTCGTTGAAGGTCGCGGCGCTCGTGCCGAAGACGGGCATGTCGACCGGGCCCTTGCCGAAGGCCTCGCGGTTGCGGACCATCTGGCGTCCGACGTCACGGAGTGCGTCCTCCGCACCCCGCCGCTCGAACTTGTTGATCGCGACGACGTCGGCCTGGTCGAGCATGTCGATCTTCTCGAGCTGGCTGCTCGCACCGAACTCGGGCGTCATGACGTAGAGCGAGACGTCGGCGTACTCGACGATGGCGGCGTCGCCCTGGCCGATGCCCGGCGTCTCGAGGATGACGAGGTCGAAGCCGGCGGCCTTGACGATGGCGAGGACGTCCTCGAGGTTGGCCGGCACCTGGCTGTGGCCCCGAGTGGCCAGGCTGCGGAAGAAGACGCGGTCGCCGTCGAGCGAGCTCATGCGGATGCGGTCGCCGAGCAGCGCGCCGCCGCCGCGGCTGCGCGTCGGGTCGACGGCGAGGACCGCGACCCGCAGCTTGTCCTGCTGGTCGAGGCGCAGCCGACGGATCAGCTCGTCGGTGAGGCTCGACTTGCCCGAGCCACCCGTGCCGGTGATGCCGAGGACGGGCACCTGGCGGCGGGCCGCCGCCTCGCGGATCCCGGCGAGCGTCGCGTCGTCGAGGTCGGCCTCCTGGGCGCCGGTGATCGCGCGCGCCACTGCAGCACGCTCGCCCGCGAGCACGGCCTCGAGGTCGGCGGGGCGCACGTCCCAGGGGTCGAAGTCGCACGCCTCGACGACGGTGTTGATCATGCCTGCAAGACCGAGGCGCTGGCCGTCCTCCGGGCTGAAGATCGTCACGCCGGAGTCGCGCAGCCGGGAGATCTCCTCGGGCACGATGACGCCGCCGCCGCCGCCGACGACCTGGATGTGGCCGGCACCGTTCTCCTTGAGCAGCTGGACCAGGTACTCGAAGTACTCGACGTGGCCGCCCTGGTACGAGCTGACGGCGACGCCCTGGACGTCCTCCTCGATCGCCGCGTCGACGACCTCCTGGACCGAACGGTTGTGGCCGAGGTGGATCACCTCGGCGCCCTGGGTCTGCATGATGCGCCGCATGATGTTGATCGACGCGTCATGGCCGTCGAACAGGCTCGAGGCGGTGACGATGCGGACGTGGTGCTCCGGGTGGTGGAGGGCGGGCTTCGCTGCGTCGGGCATGGCGAAATACTAGGACTTCCTAATAATGGACGTCAACGCGTCGTCGCTCTAGGATGTGCGCATGGCAACGGGCGAGCACGCAGGGCTGGGGTTCGACCCGATCACCCAGGCCCGCCAGCAGTGGGTCGAGCAGGGCTGGGCGGACGCCGCCGACGGCATGGCCGCGATCACCTCCCTCATGCGCGCACACCAGATCGTCCTGGCCCGCGTGGAGGCGACGCTGCGCCCCCTCGGCGTCACGTTCGCCCGCTACGAGGTGCTCATGCTGCTGTGGTTCAGCAAGCGGGGCTCCCTGCCGATGAAGATCATCGGCAGCCGCCTGCAGGTCCACCCGACGAGCGTGACGAATGCCGTCGACCGCCTCGAGGACGCCGGCCTGGTCACGCGCAGCACCCACCCGGACGACCGGCGCGCGGTCCTCGTCGCCCTGACGCCGGCCGGGCGAGAGCTCGCCGAGCGCGCCACCAAGGCGCTGAACACCGAGGTCTTCGAACAGCCCGACCTGTCCGGCCGAGACGTGCGCTCACTCGTCGACGTGCTGACGCGGCTGCGCCGCACCGCCGGCGACTTCTGACCTGCGAGGTCCACGGCCCGCGGAACCCCTCCATTTGAGGGCCGCGGCACCCAATGGGACGGGTTTGCCCGCGGAACCCCTCCATATGGGGGCCGCGGCACCCAATGGGACGGGTTTGCCCGCGGAACCCCTCCATATGGGGGCCGCGGCGAGCTGACCGAGGTCAGAGGGCGGTCGCGCGGCCCCCATGCGACGTTCTCAGCCCAGGACGCGGTCGATGAAGGCGTTGCCGAAGGTGCGCTCCGGGTCGACGCGGTCGCGCAGCGCCCGGAAGTCCGCGAACCTCGGATAGAGCGGGGCGAGCTCTACCGCGCCGGCCACGAAGCACTTGCCCCAGTGCGGTCGCGCCCCAAGCGGCAGGAGGGCCTCCTCCATTGCCGGCAGGACGGCATACAGGGCCGGCTCGTCCTGAAGCCACGTGAAATGGATGCCGACGACGTCGCGCTCGTAGGCGCTGCTCAACCACTGGTCGTCGGCCGCGACGGTGCGCAGCTCGCACGTCTGGAGCAGCGGGGCCATCCGCTCCCGGAGGCCGCGCAGGGCGTCGACCGCCTCGAGCGCGCGGCCACGCGGCACGAGGTACTCGCTCTGGAGCTCCTCGCCGCGGCTCGGCGTGAACTCCATCCGGAAGTGCGGCAGCCGGTCGAGCCAGCGCCCCACCACGCCACCCTGCTGCGTCACCGACTCGGCCGGCCCGCCTTCGAGCATGTGAAGGGTCGAGGTTGCCGGGGGCGCGCCGAAGAAGTCGGCCGGCGCCTCGCTCCCCCGCGACTTGCGCCAGACCTGGTAGATCCCGTCGTCCTCGAAGCGGGTGAAGAGGCTGACGCTATAGGCGTCCGAGACGACCGCGTCGAAGCTCTCGGCCAGGGTCGCCCACGGCAGCCCGGTGTAGAGGTCCTGCCGGACGGCATACGTCGGCTCGATGTCGAGGGTCAGCGCGGTGACGACACCAAGCGCACCGAGCGCGACGACGCTGCCGTCGAAGTCTGCGTCTCCGCGGGCGACCGTGCGCAGCTCACCGTCCGGACCGACGATGTCGAGCGCGGCGACGGCCGATGCGAGAGAGCCGTTCCCGACGCCGGAACCGTGCGTGGCGGTAGCCACCGCGCCCGCCACCGAGATGTGCGGGAGCGAGGCGAGGTTGCCCAGGGCCCAGCCCGTCGCCTCCAGCTGGGTCGCGACCTCGCCGTATGCCGCCCGGCCCGTCACCCGGGCGGTGCGGTTCCGCTCGTCGACCTCCACGGCGGTCGGGAGATCGGCGAGGGAGACGAGCACGCCGGAGGTGTCGGTGATGTCCGTGAACGAGTGGCGCGAGCCGAGGGCCCGGACCTTGGGCTCGCGGGCGACGAGCTCCTGGAGCTCCTCCACGGATCGGGGTCGCTCGACCGTCGCCTGGTAGGTGTGGTTCCCGGCCCAGTTCTTCTCGACGGTCTGCATGGGCCCAGTCTGCCCAAGTGTCGTCGCAGGCGGGCCGGTCAGCTCACACTCGTGCTGCGGCCCGGCGGCGAGGTGCTCGCCCGGACCACGAGCTCGGGGTCGATGAGGCTCGGGACCTGGTCGGTCTCGCCCGCGATCGCGGCGGTCAGCATGTCGATCGCCGCGCGACCGATCTCGGAGAAGTCCTGGCGGACGGTCGTCAGCGGTGGGATGAGGTATGCCGCTTCGGGCACGTCGTCGAAGCCGACGACGCTCACGTCCCCCGGCACCGAGCGACCTGCCTCATGCAGCGCCCGGAGGACGCCGACCGCCATCTGGTCGTTCGCTGCGAAGACAGCGGTCACTCCGGTCGACTCGGCCAGGCGCAGCCCTGCCTCGTAGCCGCTCTGCGATCGCCAGTCCCCCGCGACCGGCTCCATCGGGTGCAGCCCTGCCTCGACCAGCTCGGCCCGCCAGCCGTCGGCACGGGCCCGGGCCTCGGCCCAGTCGAGCGGCCCGGTCACGTGGGCGATCTCGGTGTGCCCGAGCTCGAGCAGGTGCCGCGTGGCCAGCCGCGCGCCGGCCACGTTGTCGACGCCGACGGTGCGCCGGGCCCGGGTGAGGTCCCCCTCGACGATGACGAAGGGAGTCCTGCCGTCGCGCGACCGAGCCCCTTCGAGCGCCTCGTCGTGACCGGCGATGACCACGATCCCCTCGACCGCCAACCCGTCGAGGTGGTCCACAGCGGCATCGAAGCCCTCGCGCGTCATCTCGGCGAGCGACACCGAGCTGGCGAAGAAGCCCGCCTCGCGGGCCGCCCCGTTGACGGTTGCGTGGATGCTCGTCGGACCGAACAGGTTCGTCGACGTGGTGATGATCCCGATGGTTCCCGACCGGCCCCGGACCAGCGTGCGGGCCGCGGTGTTCGGCCGGTAGCCGAGCTGCTCGATGGCCTGGAGCACCCGCTCACGCGTCTCGGGCCGGATGCTCGCGGCACCGTTGATGACGCGCGACACGGTCTGGTGCGACACACCGGCCAACCGCGCGACGTCCTGCATCACGGGTGCACGGGACGTTGCGGACATCGTGTCGGCCACGTGGCCCTCGTGACCGGGCGCTGACCCACGGTGAACGGACGGAGCGGCGGTCGGATCGCGATCTTTGTCGACCATGAACTCAGCGTGCCCTGGAACGAGATCGGTGTCTGGACGACGCCCCAGACCAGCCATTCCAGCCGCGCGCCACGCGCGCGGTCGCCTGCAAGGGACAGGAGTGTCCCACTGTCGGACTCGCGGCCACGGACAGAACTGCACCGGTGGCCGGCCGACCTGCATGCTGTGCCCACCGACACTGCGAGGAGCACCATCAATGGACCGTCCGCCCACCACTCCCGATGCCCTCGACGCTGCCGCCGACTCCGCCCCCGACGCAGCGGCCGGAGTGGTTATCGCGGCCGACGGCGTCCTGCTCGAAGTGGTCCCGGCGGGAGCGTCGGTCCGCCGGCTCGTCGTCACCGGCCCGGACGGCGACCGGACGAATGTCGTCCTCGGACATGCGGACCCGACGACGTATGCCGTCGACGGCGGGTATCTCGGCGCGACGATCGGCCGCTTCGGCAACCGTCTGTCTCGAGGCCGCTTCGAGCTCGATGGCACCCTCCACGAGGTGGTGACCAACGAGGGACCCAACACGTTGCACGGCGGGCTGGTCGGCTTCGACAAGCGCGAGTGGAGCGTGGCGCGCGTCGAGCCCGACCTGGTCGAGCTCACCCTGCACAGTCCGGACGGCGACCAGGGCTTCCCCGGCGCCGTCGACGTGACGGTCACGTACTCGGTCGCACCCGGCGTGGTGCGCATCGACTACCACGCGACGACGGACCGGGCCACGGTCGTCAGCCTGACGAACCACGCCTACTTCAACCTCGAGGGCGAAGGCAGCGGCCCGGTCGACGACCACGTGCTCGCCGTCGAGGCCGACGCGTTCACCCCCACTGACGCCGAGCTGATCCCGACCGGCGAGATCCGTGACGTCGCTGGGACGGCCTTCGACTGGCGCTCGCCGCGGCCGATCGGACCGGGCCTGCTCGCTGCGGACGAGCAGCTCGCCTTCGGCCAGGGCCTCGACCACAACTTCGTCGTGCGTGGCGCCGGCCTGCGCCGGGTCGCCACCCTGCGTGCGCCTCGCGGGCTCACCCTCACGGTGGCCAGCGACCAGCCCGGCGTGCAGGTCTACACGGGCGCCCACTTCGACGGCACTGTCGTCGGGACCTCCGGGACGGCATACGGCCCTCGGGCGGGGATCGCCCTGGAGACACAGGGCTTCCCGGACGCGCCCAACCACCCGGGCTTCCCGAGCACTGTGCTGCGGGCAGGCGAGGTCCTCAGCTCGACGACGACGTGGACGTTCTCCTTCGACCGGTAGGCGTGACAGGTCCGACTGACGCGTGCGGAGAGCGCGACGGATGGCGCGTTGACACGCAGCAGCAACGCGTGGCGTGCGGGGTGACTGCGCGTCAGTGACGCCGGCGGTGCCGGTCGCTGTCGTGCAGGTCCGGGTGCACGTCCTCGGGAAGGTCTTCCATCATCGCGCCCTCACCGGGCATGGCGACTCCCCAGCCTTCGGGGGTGATGGTGTCGATGGGTGGGTTGCCGACGAGGTGCGACCGCTCGGCGCCTTCAGGGTGGTCCTCGCGCTTGTGGACCGTGTCGTCCTGGTGGCTGTTCAGCGAGTCGCTGTCGTCCCCGCCTCGCCTGGAGCGGCGCGGCTCGACCATGATGAAGCCGATCACGAGGATGACGATGACTGCGAACAGGACGATGAGTCCGACTTGATCACCCATGGCACCTCCCGGGGCTGGATCGTCATTCTCGACGGTACGCCGGTTGCGGGCCGGGCGGTGCGAAGCGCGCGATGAATGCCGCGGGCTACGACGTCGCCGCGATGACCCGGCTCAGCGCGTGGTGCAGCGCCTCGAGCTCCTCGATCCTCATGTCGAGGCGCTCGATGATCTGGGGCGGCACGCCAAGTGCCTTCTCCCGCAGGCGGATTCCCTTGTCGGTCAGGGTGATCGCGAGCGCCCTGTCGTCTCGGGGGTGCCGCTCCCGGCTGACCAGTCCGGCAGACTCGAGCCGCTTGAGCAGCGGCGACAGCGTGGCCGGCTCGAGGCGCAGGAGCAAGCCGATCTCGCGCACGGTCCGGGGCGAACGCTCCCAGAGGGCGAGCATGACGAGGTACTGCGGATGGGTGAGACCGAGTGGCTCCAGGACCGGCCGGTAGAGACCGATGACATTGCGGGCGGCCACCGCGAGGGCGAAGCAGACCTGCTGGTCGAGACGGAGCAGGTCGTCCGGCGCGAGCGTGTGGCCCAGGCCGTCGGTCAGGTCGGCGGCGGCGGAGACGGCGTCGGTGCTGGGGTTGGCGGCGTCGGTGCTGGGGCTGGCGACGTCGGTGGCATCGCGGCGGGCGGTGACATCGGAGGTCATGGCGGGCTCACTCTCGGCGGGTGGTGCAGCAGTGCGCTGGTGCAGTCATGCACACGTTGATGTGTACACTAACAGTTAGTCCACTAACTATCTGGGAGCTGTCATCGTGTCGCGATCGTCCAACGAGGGTCTGTCCATCCCCTACCGCATCGGCTACCAGCTGCGCATGCTCGGCCTGAGCCTGTTCGGCCCGGCTCAGCTCGGTGAGCAGAACGACCCGAAGACGAGGCTGTTCAGGGAGCGCGAGGCCAAGGTCGCGGCCGCCCGTGCTCACCGCGAGGCGCACGAAGGCACCGCCGGCTCCACCCCGAGGTGACGCGCCCCCGCGCGCTGCGGTGCGACCCGCCCTCCAGCCGAGGGGTCGTTTCGGCACACCCGACCTCGGTCGAGTGATCACTTCGACACGCAATGTCCCCTATGGAACTGACCGCTCGACGGGCGGGCTGAGGCGGCCGCCGGATAGCGAGCCCGGTCAGGCGCGGCACGCTTAGGATCACCGCAATGTCCCACGAGCCGATGCTGGTCGACCTGAGCCGGCGCCCCGAGCGCCGCGATGCCGCACGCAACCGCGAGCTGCTCCTCGAGGCCGCACAGCGGCTCGTCGAGTCCTGCGGCGTCGACGGGGTCACCATGGACGCGGTCGCCGCCGAGGCCGGAGTCGGAAAGGGCACGGTCTTTCGACGGTTCGGCAGCCGTGCCGGGCTGATGACCGCGCTGCTTGACCACAGCGAGGCGCGCTGGCAGGGCCAGGTCATCTCCGGCCCGGCGCCACTCGGCCCCGGCGCACCGCCGCTGGACCGCCTGCTCGCGTTCGGCGAGTCGCGCCTCGACCGCAACCTGCTCAACGCGGACCTCATGGTCGCCGCGGTCGGCCGGTACGGGCGATCCCTGCCCGCGGTGGCGTTCTGGACCGCGCACGTGCGGCTCCTGCTGGGCCAGCTCGGGGTCACGGGCGACCTGCCGATGCTCGCCGTGTCGCTGCTGGCGCCGCTGGAAGTCACCATCCTGCGCCAGCACCAGGCGGCCGGTGCCGACCGCGAACGCATTCTCGCTGCGTGGGTCGACCTCGCGCATCGGGTCGTTCGACCCTGACGCGGCGGCCGCGCCGTCGCGGTCGGAGGTATCGGAGTCGCCCGACCCCACCCGATGGCCCGACCAGATACCTCGAACGGGCGGAGGGCTCCGGTCCTAGGCTCGGGGAGTGCCGACCGTGACGATCCTGGACGACTACCAGCGCGTGGCGCTCTCCAGCGCGGACTGGTCGGCTGTGCTCGCCAGCCACGACATCGCCGTGATCGACCATCATCTGTCGACCGACGACGACGTTGCGCGCGCCCTCGCGGCGACAGAGGTCGTCGTCGCGATGCGGGAGCGAACTCCGTTGCAGGCCAGTCTGATCGAGCGCCTCCCCGAGCTGCGGCTCATCGTGACGACCGGCATGCGCAACGCGGCGATCGACGTCGACGCCGCCCGGGACCACGGCATCACCGTGTGCGGCACGCAGGGCAGCACGAGCTCGGTGCCCGAGCTGACGATCGGCATGATGATCGCGCTCATGCGCGGCTTCGTCGCCGAGGACGCCGCCATGCGGTCCGGCGGCTGGCAGCACACGATCGGTCCGCGGCTCGCCGGTAACACCCTCGGGGTGATCGGGCTGGGCCGCCTGGGCGGGCCCGTGGCCACGCTGGCCCAGGCGTTCGGCATGAAGGTCGTCGCGTGGTCGCCGAACCTCACACCAGAGCGGGCCGAGCCGTATGCCGTCACGGCAGTCAGCAAGGAGCACCTCCTCAGCGAGTCCGACGTCATCACCATCCACATGCCGCTGTCCGAGCGGAGCCGCGGCCTGCTGGGAGCGGGCGACCTTGCGCTCATGAAGCACACGGCATACCTCGTGAACACCTCTCGAGGCCCGATCGTCGACGAGGACGCCCTCGTCGATGCGCTCCGAGAGGGACGGATCGCCGGGGCGGCACTCGATGTCTACGACGTCGAGCCGCTCCCGGCCGACCACCCGCTGCGGGCACTGCCGAACACGCTGCTGCTGCCGCACATCGGTTACGTCACGACGGAGACCTACCGCGAGTGGTTCGCCCAGGTCGTCGAGGACATCGTCGCCTGGCGCGACGGTGCACCGATGCGCGTGCTCGACTGACGCCCCGTCCTCGGCGACGCCGGCGAAGCAGCCGAGGATCCGGACGCGCAGTGTCCGGATTGCGGCATACAGTCGAGCCGAGCGCCGACCGCGACAGGCCGGGGCGCACCATCACACGACAGGAGCAGCCATGGCAGACGTCCTCCTTCTCCATCACGTCCAAGGCCTCACCGAGGGGGTCCTGGCGTTCGCCGAGGAACTGAGGTCCAACGGCCACACCGTGCACACGCCCGACCTCTTCGACGGCACGAAGGCCGCGACGATCGAGGAGGGCATCGCCTTCGCACAGTCCATCCCGGGCGACGTCGTCGACCAACGGCTCGGCGCGGTCCTGTCCGAGCTGCCGGTGGACCTCGTCTACGCCGGGTTCTCCTGGGGAGGCTCGCACGCCCAGCAGCTGGCCCAGACGCGGGAGGGGGCGCGTGGCGCGCTGCTCTACGAGTCGTGCCTGCCGGTCACGGGTGAGTGGGCTGTCGGGCCGTGGCCGCAGGGCGTGCCGGTCCAGATCCACGGGATGGATCGCGACCCGTTCTTCGGGCTTGAAGGGGACATCGACGCCGCGCGAGACCTGGTCGCGATCGTCGGCCCTGAGGTGGGCCAGCTGTTCGTCTACCCAGGCGACCAGCACCTGTTCACCGACCGGTCGCTGCCCTCCTACGACGCCGACGCGGCCGCTCTCGTGGTCAAGCGGTCCCTGGAGCTGCTCGACCGGGTGTCGTGATCAGCGGTCGAGGTTCTCGCGCAGCATGAGGAACCAGTGCCGCGAGAAGCACCGCACCTTCACGTGCTCGACCGGGCCGGACGTGCTCTGGGCGACATCGGCCCACTCCACCCACGCGGGCATGCCGCACTCGGGGCAGTAGACCCAGTCCGTCGCCGGCTGGACGCCTGAACCAGCCCGCGCCGGGGTCCGCGCCGCTGCACCAGTCGGTGCGCCGGTCGATGCGCCGGTCGGTGCGCCGGTCGGTGCGGCGGTCGGTGCGCTCGTCCGTCGCTGCTTCGTGCGCGCGGCCGTGTCGATGTGCGGTTCTTGCCACATGGTGCCCTCCCCTGTCCCGCATCGCCGTCCGCGGCGGGACACCAGACAGAGAGGTTCCGCGGCGGACTGATACGACCTCAGGCGGAGCAGAGCATGAGGAACAGCCCGCCATGGCCCGGCACCTCGACCTCGACGGCTCGCAGGTCGTCGACGACTCCTGCCTTCGTGTCGGTGAGCAGGTCGGTCGCGACGGCGCCGGGCTCGAAGTGTCCGCTCGACACGCGGGCCGTGACGGCGTCCGCCGTGAAGTTGAGGACGGTCGCCTGGACGTCGCAGCCCGTCACGCCCTCGTGCACCATGACGAGGATGCCGGGGTGGGACGGCTGCGGCACGTCGACCTGCGTGGCCGTGGCGATCCCCGAGCGCTCGCGCACGTCGAGCATCCGCCCGAGCCTGCGGGCGAACGACGTGTCGTCGGCGAGCTGGGACTTCAGCGAGCCGTACAGCGACCGGCCACGCGGCATACCCGACGAGGAGTGCTGCGTCTCCGGCTGGTGGTCGAGCAGGTCGTAGGCGCCGCGGTGGATCCAGCGGGTGTCGCCGGTCGCGAGGAGGTGACCGATCAGCTCGCGGTCGAGCGTGAGCATGCCGGTCAGATCCCACCCGGAGAGCGCGAAGACCCCAGGCTGGAGGGCGTTGAACATCGCGAGAAGCAGGTGCGCGTCCTTGATCGACTCGACGTCGTCGTCGGTGAGCGACTCGAGATCGCTGTGTCCGAGGGCGGCGGCGATGATCGTGGCGGTCGTCGACGCGATGCCGTTGGTGGTGAAGATCGCGTTGAACGGCCCCGCCTCGCCGGTGAGCTTGCTGATCAGCTCGCCGCGCACGTGCTCGGCAAGCGCTCCCCCGGTCACCTCGACACCGTGGTACTCGAACAGGTCGTCGCGGTGGACCATCTCGAAGTGGACCAGCTCGTAGGTCAGCTCGTCGTGGTTCTGGAGCGCGTGGACGAGGCTCGTCGGCGATACGCCCGACTGGAGCGAGATGTTGAGGGTGAGCCGCAGGAAGTCGGTCGTCCCGGTAGCGAGGGCGTGGTGGTATGCCGGCCGGTTGACGAAGTCGTACGACAGGTCGGCGCCCGCCTCCGATGTCACGCGGATGTCGTCGACGCTGAGGTTGAGCTCCTGGAACGTGAAGCCTCCGACCTTGCGCACCATGCTGCCGATGAGCTGGTTCGCGGCCTCCGACAGGGGGTGCCCCTCGGACCAGGCAGGCAGCCCGTCGGCGCTCTTCTCCACCCCGAGGAAGCCGTTCGCGTCGAGCCGGAGGCCGCCGGAGCCGAGGTCGCCGAGCGAGTGCAGCGCGTCACCGATGACGAGACGCATGCCGGCGAAGGTCGGGTCCAGCCAGTTGATCGAGGGCTGGCCCTCCTTGAAGTAGTGCAGGTAGACCCAGCGGCGCTTGACCCCGTCGACGCCCACGACCTCGTCGGTCGCGCTCCAGTTGGTCTCCTTGATGCCAGGCGCGTGGAAGATGACCCGCTGGAGCTTGCCGATGATGTAGCCCGCGCTCGCGAGCGCGTCCTCGGCGGCGACGTCGAGGTTGGCAGAGTCGCGGCCCGTCTTCACCTCCGGCAGCAGGTGCCAGTCCTCGGGCCGGATCTCGACCATGTGGTAGACGCCGGGGTAGTCGTCGACGTTCAGCTCCGCGAGCCGGAAGTCGGGGCCCTTGCCGGTGTGGCCCGGCACGATGTCGTCGATGATCGTGCCGTCGTGCTCGGCGGCGATCTCGCACATCCGGCGGTACTCGTCCTCCGTGCCGAACGCCGAGTCGATCTGGGTGCTGATGCGGTCGAAGTGACCGTCGACGCTCGGCGTCGGGTCCCAGCCGAGGACGCCGCCGGCGCGCTTGACGGGGCCTGTGTGAACCGCGCGGATCCCGATGTCCGCGAACGCATTCCACAGGTCTGGGTCGGCGAGCGTGCCCAGGAACGACTGGCCGGGCTTCGTGATCATCGAGATGGGGTATGCGGTGAACCACACGGGTGCCGCCGTGACCGCTGAGACGGCGTCGGGTCGGGCGAACGGGTTCTGCCACATGCTGCCCTGTCCCATGAACTGCGCGGCGATCACCTTGGCGTCCTGGAGCATCGACTCCTTGCGCAGCCAGGCAACGTATGCCGTGTTGGTCCCGACCGGGTCACCCGTGCGCTCGTCGGTGGCTGGGGCGCCCTGGTGGCGCAGCCGGGCACGGGGGCGCAGCGACCTGGGCCGAGCGGCATAGAACTGCTCGGAATAGGTGATCTCGCTGGGCTGGTGCTCGGTCGGCTGCTCCGCGGGGACCTCCTGGTCCGCCGTCGCGGTCTCGCTCGACGTCATGACGGGGGCTGCTGCATCGATCGACTCCACCGGACCATCCAAGCAGTGCAGGCCACTGGCGCGTCAACGTCTTCCACAGGATCCAGTCCGCGTGTCCCAGTTTTCCCCAGCACGTCCCCAGCATGCGGCCCGCGCGCGCCCAGCATGCGCGCAGCGGTCGACGCTCGCCCGGCCGGGGCAGCCGTCAGGAGCTGGCGACCTCCTGGTGCACTGCGGGGTCCTCGAGCGAGGGGCCAGCGGGCGCGGCGAGATGGGCGCGGTGGCCGAGGCGCTCGAGCCAACGGACCAGCTGGCGGTGCACCTGGTCCGCGCCGTGGAGTCGGCCGTCGTCGGCGAGGAGGTTGTCGTCGACCGGCCAGTCGGCCGGGTGCACGAGCAGCGGACGCGTCTGCCAGCCACCGAGGCCGCCGTGGCAGCCGACGAGCTCCTCGAAGGCCGCGACCTCGTCGAGCACCGGGTCGTAGAACGAGTTGACGTAGATGTCCGGCGCGTCCTCGAAGCGGGCCGCCCGGTCGAAGTCGGCCCGCGCGTTCGGGCCGAACCCGGCCAGGGGGTCGCTGCCCTCGACGCTGCCCGTGGCGAGGTCGATGCTGCCGTCGCGGCCGATGGCGACCGGGCCGGCCGGTCCCATGACGACGACGAACCCGATCCCGGGGTGCGCCGCGAGAGTCGCCAGCAGGCCCGGGTGGCGCTCCTCGATCTCATCGACCTGGAGGCGTTCAGGCTCGCGGGCGAACCAGATGCCGCCGAGGTTGCCCGACCCCACGACCACAAGGTCGGGCCGCTCCGCGGCGCCTATGGGGCGTTCCATTCCTTCTGAAGACGCCTCATCCGGGCCCGACTGCGGCCCAGCGGGTTTCGCGGGCGGCACGGCGTCCACCTCGGGCTCGGCCGGGCCGAGGGGGTTCTCCGGGTCGCGCGACCCCAGCGCGCGCTTCGTCAGCCGTCCGGTGACGCTGGCCTGCGCCGACAGCTGGCCCAGCAGGACGTTGACCGGGCCGTACGCCTCCACCTCGTCGGTGGCCGCCGCGACCTGCGTGCCGCCGCCGAGATGCTCGCGGACCAGCTCCTCCAGGGACTTGCCGTAACGCTGCCGGAACGTCGAGCCCTGGCTCTGGCCGTGGTCCGAGACGAGCACGAAGTGGTACGTCCGTGGAGTGGCCCCCGAGGTCGCGACGGTCTCGAGAGCGCGCAGCACCTCGTCCAGGCCGTAGAGAGACGCCAGCGACTCGGGGCGTGAGACGCCGGCGTGGTGGGCGATCTCGTCATAGTCGACGAAGTCGACGTAGATCGACTTCGCGCCGCTCATCATCGCCTCGACGACGAGGGCGACGTTGAGGTCACGCAGCAGCACGTTCGTCACCGCCCGAAGCGCCACGTACGATCCCTCGCGGTGGATCCTCGGCTGCACGTCACGCAGCACCTGCCGCCGGCGCTGGAAGACCTCCTTGACCATCTCACCGACGCTCATCACCACGCCGCGGACGAGGCCGGCCGGGTGCGTGAAGAACGCGGCATACGACGTCGAGGGGCCCAGGCCCGTGGACTTCTGCTTGAGCCCACTCATGGTCAGCAGCGACGTCTGCGCGTCGCCGGAGAAGAGGTTGGAGATGCTGACGCCGTCGTCGGCCAGCAGGCCATGTCCGTCGGACAGGCGCGCCTCGATGACGGTCGCGTCCTCGGGCCGGTTGGCCACGAGCAGCCGCCCGAGATCGCGGTCGAACCACCGGAACGCCGGTATGCCGTCGTTCGTGCCGTGCAGCAGGCCCGCCTGGCTCACCGGCGTGGTCGAGGGCACCCGCGCCACCCACTCGGACCACGTGTGGCTGCCCGAGCGCACCCAACGGCTGATGGTCGGCAGGTTGCCCGCGCGGATCTCGTTCTGCAGCAACGGGGCCGGCACGCCGTCGAGCTGGACGAACACGACGCCAGGCACCGGGTCCTCGGCGTCGTCGGCCGTGAGCTGCGTGCCGCGGCTCATCCGCACCGCGTGCACCGCGAGATAGTCCTGGCTGTTGATCGCGAAGAGCCACGTCATCGCCGCCATCACCGCGCCGTAGATCCATGACGCGAGCAGCGCGGACCCCACACCGCTCACCTCGACACCCGGGGTCACGTAGAACGCCAGGCCGAGCACGATCGCGTTGGCGAACAGTGCGAGGAAGATGGCGCCGGCCCAGCCGAAGTAGCCGGCGATCCGCACGAACACCGGACGGAGCAGCCAGCCGGCGAGAGCGACCGCGACGACGGCGATGGCGAGCCCCAGGCCACTCGTGGCCGACACGCCGGGCGTGAGCACCACCGTGAGACCGAGCACCGTCACGCGGATGACGAAGTCGAGGATTCCTGCCCCGACCCGGCTCCGCTCACCCGGCTCGGACCGGCCCAGGGCCTGGCCCATCGCATGCTCGTCGCGCCGCTCGAAGAACGCCGTCGCGGCAGGGTTCCACAGCAGGTAGAGGATCACCGCAGCCGTCACGAGGGCGACGATGCCTTCGCCGGCCCCGCCGTCGAACTCGCCCACGAGCACCCACGCGTACGCGACCCGGGCGGCAAGGATCGCGGTGACCACGAGGCGGGCCCAGTTCGCCCCACGAGCCAGGTACAGCGCCAGCACGACCTGGGCCACGGTCAGCGCGATGAACGTCCAGCCGACGACCGGCAGGGAGGTGGCCTCCTCGACGGTCGCGCCGAGACCGATGATCCGACCGCTGAAGGAGCCGACGGCGTACAGCAGGTCGGCGACTGCCGCGAGGACGACGAGTGCCACGACGATCGTGACGCTGAGTGGCCGCTTCCGAGCCTCGGTGGGTGCTGGCATGCACCCATCCTCGGGCTTGAGGCATGCGCCGCGGTGCCGAATCACGGACCTCCCCCCGCACGGGCCCGTCCCCTTCGCGAAAGGGCCACCCGGCCCGCCCGAAGTAGGACCCCGGAATGGTGAAGAGCCCCATCTGCGTCCGGGCCCGTAGTCGGTCCGGACATCGCGCAGGTGGAGCCCTTCGATGCTGGAGTCTAGGAGACAAAGGTCGCCGCCGCGCGCTGAAATCACCCTTCGCGGTGCCTGGCCGGGCGCGGCGAGGCCCGCCCACCACACGAGGGGGTATGCCGTCACGACCTTCGCGAGCGGCATACCGCGACGGCGCGGGCGGGTACGGACACCCCGACCGGGCTGCGCCGAACGACCGGAAGGGACCTGACCGATGAGGATGAGCGACACAGGTGACCTGTGGTGGAAGAACGCCGTCATCTACTGCGCCGACGTCGAGACGTTCTACGACGCGGACGGCGACGGCGTCGGCGACCTGCTCGGCCTGACCGACCGCATCGAGTACCTCGCCGACCTCGGCATCACCTGTCTGTGGCTGATGCCCTTCTATCCCACGGCACGCGTGGACGACGGCTACGACATCACCGACTTCTTCGCGGTCGACCCCACCCTCGGGTCGCTGGGCGACTTCGTCGAGCTGGTGCGGACGGCCCGTGCGCACGGCATCCGGGTGATCGTGGACTTCGTCATGAACCACACGTCCGACCAGCACCCCTGGTTCCAGTCGGCCCGACGCAGCCGCGACGACCCGTTCCGCGACTACTACGTCTGGAGCCGGACCAAGCCGCGGTCCCGGCGCTCCGACGTGGTGTTCCCCGACCAGGAGGACAGCATCTGGCAGCGTGACGAGATCACCGGTGACTATTACCTGCACCACTTCTACAAGCACGAACCAGACCTCAATGTCGCGAACCCGGCTGTCCAGCAAGAGATCTCGCGGACGCTGGGCTTCTGGCTCGCACTCGGCGTGTCGGGCTTCAGGGTGGACGCCGTCCCGTTCCTCTTCGCACGTGACGGGGTCCCTGGAGTCGAGGAGGACACGTTCGACCCGGACCGCTATCTCGGCGACGTGCGCAACTTCGTGACCCGCCGCGTCGGCGACGCGGTCCTGCTCGGCGAGGTAAACCTGCCCTATCCCGACCAGGTGGAGTTCTTCGGTGGCCCCGACGGAGACGGTCTCAACATGCAGTTCGACTTCAACGGCATGCAGCGGCTCTACCTGTCCCTCGCCCGCGGAGACGCCGGCCCGATCGCACAGGCGCTCAGCGACCGGCCGGCTCTCGACGTGACGAGCCAGTGGGCCAACTTCGTGCGCAACCACGACGAGCTCACACTCGACAAGCTCTCCACCGCCGAACGGCGCGAGGTCTTCGCGGCGTTCGGCCCGGACGAGGACATGCAGCTCTACGGCCGCGGTCTGCGCCGCCGTCTCCCACCGATGCTCGGCGGGGACGAGCGGCGCATGCGGCTCGTCTACTCGCTGATGTTCTCCCTGCCGGGCACGCCCGTCCTTTTCTACGGGGAAGAGATCGGGATGGGTGAGAATCTCGACATCCCAGGGCGCCTTGCGGTGCGCACCCCGATGCAGTGGACCTCCGGCCCGGGCGGCGGCTTCACCGCCGGGACGCCCGAACGGCTCATCCGGCCCCTGCCGGACGGCCTCTTCTCACCCGACCGGGTCAATGTCACCGACCAGAGGCACGACCACAGGTCGTTCTGGTGGTTCATCCGGGGCCTCGTGCGCCGGTACCGTCAGCTGCCCGAGATCGGGTGGTCGACCGCGACGATGCTCGAGCACGACGTCCCCGCCGTGCTCGCACACCGATGCGACACGGACGGCTGGACGATGGTCGCGCTGCACAACTTCTCCCCCGACGGGACGATCGTTCGCCTACGCCTCGACGGGACGCCGCCGGGCACGCGCCTGGTCGACCTGCTCACCCACGAGGGCTCAGAGGCCGTCGTCGGCGAGTCGGGAGCGGTCGAGCTGGAGGTGGCGGGCTACGGGTACCGCTGGCTGCTCCCCCTGGCGCCTGGAGCGGCTCCGCCTTTGTGACCGGACGCCTCGTTCACGCTGGGGGTCGCGACGAATCGGGTTGGGTCGGGAGATATGGGGCTGGGTCGGGACAAGGTCGGGTGAGGTTGCGGCCGTGTCCGCGAGACCGGCAGGAAACACATCTGGCTTTGAGGAACCGCACGTACACTGCCGCCGCAGTCACAGCCACATCAGCTCGGTCCGGCATACGGGTCGCGCGTCCAAGGAGTCACCTATGCTGCGCAACCTCAGCCCCGCGCACATCATGATCATCGCCATCGCCCTCGTCGTCCTCTTCGGGTGGAAGCGACTTCCGGACATGGCGCGCAGCCTGGGCCGCTCTGCCCGAGTGTTCAAGTCCGAGGTGGACGAGATGCGGAACGACGGCCGCAGCACGACAGCGGCCGCCCCCACGACCGCCGACGCCGACTCGATGGACCAGGCGCAGCGAGACGCCGAGGCGAAGCTGGCCGAGGCGGAGGCCAGGCTGGCCCAGGCCCGCTCCGACGCGGAGCGGCTCCGAGGTGACTCGCGCCTCTGAGCCTGCCGGACCGCCGCTCATGACATCCCATGCTGCTGCTTCGCAGGCGCAACCCCGAAGGCCGGATGTCGCTGGCCGACCATCTCCGGGAGCTGCGCAACCGGACGATCATCGCGGCCTCCGCGGTGGTCGCGGGCGCGGTGGTCGGATGGGTGAACTACGGGCGCATCTTCGCGCGGCTGACCCAGCCCCTGCACGACCTCGCTGAGCGTCACCAAGGCGTCGTCAACGTCAACTTCACCGGGATGACGGACCCGTTCAGCACCCAGCTCAACATGTCCCTGTTCGTCGGCATCGTCATCGCGTCCCCTGTCTGGCTCTCCCAGATCTGGGGCTTCATCGTCCCCGGCCTGACCAGCAAGGAGAAGCGGATCGCACGGCTGTTCGTTGCGACCGCCGTCCCTCTCTTCGTGGCCGGATGCGCGCTCGCCTACCTGTTCATCCCGCGGGCCGTCGACGTCCTGCTCGGCTTCACCCCGCCGGGTGCCTACAACCTTCAGAAGGCGACCGACTACTTCGACTTCGTGCTGCGGTTCATGCTCGCTTTCGGGTGCGCCTTCCTGTTCCCGGTCTTCCTGGTGGCGCTCGATCTGGCGCATGTGATGTCCGGGCGCACCATGCTGAAGGGCTGGCGGCCGACCGTGATGCTCATCTTCGTCTTCTGCGCAGTCATGACGCCCACGCCCGACCCGTGGTCGATGCTGCTGCTCGCTATGCCGATGATCGCTCTCTACTTCGGCGCGATCGGCGTCGCCATCGTGCTCGACCGCCGACGCGTGGTCGCGCGGCCCGACTGGCTCGCCGTCGAGGACGACCAAGCCTCGCCCTTGTAGCGGGACTTCCCGGGCTGCGACCAGGGGCGATGCCCGGGGCCAGTACCCAGCCCACCACGTCGGCGGGTCACTGCGGGACCCGGCTGGTTCGGCGCCTGTGGCGGGCGGGACGTGATGCACGGCGTCCGGCGCAGTGTTGTGACCTGGTCCCTGTGGATGGCGGGGTTGGGCTGTCGGTGGTCGAACGTATGTTCGACTCATGACGACGACGACCCGTGAGCCGGTGACCGGTGTGGAGGCCGGTGTGGACGCTGGTCCCGATGCGACGCTGGATGCGGTGCTGGATCCGGTGCTGGATCCGGTGGCGGTGCTGGCGGCGCTGGCCTCGTCGGAGCCTGGTCCGGCGGCCGAGCTGGACGCGCTTCGGGGGTTGCCGGGGTTGGCGGCTCGGTTGGCGCGGATCGCGGCCGAGCTGCGGCTGCTGACCCGCTCGTTCCCGACGTGGTGCATGCCCGAGACGGGGATCGGTGACGCGATCGGGCAGGCTCAGGCGGTGCGGGAGCTGGCCCACAGCCTGTGCGCGGTGCTGGCCGGTGAGGTGACCTCGCGGAGTCTGGGAGCCCGCGAGGGGCTGTCGCGCAATGACTGGGTGGCGGCGCACGCGCCCGTGTTGGAGGGGGCCGGGGCGGCCGAGCTGACGGCCGTCGGGGCGATCATGGGCGAGCCGCGGTGGCGGGACCTGGCGGGCAAGGTGCGTTCGGGGGCGGCGACGGTGGCCCAGGCGGCGGTGGTCGTGCGGTTCCACGACGAGGTGGCCGGGGTCGCCGACCGGGGGCACCTGGACTCGGTGGTGGGTGCGATGGTCGAGCAGCTCGAGGTGTTGGGGGTGCGGGAGGTTCGCAGGCTGGTGCGCCAGGCGCGGGTCTCGCTGCGCCCGCCCGAGGACGTCGCCTCCGAGGAGGCCCGGTTGCGGGCCGGGCGGGCGTTGTCCCGGGTGGGACGGTCCGCGGGGCTGGTGGAGTACCGGCTGCGGCTGGACCCGGAGGGGGCCGCGGTGCTGGACGCGGCGATCGACCCGCTGGCACGGCCCCGGCCGGACCTGGACTGGGATGCGCATGTGGTGCCGTATCGGCACCCGGTCTGCGGGCACCTCATCGAGCCGCGAGGTGAGCGCGGCGTGCCCGCCCCCGCGGATGGCGCGGCTGGTGGGCAACCTGATCCTTTCGGCTCGCACAGCGCTCTCGGTGGGGCATCCGCGCGTCACGGGCGGACCTGTGCTGAGCACCCGGAAGCAGTCGCGTGCGATGAGGCGGGCGCACCGTGCGTCGGTGGGTCGGCCGGTGTGAGAACCCTCGAGCGTGGGTGTCACGTGTGTGCGGGGGCGCCGGCGGATCCGCGGCTGCCGGCGACCCGGCGCGCGGACGCGTTGCTGGAGCTGGTCGCCCGGGCGGTCGGAGCCCCGCAGGGGGTCACCCGCA
>NZ_JBSGGK010000032.1:0-46337 GCF_053603855.1 Monashia sp. NPDC004114 | reverse complement strand
TCCACCCGCACCAACGTGCCCGGCGTGTTCGCCGCCGGCGACCTGGTCGACCACACCTACCGGCAGGCCATCACCGCCGCCGGCACCGGCTGCGCGGCCGCGCTGGACGCCGAGCACTACCTCGCCGCCCTGGCCGACACCACCACCCCCGAGGCCGCCGCCGAAGAAGCCCGCCTCATCGACGAGACCGACTCCGGCGCGATCCCGACCCTGCGCGACGCGACCGACTCGACCGTCGGTGTCAACGCCTAGCCTCGACGCAGCCGAAGACCTCCTCACGCACATCCAGCGACCGCGAGCCCAGCGGCATACGGAAAAGGAAACTCCATGGCACTGAAGAACACGACCGACGCCACCTTCGCCGACGACGTCCTCATGAGCGAGAAGCCCGTGCTCGTCGACTTCTGGGCGACGTGGTGCGGGCCGTGCCGCAAGGTCGCCCCGATCCTCGAGGAGATCAACGAGCAGTACGGCGACAAGATCGAGATCGTCAAGCTCGACACCGACGAGAACGTCGACACCGCTGCCCGCTATGGCGTCGTCTCGATCCCGACGCTCAACGTGTACGTCAAGGGCCAGGTCGTCAAGTCGATCGTCGGCGCTCACCCGAAGCCGAAGCTGCTGCGTGAGCTCGAGGAGTTCATCGCCTGACCAGGTGCGACTGGGGGTGGTCTGCCACGCTGGACTGCGGGCGCCACCCCCTTGGCGTACTACGCTGCAACACGGCCCCCGACGAGCCCGACCCCTTCGCGAAGCCAGCTGCACCCCGGCTCGGGCCCTCCCAAAGGAAGGAGCCGAGATGACCCCTCCACAGTTCGTCGTGCTCCGACGCGGTGACTCGGGCCCAGCGGTGGCGGCGGTCTGCGAGCGCCTCGTCCTGTCAGGAGACCTGCCCGGCGGTCCCGGCCACACGGACCGCTACGGCGACCCGATCTTCGACGAGCGCGTAGAGGCGGCGGTCAAGTCGTTCCAGCAGCGCCGCGGGCTGCTCGTCGACGGCGTCGTCGGCCGCTCGACCTATGCCGTCCTGGACGGTGCCCGGTGGACCCTCGGGGACCGTGTGCTGCGGTACATCCCGGAGCACTTCATCGAGGGCGACGACGTCGTGTCGCTCCAGTCCCGCCTCGCCGAGCTGGGGTTCACCCCGGGCAAGGTCGACGGCATCCACGGACCCAACACCGATGCCGGGGTGCGGGCTTTCCAGGCAGGGGTCGGACTCGTCCCGGACGGCACGGTCGGTCCCGAGACAATGCGGGCCTTCGCCGGGCTGACGAGGTCGGTGAGCGGCGGCTCCGCCAACGCACTGCGGGAGCGCGAGCAGATCAGGCGGTCGGGCTTCAGCCTCAGCGGGCGGACCATCGTGCTCGACCCGGGTCACGGCGGCGCCGACCGCGGCGTGCGCGGCGCCCGCGGGCTCGTCGAGGGTGTCCTGACGCTCGACCTGGCCCGCCGGATCGAAGGCCGGCTGTCCGCCTACGGCGTGAGCGTGGTTTTCACCCGCACCACCGCGACCGACGGCGGCTCCGACGAGGACCGCGCGGCCTTCGCCAACTCCTGCGATGCGGACCTCGTGCTGTCGCTGCACTCCGACCACTCGTCCACGGAGTCGGGCCACGGCGTGGCGACGTTCTTCTACGGCCATGCCGACGGGGTCGGCTGGTCGACGATCGGCGAGCACTTCGCCGACCTCCTGCTGCGCGAGGTGGTGGCCCGCACCGGCCTGACCGACTGCCGCTCGCACGCCCGCACCTGGCCGCTGCTGCGGCATACCAGGATGCCAGCGGTGCGGCTCGACATCGGGTACCTCAACCACGCAGGCGACGCGTCCGCGCTGGCTGACCACCACACGCTCGACCACATGGCGGAGGCCGTCGTCGTCGCCCTGCAGCGCGTCTACCTCGGCGAGGCCGACACGGCCCGCACCGGAGTGCTGCGGCTCGACGACCTGCGCCGACACCTCGATGCGATGCGCAGCGCGGAGGCCGTGGGCGGGCCCGGGCCGCTCCGGGCCGGCCGGACGGGCTCCTGACCCTCAGGGGCTGTCGACCGAGCGCGCCCGGCTGGGCCCGTGCGGATGCGTCTCGGGCACGGGTCGCACTCCCGGGATCCGGCCGAGTGCTCGCGTGATCGCGGCTGCCGCCTCGTCCTTGAGCGTGACGACCGTGCGCAGGTCGATCCGCATCCGCGGGTATGCCGGGTGGTCGCGCTCGACTCGGAACCCGGCCTTCTCGAGGAATCCGACGTCGAGCACGCAGGTGTGGCGTCCCACCGCGAGGGGCCGCGCGGCCACGACATCGAGCGACCGGCCGCGCCGCCGCAGGGCGTCCTTCGCCGCCGACTGGACGAGGGACTTGCGCAGGCCGCGGCCGGCATCCGGGCCGGCCGTGGTCGCGGTGACGAGCATGAGGGTGGCCGGGTCAGCGGGTGATGTCGGGAACGCGGCGAGCCGCGCGACGTGGCGAGCCGGGGCGACGAGGACGTGTCCGACCGGCCGGCCGTCGACATAGGCGACCCGGCCGGGCGGACCCCAGTCGCCGGTCACGGCCTCGACCCACTCGGCGAGGAGCTCGAGCGGGTCGGCCGGGCCGGCGTGGCCGTTTCGCGGCACGGTCTGCCAGAACGTACAGGGCGCACAGTCACCGACGAGGTCGCCGACGCGCTCGGGCGTCAACGGCTGGAGCTCGCGCATCGCACCTCCCGCCTGATCGCCTGCATGACCCCATTCTGGCCTGACTGCCCGCCCGGTGACCTCCTGGCCCCCGGCCCGCTCGCCGGGTGGACCCCGTCCCCCGGCGGGCCTACCTCACGAGGAGACTGCCGCCTGCGTCCAGGTGACCCTGCGGCTGGCTCTCCGAGTCGCGTGGGCATCGGTACCCAGGTCCGTGACAACCTTCTGGTGCTCCGTCGCGTACTCATAGGACCGGCCGGCCATCAGGGCCGGCATCACCGGACAGGGGAATTCCTATGCGTACCAGCACGATCCGATGGCTCTGCACCGCGGGGATCGGCGCCTTGCCGATTCTTGCCCTCAGCTCGCCCGCTCACGCGGGCGGCGCGATCTCCGACCAGGACCTGCGCATGGCGTATGTGCAGTGGCTCGACACCGGGGGTGTCCCCGGGATGCTCGGGGGCAACGTCTACCGCGGCGTGGTCGCGGCGACCGACGACCTGGCCACTCCGGGACTTGACGCACCGTCCGGGCGCCTCGAGGCGTGGACCTGCCCGCCGGGGGTCGAGCCGCCCGCCCTCGGCGAGGTGGGGAACCCGGAAGCACCGCCGACGGAGTGCGCCTTCGAGGGGGCGCGCGACCTCGATCTCGACTCCGGCGTCCTCAGCGTGCGGCCGGCGCTCACCGGAGCACGACTCGTCGGGTCCGCCCGGGCCATCGACCCAGCTGGCGTCGCCGGTCCCACGGCAGTGGGCATCGACCTGACGTTCACGGCGACCAGCCCGCTCGTCACGGACACCCTGACGAACCACTGGGTCGACGAGACCGGCCGCCCGCACACCGCTCGCGTCACCGTCGCCCGCCGTGACGCGCAAGCCACCGGCTGGGTCGGCAGCGTGGCGGTCGGCAGCGCGGCCCAGCAGCTGACCGACCTCGGTTCACAGGTCGACCGGATCCACTGACCGCGCCCCACCGAGGCCTGCGTCGACGCACCGTCGACGCACCGTCGACGCAGGCCTCGCAGCAGGGGCGCCGGTCGCCGTCAGCTTCGGAAGAACTCCGCGAGTGCCGGCGCCAGCGTCGCCGCCGGCACCTCGTGGAAGCCACCCGGGAGCTCGACCGCGGTGGCGGTGGGCAGTGCCGCAGCGATGACCTGGGCCGAGTCGTGCAGCCAGGGCATCTGGGTGCCGCTGCTGCACACGGCCAGGAAGGGCACGGTCACCTTGGCGAACGTCTCGGTCGGCAGGCTCTGGTCGTCGCCGCCCAGGCACAGCCCGTCGTACCTGACCGTGTAGGTCAGTGCCAGCAGCGGCTCCCACGCGGGAGTGCCACGCATCCCGTCGACCATCTCGTCGGGCATGCCGACGGCCTTGGTGTTGAAGTAGCGCAGGATGCCCTCTCGGTCGCCCGCGGCCTCGAACCGCTCGAGCGTACCGATGTAGTCTTCGGGTGCCGGCGGCCAGGCTTCGGTGCGGAAGGGCACCTCGATCGCCGAGCCCTTGGTGATCGGCGCGCCCGCGGCGATGGCCTCGATGACGAGAGCGCCGCCGGACGAGACGCCGTACACGTATGCCGGTTCGCCCGTGCCGCTCGACGCGGCCGTGATCACGGCGGTCAGGTCCTCGACCTCCCGCCGGACGGCATACGGCTTGGTGTCGCCGCTGTCCCCGCGACCGCGACGGTCGTAGGTGACCCCGGTGAAGCCGAGCTCGCCGAGCGCCTCGGCGACGTCGCGGAACGAGCCGCGGTCGCAGAAGGCGCCGCCGACGATGGCGGCGACGGGGCCCGAGCCGTAGGCCTCGTACGCGATGGCGGTTCCGTCTGCTGACGTGGTCTGCTGCACGGTGCCGGTGCTGGTCTCGTTGGTGCTCATGTCAGTTCCTCTGTGTCGATACTGGGTCGCCGCCTCGCGCGGCGATGCCGTCGAGCCGCAGCTCGCTTGTCTCGTCCCGGTGGGTTCCGTCGGTGCCCACCTGCTTCTCGCTGATCGTGGGACCGTTCGTGATCACGTGGTAGAGCGCCATCGCGTGCCCGCGGCCGAGGCCGTGGTCGACGGCGAGCCAGTCGATGACGACGCCCGCCTTCGTCTGGGGGCCATAGCCCTTGGTGGCCGCCTCGTCGAGGAGCTGCTGCGGGGTGAGGCCGGTCTTCTTCTCGATCGTGTCCAAGTAGGCCTGGAAGGACATCGTGGCGCTCCTCGTGGTGAAGGTGGCTGGGGTTTCGGTGGTGACACCCTCATGTCGATCCGGGCGACGGCGATTCGACATTACGAATATCGAAAGGTCATACGATCACCGCTTCGTCGAGAACACCGTCCGCCGGTCCTCCTCGGGCACCGTCTCCATGAACTCCATGACCGACTCGGACAGGGCCGGCCAGCTCTTGTGCTGCTCGACGGGAGCGACCGTGCCCACGACCTGGTCCGCGTGCACCTCGATGAGGTTCCACGACTGCGGGCCGTCGACGCCCATGAGCAGCTCGCGTGGGGCACCGACGTCGTCGACATAGCTGATGCCACCCGCGACGTACACCGGTATACCGCCCAGTGTCCCGAAGCTCGTGACGTGCAGGTGACCGCTGAGGATGGCCCGCACATCCGTGTCGGCGAGGGCATCACGCAGCCGCTCGACGTCCTCGAAGTCGAGCAGCTGCATGACCGGCGAGCGGTAGGTGATGGGGGCGTGGTGGATGACGAGGATCGTGCCGTGCTCGGCCGGCGTCTCGAGCTCCCTTGCCAGCCAGGCATATTGGTCGTCGGAGAAGCCGCCGTGGTGAAACCCCGGCACGGCGGAGTCGAGGGCGATGATGCGCAGACCGCGCACGAGCGTGACGGTGTCATGCGGGTCGTCGGAGTCCTCGCCGTACAACGCCAGCGACATCGGCCGCCGCTCGTCGTGGTTGCCGCCCGTCAGGACGAGGGCGCAGCCGAGGCGCTCGACGACGGGGTCGACGATCTCGCTGAGCAGCGCGTAGGCCGCCGGGTCGCCGCTGTCGGCCAGGTCGCCGGAGATGACGAGCGCGTCGATGCTCTCGCCGGACGCCACGACGCGGGCGAGGGCCTTGCGCAGCTGTTCGGGGGTGTCGATGTGGCCGGCGAGCAGGCCCCCGCCGGCGATGAGATGGGTGTCGGACAGGTGGGCGAGCACGTGGGTCGGTGCCGGGCGCGAACCGCTGAGGGCCATGCGAGCAATCTATGCCGCCCGGTTGGGCCGGTGCGGCCGCAGCAGCCGCCGCGGTGGCCGTGAAACCGGCGTGAAGGCGTCGTGAAACCGGGACGGCCGACGCTGGAGCCATGACAACGACCACCGACATCCCGACCCACGGCATCGCCGCGGGCCGATCGCCCAGCGCGTCGTACGGCGATGCGCGCGGCACCGGCCCGGGCGGCGGAGCCACGCCCGCGGTCCAGGCCGAGGGACTCATCAAGCGGTTCAAGGACTTCACCGCCGTCGACGGCATCGACCTCACCGTGCGACCCGGCGAGGTCTATGGGGTCCTCGGCCCGAACGGCGCCGGCAAGACCACGATGTTGCGCATGCTGGCCACCCTCTTGTCCATCGACGGCGGCCACGCCGAGATCTTCGGCGTCGACGTCCAGCGCGAGCCGCACCGGATCCGCCAGCTCGTCGGCGTCACCGGGCAGTACGCGTCGGTCGACGAGAACCTCACCGCCACCGAGAACCTCGTCCTCTTCGGCCGCCTGCAAGGGCTCCCCCGCGCGAACGCCAAGGCGACCGCCGTCGACCTGCTCGAGAAGTTCGACCTCACCGAGGCCGCCTCGCGCCAGATCTCGCAGTTCTCCGGCGGCATGCGCCGGCGCCTCGACCTCGCCGCGAGCCTCATCATGCGTCCCCCGCTGATCTTCCTCGACGAGCCGACCACCGGGCTCGACCCGCGCACTCGCGGCCAGATGTGGGACACCATCCGGGCCCTCGTGGCCGACGGGTCGACGGTCCTGCTCACGACGCAGTACCTCGACGAGGCCGACCAGCTCGCCAGCCGGATCGCGGTCATCGACCACGGCCGCAAGGTCGCCGAGGGCACGCCCGACGAGCTGAAGTCGACCGTCGGCGACTCGACCCTGTCGCTGACGCTGCGCGACCAGGACCGGCTCGCGGAGGCCGCCACCCTCTCGAGCTCGGTGATCGGACTCGAGCCGGTCCTCAGCCCCGAGCGCGCACAGCTCCAGGTCCCGCTCGACCGTGCCGACCAGGCTGCCGAGCTGCTCGTCGCTCTGCGTCAGGCAGACATCTCCCTTGACGCGTTCAGCGTCAGCAAGCCCACTCTCGACGAGGTGTTCCTCGCCCTCACCGGCCACGACACGGGTGAGAACCAGACCGACGAGAACTCCACTGCCACAAGCGAGCCCGGCCCGACGGCATACCTCGATGGCAACCCGACCGACCGTGGCGAAGCTCGCGGCCGAACCCCCGAGGAGCACTCATGACCACCACGACTCTCGCTCCCACCGGCGGGGCGACGGCCATCGACCCCGGCTCGACCCGGGCCGCGGTGTCGCTGCGCGACACCGTTAGCCAGACGTTCACGATGGCCGGGCGCGCGCTGAAGAAGATGCGCCGCAACCCGGAGCAGTTCTTCGACGTCACGATCCAGCCGCTGCTCTTCACGGCGATGTTCGCGTACATCTTCGGCGGCGCCATCGCCGGCGACGTCCAGTCCTACCTGCCGATCCTCATCCCGGGCATGATGGCGCAGACCACCCTGACCGCGTGCATGGCAACGGGCGTGCAGCTCCGCGAGGACATGGACAAGGGCGTCTTCGACCGCTTCAAGTCGCTGCCCATCGCGCGCATCTCACCGCTCGCGGGGCCGATGGTGGCGGACCTCACCCGCTACGTCATCGCGAATGTGCTCACCATGCTGACCGGCATCCTCATGGGCTACCGCCCGGCCGGCGGCGTGCTCGGCGTCGTCGGCGCGATCCTGCTGGCGATCGTCGCCGGGTGGTCGCTCGCGTGGATCTTCGCGTGGGCCGGCACGATCTCGCGCAGCGCCCAGGCGGTCCAGGGCATCTCGATCATGATCCTGTTCCCGCTGACCTTCCTGTCCAACGCGTTCGTGCCCGTCGAGTCGCTGCCCGGGTGGCTCGGCACCTTCGTCAGCATCAACCCGGTGTCGCACGTCGTGTCCGCCGTGCGTGACCTCGCCAACGCCGGCTCCGTGACGGCCGACGTGGGCTGGGCGCTCGTCGGCTGCGCCGCGGTGGTCGCCATCTTCGCGCCGCTGTCGGTGCGGGCCTACCGCCGTCGCATGTGATCGCCCGGTGGTCGTTGCGCTGATCGCTTGCGGCACAAAGGCGCCCGCGACCCCATGGGTGGTCGCGGGCGCCGACGCCCATCGGCCGGTCCGACGTGGCAGGCTAGGTGCAGGAGGTGGCGACGATGCCGATCCCCAAGGCGATCACCCAGGTCAACAAGCGTTTCCTCAACAAGGGCATGGTGCACCTCGCCGGGCACGGGTGGTTCGTGGAGCTCGAGCACACCGGGCGACGGTCGGGGCGCACCTACCACGTGCCGATGATGGCCTTCGACGGCGGCGAGGTCGTCACGATCGCTCTCACCTATGGCTCCGGCGTCGACTGGCTGGCGAACCTGCGCGCCGCCGGTGGCGGCCGGATGCACCTGCGCGGGTCGGTGCTCACCCTCGGTATGCCGCGTGACCTCACGGAGGCCGAAGGCCTGGCCCGGATGCCGCAGCCGCCGAAGACGCTGCTTCCGATCCTCGGCTGCCATGAGTACGTGGAGGTCCCGGTCCTCCGCCGTATGCCGTTCACCGGCTGGTGAGTGCGCGGGGACGTCGGGTCTGCTGATCGGCGTCAGTTGCGCAGCAGACCGGCGTCGGCGAGCGCGGCCCGCGCGTCGTCGAGGATCTCGCGACCGCGCTGACCGGCATACTCGGCCTGCCAGTACGGCACCTGGCCCGGTGCGCGGTCCTGAGCCTCGGCGAGCGCCGTCTCCCAGGCCATCGTCGGGACGAAGCGCGAGTAGCCCAGCGCGTCGGCCATGACAAGGAGCTTCGCGCCCCGAGCCGGAGGGCACGAGTCGCGCAGCAGGCTCCAGACCCCCAGCGCGAAGAGGCCCATGCCGAGGACGGGCAGGTCGAGCAGTGGAGTCTGGGCATCGAGCACGCGCGTGACCTTGCGAGCGACCGAGTCCGCGTAGCGGCGACTGTCCTCGGCGGTGCCGTGACGGGCATGTGCCGTGAGGGCGACGGCCTCGCCGAACACCGCCCACGGCTCGAGCCCCGTCACCTCCTTCAGACCGGGCACCTGCAAGGTGGCGAGGTCCACGGCCAGCTGGTCGTATCGTCGCAGCGCGTTCGTCACGTCGCCGCGGGCCAGAGCGACCTCGGCCCGGGCTGCCCCGGTGACGACCCCGCCGCCGAACATCGAGGCGCCTTCGTAGCGGGAGAACGAGTCGAGGATCGCCTCGGCCTCGTCGATCCGGCCGTCGACGAGCGCATCCATCGCCACCAGCGTGTGGGCCTGGAGGAGGTCGTCGATCGACTCGAGACGTTCGAGCACCGGGATCGCGCGGCGGGCATGCTCAGCGGCCACGCCGAAGTAGCCGAGCTGGGCGTTCATCTGGGCGAGCTGGGTGTTGAGCAGCGCCTCGCCCCACGGACCCATCGCCGATCGGCTCTGACCGCCGACGGCGATCGCGAGCGCGGCAGACGCGTCCTCGAGCGCTCCCTGAGGGTCACCCGAGTTCTCCTGGAGATGCGATCGCCATTGCAGGGCGAGCGACGCAGTCAGCGGGTCGCGGTCCTCCCCGAGCACCCGGAGGCGGTCGGCGACGACCGTCTCGGCCTGGCTGGGCTCGACGTCGTCCATGTCCGGTGCGTAGACGGCGAGCAGGACCCGGGTCGCGGCCCGGGTGAAGCTCGGGATCTCGCCCGCTCCGAGCTCTCGCAGCAGCGCCAGCGCGCCCGGTGTCTCGATGCCGACGACCGTGGAGTTGGTGACGAGGATGACGACCGCCGTGCGCGTCGTCTCGACGAGCCCGTCCGGTGGCCTCCACCCGTCGAGGGCCGCCTCGACCGCATCGGCCAGCGTGATCAGGCGCGGGTTGTCGCCACGGATAGCCCAGAAGCCGCCGAGCCCCGCCACCAAGGCCACGACCGCCTCGGGGTCGGGCAGCGCCAGCGACCTGTGGAGGACGTCGGTGAGGTTGGCCTCCTCCCGACCGATCTCGTCTATCGCGTCGACCTGGTCCGGACCGTACAGCCGGGCAGCAGCTAGGGTTGCCAGTCCTGTGGCCCAGTTTCGTTGGGCTGCAAGGGCGTCCGCCTCGTCATCGGATGCGGTGAGCTGGAGCCTGCCGAAGTCGCGGACCGTCTCGAGCATCCGGTACCGCACCCCGTCCTCGAGGTCGCGGACCACGACCAGAGACTGGTCGGCCAGCAGCTCGATCGAGGTCAGGGCGGCGTCCCCCAGCAGCGCTTCGGCCGACTGAAGCGTGAACCCGTCGTGGAAGACCGACAGACGACGCAGCGCGCGCCGCTCGGGCCCGGCGAGCAGGTTCCACGACCAGTCGATCACCGCGAGCAGGGTCTGGTGGCGGTCGGGTGCCGAGCGATCGCGGCCGCGCAGCAGGGCGAACCGGTCGCTGAGGCGCCGTTCGATGTCCTCGACCGACATGGCTCGCACCTTGGCGGCGGCCAGCTCGATCGCCAGGGGCAGCCCATCGAGCCGGGCGACCACCGCACGGACGGCGTCCGGGTGAAGCGCGACGCCGGGTCGCGCGGCCCTGGCGCGCAGCCGGAACAGGTCTGCGGCGTCCTGTGGGTTCAGCTCGCCGAGGGCGTAGACGTGCTCGGCCGCGATCCCGAGCGGTGCCCGTGATGTCGTCAGGACGGCGACGTCACGACAGGTTGCGACGAGGTAGGCGACGAGATCCGCAACGGCCTCGATGACGTGCTCGCAGTTGTCGAGGATGAGCAGGGTCGGCGTGCGGTCGAGCTGCTGTGCGATCTGCGCCTGGACGTCGGCACGCTGTCGTGGCGTGAGCGTTCGGCGGCCGACAACCGAGTCGCGCACCCCGAGGGCTGAGCCGACCTCGCCGACGACGTCCTCGGACGTGGTCACGCCGACCAGCTCGACGAAGTGCACCACCGACTGCTCCGCGGTGGCACCGATGACGTGTGCGAGGCGGGTCTTGCCGAGGCCACCTGCCCCGACGATGGAGGTGACACGAACCGTGCGCACCAGCGCTCCGATGCTGCTGAGGTCGTCGGCGCGACCGAGCAGCTCGGTCGCTGAGTGCCGAATCCCTTGTCGCACAGGATGGTCCGCGTCGAGAAGCTGTTGGTGGATCCGGGCGAGGCGCGGAGCCGGGTCGGTGCCGAGGCGCTCGGCCAGGTCGCGACGGTGCGCCTCGTAGCGCGTCAGGGCTGCCGCCGGGCCCACGACGGCGGCCTCGCTGGTCAGGAGTGTAGCCATGACCTCGTCGTCATCCGGGTCGGCCTCGGCCGCGGTGACGAGCTGCGGCAGTGCGTCGTTGTGGTCACCGAGAGCTGCCGTGGCCAGGGCCAGGGTCCGGCGAGCGGACCGCCCGTGTCTGCGGGCGGAGCTGCGGACGTCGGCGAGCGGCGCTGACTCAGCGGTGGGAGCAACGTTCAGGGCGATCGCGGTCCTCGCCAGGTCGGCCGCCTCGGCGGCGGCACCCGAGCGGAGGCGCTCGGCCGCGCTGGCGGCAAGCTCCTCGACCAGCAGGACGTCGACGTCCTCCCTCGACAGGCCGAGCCGGTAGCCCGCAGGACCTCGTTCGACGGCCGTCCGTTCCGTCATGGTTCGCGTCCGCGAGACGACCACCTGCAATGCTTTGGCCGGGTTCGTCGGCAGGTCGGCACCCCAGAGCTCGTCGATGAGCCGCTCATCACTGACCGGCTCGGGCGCGTGGGCGGCGAGCACGGCCAGCAGCGTCTGCACGCGGTCACCGACCAGCGGCCGGCCGCGCCAGGAGACTTCGTCACCGAGATTGAGCAGGGGCTGCACGGGGACAGCGTACGTTCGCCCACGCTCCCCCAGGCCGGGCCGTTGACGCGGGTGCTTCCCGCCGCAGACGTCATCCGGTCACGCGGTCAAGCGGTCTGACAGGACGGACACCAGTAGAGAGTTCGCCCGGCGACCTGGCGGTCGGCGATAGGCCCGCCACATCTCGGGCACGGCGCGCCGGTGCGCTGGTAGACCAGGAAGCGACGCTCGAAGTAGTCCCCCAGCCGCTCACCGGTCAGCCGATCGGTGATCGCCCTCGCCCGGCCACTCCGGCGGAGCCGTCGGGCCGCTTCGACCTGGTCGGGCATGGTGAGGATCTGGGAGAACGTGCGCCCGAGCGGCATGAGCAGCCTCAGGTCGTCCCACACCGCGCTCCAGGTCGCGTGCTCGAGCCTCGTGCCGGATGTCAGCGGATCGAGCGCGAGCCGATGGAGCACTTCGCAGCGGTAGACGTTGCCGACGCCAGCGATGATGGACTGGTCCATCATGAGCTCGGCGATTGTCTTGCGGCTCTGGTGAACTCGCGGCCAGGTCCGGTCGGGTCGCTGGTTGCGGCGGAGCGGATCCGGGCCGAGAGTGGCGACGATCTCCCGCTCCCGGCGCGCGTCGACAACCGTGCAGATCATCGGCCCGCGCAGGTCGGCCCAGTGCTCACGGCCCACGAGTCGGAGGCGGACCGTGGGCTGGGGCTCGGGTGGCGGCATACCCCCTCGGGGTTTGACCGGGAATGACCCGATGAGCCCGAGATGAACGTGTAGCGTCGCATCACCGATCTCGACGAACAGGTGCTTTCCCCACGCGTGCGCGCGCTCGAGGATGCGCCCGTCGAGCCGTTCAGCGTCGACGGCGAACCTGCCTTGCGGGCTCGAGGCGGCGACCGGGTGGCCACGGAACGCGCCGTTGAGTCGATCGGCCAGGGCGTGAATCGTGTGACCCTCCGGCACGTCTGGTCCTCCCGATCGCCGCTGTGGCGTTGCCTGCGCGACAGCGGATCCTGCGGCACCGCCTCCCTCACGTGCGCTGTGTCGATGGCAACGTGAAGATTTCTTGCAGAAGCGCAGGCTAGCGTGGAGCAGTCCGTGCATGACCGCAGGGGAGTCGATGACCGAGAAGACGTATGCCGAGCCCTCCGTGGTGGGGGTGGAGTCATCCGCGCCCGCACGGCCTGCCCGCGCCTGGCCTGGATGGCTCGTCCCGCTCGCCGCCATCGCACTGGTCATCCTCGTCACCGGTGTGTGGCTCCAGCTCACCCACCCGTTCATCCGGCACGACGACTGGGCGTTCACGCTCCGCAAGAACGACCCGGGCGGGCAGAACATCTTCAACCGCAACAAGTACGAAGGCCGCTGGCTCAACTGGCTCTACTGGCGCGTCCTCGGCCAGCGCACGTCCATCGTGGTCGCGTCCGCGATCTTCTTCACGTCGTATGCCGCGTACGTCTGGGGGATGGTGCGCCTCCTCGCGCTGCGGCGCGCGTGGCAGGTCTTCCTCGTCATGTTCACGTTCATGGTCTCCGGCGTGTGGATCATGCTCATCTACTGGCCGGCAACGCTTTCGGCATCGATGATCGTCGTTGCGGTTGGCGTATGGAGCCTGCCGCTGGCCCGACGGCACCGGTTCGCCCTGGCTGCGTGGATGCTGGTGTTCGTCAGCCTGGCCGTGCTGAGCTATCCCCCGGTCACCGCGTTGCTGCTCTTCGCGGTCGCCGTGACCGAGACCGGTGCATCGGTGCGGCGGCTCCTCGCCCTCGCGGTCTGGTTCGCGCTGTCGTACGGCTTCGGCGTCCTGCTCGTCTATACGTTCAACTGGCTGGCCTTCGGCCAGTTCGGCGTCACGATCTCCGTCTGGCGCAAGCCGAACCCGCTCCGGTCGTTGGCCGATCTCTCGGAGAACCTCGGGCGCGCCGGCGGCCAGCTGGCGCAGGACGCTGTCCTTGTCGGGCTTGCCGGAGTGGTTGGCCTGGCTTGCATCATCTGGGCGGTCGTCGACCGTAGAACTCGACGGCCTGCCAGCATCGTCCTCGGTGCCACGCTCATCGCCGCCGGTGTCGACAGCGCGCTGACGACGGTGTCCGGAGTGGTCACCGGCGACCGGGGCGCCCTGTGGCTGTGGCCTGCGGTGTGCATTCCAGCGGCGCTGCTGCTCAATGGTTTCCGCTGGTCTCGCGTCGCCGGCGTAGCGGCGCTCGTCGTGATCGCCGTGGTCGGGACCGTGATGTGGCGCACCGATCTCGATGCCCACCAGGCCACCCGTATCCAGTACGACGCCTTGGTCAAAGAGGGTGCGACGGTATCGGCGTCCCACCCCGGGATGCGTGTGGTGAAGTGGTCGCCCCCGCCGGAGCGCATCAAGACCGCCGGCAACATCACGGCGGTCACGGTGACGAACATGATGTGGGACCAGTACCGCATCTACCCGCAATGGTGCACACCCAAGGAGTGCACCAAGATCGCGGCTGCCGCTCAGAAGGATCCGAGCGCCAACGTGCTCGTTGTCGACAACGTCGTCGCCGTGCGGATCCCACGGCCGGCGCCCTGGCTGTGAGGGGTGCCTCGCGGCGCCCGCTCGAGGGTGCTCAACCAGTGGTCACTCGGTGGGCGCGGACATCCCCATCAGACCAAGAATGCGGCGCAGGTCCTCGATCGATGCGAACTCGACCGTGATCTTGCCCTTGCGCTGACCCAGCGCGATGTTGACCCTCGTCTCGAGGTGGTCGGAAAGGCCGACCGTGAACTGGTCCAGCTGAGGGTGGCGGGTGCCGGCACGCGGGCGTCGAGGCTTGGCCGGGGTGTCACCATCGCCAAGGGCCACCAGCTCCTCGACGGTGCGCACCGACAGCCCCTCGGCCACGATCCGCTGCGCCATGCGCTCCATCGAGGCGCCATCGCTGAGGCCCAGCAGCGCACGGGCGTGACCGGCGCTGAGCACGCCGGCGGCGACGCGGCGCTGGACGAGCGGCGGCAGCTTGAGCAGGCGCAGGGTGTTGGAGATCTGGGGGCGTGAGCGTCCGATGCGGGTCGCGAGCTCCTCGTGCGAGCAGCCGAAGTCGTCCAGCAGCTGCTGGTATGCCGCAGCTTCCTCGAGCGGGTTGAGCTGGCTGCGGTGCAGGTTCTCCAGCAGCGCGTCGCGCAGCAGGTCGTCGTCGCTCGTGTCCTTGATGATGGCGGGGATGACGCCAAGCTCGGCCGTCTGCGAGGCGCGCCATCTGCGCTCGCCCATGATGAGCTCGTACTTCTTGCCGTCCGCCGCTTCGACCTGGTCGCGGGGGATGCGCCGAACGACGATCGGCTGCAGCACACCGATCTCGCGGATCGAGTGAACGAGCTCGGCCATCTCGTCCTCATCGAAGACCGTGCGCGGCTGCTTCGGGTTGGGACGGATCGAGTCGATGTCGACTTCGGCGAACTCGGCGCCAGGGACGACGGCCAGTCCGGTCTGGTCGGCGGCCAGCGCCGCGGCGCCGTCCTGGGTGGACAGCACGGACGTGGCGCCGTGTCCGTTGGTGCCGATGTCGGCTGCGGACGGGGTGCCGTGGTCGCCCGTGGCGTCGGCGCTCTTCTGGTCGGGGAAGAAGACATCAACGGGTCGGTTGGTGCTCCCGCTCGGCGCGCTGGGGATGAGCGCTCCCAGACCCCGGCCCAGTGCTCGACGCTTCTCCGCCATCAGTCAGTCCCTCTGCCGTGATCTGACGCGTACCTCGCGTCCGGCGTTCAGTCTAGGTGCTCCGTGAGGGCGCGGCCTGCACGGATGCACAGTGTCGGGAACTCGAGTTTGGAGACGCTCCTGCCGTGTTTCACGTGAAACGTGGACCGATGCGAGTGGTGGAAGGCCTTGTGCCGTCTGATGGTTCGTCGCGAGCCGATGTGCCGGGTCACGCTGTCGATGCGTTGCCGGCGTTTCACGTGAAACACAGGATGAAGCCGAACGCCGGTCTGTTGCGCGTGAGCCCGACCGGCATCCGGTCGGGTCGTTCCTGATCCCGTTGTCCGGTGGCTGTGGACGCCGACGCGAATCGCCTTTGCCGGCCTTGAGCTGGCTTCGCCCGAGGGGGTGACTACATCGGCCGCTCCCCTGCGTGCGCATCGGCGCCGAGGCCGACGTGGTCGACTTCTCGGTCGAGCCGGGCCCGATTTGGTGACGGGCCTCGTTCGCTACGGCGTCGACTCTCGCCGCCTGGGGGACGGCCATGGCCGATGTGGCCAGACGTCGAGGTCGACCGTCCTGGTCTGGCCAGCGTTGGCGGACGCTGCCCGGCTCGCGCCGCACGCTCGCTCACCTCGCTCGTCCGCAGCGCGGCTCCGCGCGTCCCCCCGGGACACTGCCGAGGCTGGTTGCCAGCCCTCGGGGTGGCGTAGGTCGCCCAGGGCGGGGGGACTGGGGCGAGCTCAGTCGAGTCTTGGTGATCGCGATGGAGAGCAGCGCAAGGTCTCGCCGTCCCGTCCTCGCCCACGCAATCGACACGCTGGAAGAGCCGACCCGGCAGCGGATGGACGGACCCGGGCGGCGGACGATCAGATCGGGTCGCAGCTCGTGCTGGCGCCGCACGCCCGGTCCCGGGCGGGCGACGGTTGGCTCTGCAGCCGGCGCCACGCCGAAGAGGCGTTCGGGCTGCAATGGACTCCTGGGCGTCCAGCTCCTTCCCCATCGGAGCTTGCCCTGGATCGGGGACCTCCCATCGTCCGGTGAAGCCGATGCCTCGAAGCTCGCAGGGTAGGGACCCTCGCCAAGCGCGCCCGAACATCCGGGCGCGGACACGGTGGTCTCGGCCGCGCCCTGCTCCGGCTCGGGTGTTTCACGTGAAACAACAGCGTCCCAGCGGCCACTCTGGATCAGCTCTGCGACCGCAGGCTCGTCCCGCGACCCCCGGATCACGATCGACTTCGCCAAGCCAAGCTGCCGAGGCAACCTGGACATGCCCATCGGGGCGGCGTGCGACCCGTGCGAGGGGGACCTCGCCGCCTGATGGCTCTGCGGGGCCAGGCTGCCCAACCGGGCCCGGCCCGCCGTTTCACGTGAAACGCCCACCGGTGCAGACGGGCTCATGGTTCAACCTGCGGAACGGATGGGCTGACGCCGCCCAAGCCTGAGAGCTGTTTCCGTAGTCATCGACCTCGACAACCATGTCCCGCGTCGTCGCTGCGTTGCCGTGGGGCCAGCCGCCGGCGACCGTGACGGTGCCGGCGCGGACACTCCACGCCATCGGCGGTGGCGGCCACCAGACGGTTCGCGGGCACAGCGGGCGCATGATCAGTTCGCGGCGGAGCCGGACGACCTGGCCGATGACGCGGTAGCCGAGCTCCTGCCCCTCCGGGGCATGGCCAAAGCGACGGCATCCCAGCGCATCGTGAAGATCGTGCTGGGCACGTCCGACCGGGCGCCCTCGACGCGCGACAAGCGGTTCGCCGACCCGGCCTTGATGTCGAGTCGATGTCGCGGCACCCAGGTCCGCTGAAGCCGGCGCAATCGCACCCCGTGGTGCGGACTGGCCTTGGCCCGTTCTCACGGATACTCGTCACGGTGGTCTGGGGCCAGACACCACCACATTCACCGCCCGCCCGGCCGTTGGATCCCCTCCGGGGCGTGCGGGTGTCGATCCTGCGATCGACTCACTCGGGACGCGCCTCGTTTCACGTGAAACGCTTTGCGGCGCCGCGATGCTGCTGTCAATTCGCGAGAGGCGAACACGTCGTGGTCGCGACAGGCTGGCTCCCGCGCGAGCCCTCGGTCGCTGCGCGGCTCGCCGCCGTCGCCGGCCAGAGGGAGCCAACCACGCCGACGGACGGGCCTGGTCCATCACCCGATGGGCAGAGCCTGGCCGGCTCACTGCGCCGGCCACGCCGCGCCCGGATCCCAGCCAGCACCGCGTCCGGCTGGCCGGTCCAGGCCGGACGTCACGTCCCCAGTCTCGGGCGCTCGTTGCGCATCACCGGATCGCGCCACACCGCACCGAGGTGGCAGCCTGAGACGTGCCGACCCTCGGCGGGGTGACGACTGCGCCGCGGTGACGCCCGCGGTGACACGCCCGACTGATCGCTCTCAAACCCGTCACGTTGTCGCGCTCGCCCTCGTGGACCGGCACCGGGTCCGCCGAGCCGAGCCGTCCGTGCGCCCGCGAAGTCTCCAGAACGGGCGCGTCGCCTGCGGCATCACGGAGCGCCCGGAAGTCGACCCATGGCATCGACGCTTGCGTTGAACCGACGCGCACGTCGAACCTCACCCCACGGCGTCGTCCACATCATCACCACAGCGACGTCCACATCATCACCAGAGTGACAACCACATCATCACCAGAGTGACAACCACATCATCACCAGAGTGACAACCAGCGATGACCGGCGACAACGACCACCCATGTTCCCGGCCCGACACGGTTTCACGTGAAACGGGGCCGCCACCAGGTGGTGGCGACCCCGTGACGGGTAGTACGTCGCGCGTCAGACGCGACCCTGCGCGCCCCGGTCGGCGATCTCGCCGGCAGCCTCGAGGTAGGCAAGGGCACCACTGCTGGTCGGGTCGTAGGTCATGACCGTCTCGCCGAAACTCGGGGCCTCGGACACTCGTACCGAGCGGGGGACAGTCGTCCGTAGCACCTGCTCGGGGAAGTGCTCTCGGACCTCGTCCGCCACCTGCGCGGACAGCCTGGTTCGGCCGTCATACATCGTGAGCAAGATCGTCGAGACATGCAGCGGTGGGTTCAGGTGAGCCTTTACCAGCTCGATGTTCTTGAGCAGCTGCGACAGGCCCTCGAGTGCGTAGTACTCGCACTGGATCGGGATGAACACCTCGCTGGCCGCCACCATCGCGTTGACGGTGAGCAGGCCCAGGCTCGGCGGGCAGTCGATGAGGATGTAGTCGAAGGAATGTCCGGTCTCGGTGGCAGCGACGATCGCCTTCTGGAGGCGCGACTCGCGGGCGACGAGCGAGACCAGCTCGATCTCCGCTCCTGCGAGGTCGATGGTCGCCGGGGCACAGTAGAGGTTGTCAACCGTCGTGCACGGTTGGATCACCTCGAGCAGCGGCGTGCCTTCGACAAGGACGTCGTAGATCGAGGGCACCTCCGCGTGGTGGTCGATGCCGAGGGCGGTGCTGGCGTTGCCCTGAGGATCCAGGTCGATGACGAGCGCTCGGAGACCTGCCTGAGCGAGCGCGGCGGCCACGTTGACGGTCGTCGTGGTCTTTCCCACGCCACCCTTCTGGTTGGCCACGGTGAGGACGCGCGGGGCCGCCGGCTTGGGAAAGGGACGCCCTGTCAGCTGAATGCGTCGGTGTGCGTTCTCGGCCAGTTCTCGTGCATGCGGCGCGTCGTCGTCGTCGACACTGGGGGTCGTAGCAAGCGCATCTCGCTCGACCGTGCGGCTGCCGAAACGGTGTGCACCAATGCGGTCATCCACAGCGTTTTCCCCAACCTCTGAAATGCCCATTTCCCGTTCGGACGCCTCGATTTCGGCCCCGTCATCCACGGGGCTGTCCACAGGCTCACGGACGAGCAGGGAGTCTTCGGAAACGTCCGACAAGGGTTCCGTGCCACGGATGGAAGCACTCGCGGACACCATCCCGAGTGAGTCTCCGTCGAGGTCCGGTGGTGCGCTCTGCGCGACCGCATCCGTCAGCTCAGACCCCGCGCCGGGCACCTCCACCTCGACCACCTTCGCCTCATCCGGCTCCCCGTCGGGGTGCCCAGTCTCCGCCATCCGCTCGTCATCCGGCCCGAGCTCGGCCCCTGAGCCGGCTGCGTCGCCCGTCGCCACCAACGGCGCCATGGCGGGAGTGTCCATCAAACCTGCCGTCTGTTCCTGAGGCGCTGACGGCGCCTCGTGCCACCCGTCCGTCGGGTTGTGAAGATCCCCGCGTGCCGGATCACCCGCCGTGGCCGAGGGCTCGGCCGACTCCGGGCGGGTCACCGCTGCTGGCCGCTCGATGACGCCCGGTGCGACCACGGACACCGAGTCAGGTCCAGACGGCTCGTGCTCGTTCGCGGCGGGCGCGGTGGACTCCACGTCCCAGGCTGAGCCGCCACCTGGTGCCACAGACATCGGCGCGGCCTCCCCCCGCGCGACGTCCCCCCGCGCGACGTCCCCCCGCGCGCCGTCCCCCGGCGCGACGTCCCCCGGCGCGGTGCCCGCGGCCGCGGCCTCCCCCGGCGCGACCTCTGTGGACGCGGCATCCGCGATCGCCGAATCAGGCACCGTCTCCACCGCAGCACCTTCCCCCGGTGGAGTAGGCGCCGACGTGCCGCCCGTTTCACGTGAAACACCAAGCATGCGAGCCAGCCAGCCAAGTCGACGGTGCTCCGGACCGGGCTCTGGCTCGCTCGGCCATCCGAGGTTGGTCGACATCGTCACGAGGGGAGCACCTCCGGTCTCGGGGGTCGAACCGCAAGCCACGTCACGCGCAGCGGCCTACGAAAGGGTCTGGACACGATCATGGCTGATGACGACGGCGGGTGGTTGCCGCCGGGCCGGACTGGCGCGATCCGCCTCGCCGATCCGCCCGCCGGCGGGCCGAACCCGCGCTGCTCGTGGGCCGCGATCGAAAGCGTCGACGGTCCAGCGTTTCGCCGATGGTCGCGCGAAGCACGATCGTCGGCTCCTCCAACAGCCCGTCACCGTACTGCTCGACCGCCGCATCCACCACGCCGAGCCGAGTCAGTGCAGTTCTCGACTCTTCGAGCTCCGAGGCCGCTCGTGAGCCCTTGAGTGCCAGCAGGCTGCCCCTCGGCGTCAGCAGCGGAAGGGTCCACTCGGCCAGCTGCACGATGCCAGACACGGCCCGGGCGGTGACCCAGGGCGCCTCGATCCGGTCCCACATGGACTCGGCGCGAGCCGTGTGCACCGAGACGTTGGTCAACCCGAGCTGTGCCACCGTTCCGGAGAGCCACCCAGTGCGACGAGCGAGGGGTTCGACGAGATGGAGGTCCAGGTCCGGGCGCACGATGGCCAGGGCGAGGCCCGGGAGGCCGGCCCCTGACCCGATGTCGATGACCTGCTGCGCTTGACCGGTAGGCAGGATGGCGTCCGCAACGACCGCGCAGTTCAGCACGTGACGATCCCAGAGACGCGGCGCCTCCCGGGGCCCGATCAGACCGTGGCTGATGCCGGTGTCCGCCAGGATGGCGACGAACTCCTCGGCCAGCCCCAGCCGGTCGCCGAAGATCTGCGCCGCCACGGCGGGAGTCTCCGGCACGCCGGCCGGTCTGTCGGTGTCCTCGTCCACGCCCTACGCCTCCATCTCAGGACCAGCGATGCGGCGGCCCTCCAGAGGAGGCCACCGGTCACACGAAAGGAACGGGCGCTGCGACTCAGTCGCCGGCCGGCAGGATCACGACGTACCGCTTGGGCTCGACACCCTCGGACTCGGAGACCAGCCCGGCGGCGGCAACCTCGTCGTGCACGACCTTGCGCTCGAAAGCGCTCATCGGCTCCAGGGATCGCTGGGACCCGGACTCCTTGACCTCGGCGATGGCCTGCTTCGCGAGCGCAACGAGCGTGGACCGGCGCTGCGCCCGGTGGCCCGCGATGTCGAGCATGAGTCGGCTCCGCTCGCCCGTCTCGGCCTGAACCGCGAGCCGCGTCAGCTCCTGCAGCGCCTCGAGGACCTTGCCGTCAGCACCGACCAGGCGCCTGGGCACGCGCCCCTCCTCCGAGTCGACGATCGCCACGGCCGCACGGTCGCCGTCCACATCGACGTCGATGTCGCCGTCGAGATCGGCAATGTCGAGCAGCGTCTCGAGGAAGTCAGCCGCAACCTCGCCCTCACGCTCCAGCTGGCGCACGCGGGCCTTGCGGTCGACCTTCGCGGGCGATGCCTGCTCAGCCACAGCCTCGTCGCCCTCGCCGGCAGCGGCGGTCGGCGCTACTGAGTCGTCGTCGCGGTCCGACCCCGTAGCCGGCAGCTCCTCGTCGTCCGGCACATCCACGTCCGGCACATCCACGTCCGGCACATCGTGGCTCGCGAGGCCCTGCTCGTCGGATCCGCTGGCCGACTCGACCGAGTCTGCCTGGTCGTCCTGCGCGTCCGGATCGAGATGGGTTGCCTGCGTGTCGCTCATAGCGAGACTCCTTCGTTCATCACGGCTCACCGATCTGTGGAAAACTTTCGTTTTCGCAGGTCAGAGTCCTGATGGTCCTGTGGATAAGATGGTGGGTAACCGCTATCGCCGGGTCTTCGGCGGCGCCGTCTTCGAGCGCTTCTTACCCTTCGGCTGCTGCCGCTGGCCAGTCTTCGGCGCATCGGCCGGCACCGTCTCGGCGGCGCTGTCGAGACCGGGGACCGTGAGCTCCTCGAAGGTCTTGCCCTGGCGCTCCAGTCGCCTCCGCCGCGCTGCCTCGGCCTCCGACCCCGGAGCCGGCATGTTGCGGATGACGTAGAACTGCTGACCCATGGTCCACAGGTTCGTCGTGAGCCAGTAGATGAGGACACCGATCGGGAAGTTGATGCCGGAGATCGCGAAGAAGAACGGCATCACGTAGAGCAGCACCTTCTGCTGCTTCGCGAACGGGTTGTCGAGCGCAGCCGCCGGCATGTTCTTGCGCATCAGCTGGTACTGCGTCGTGAACGTCGTGGCCGACATGAGGACGATGAGAACGGCCGACAGGATCTTGACGTTGAGGTTGCCGTTGGCGGTGACGAAGCTGTCGGACAGGTGCACCCCGAAGATCGTCGAGCTCTCGATCTGTGCCGCGACCTGCTGCGTGATCGGCCCGATGCCGGGCTGTTTGCCCTCGGCCTGGGCCTTGAGGTTGTTGAGCAGCTGGAACAGTGCGAAGAAGAACGGGCTCTGGATGAGGATCGGCAGACAGCTGCTGAACGGGTTGGTCCCCGTGCGCCGGTAGAGATCCATGATCTCCTGCTGCTGCGCCTTCTGGGACTCCGGGTCGCGCTTGCCCTTGTACTTCTTCTGGATCTTCTGCATCTCGGGCTGGATGAGCTGCATCCGGCGCGAGGAGTGGATCTGCCTGACGAACAGGGGAATGAGCAGGATCCGGACGATCACGGTGAGGCCGACGATCGACAGCGCCCACGCCCAGCCGGACCAGTCCCCCTTGAGACCGAGGGTCTCGAAGAACCAGTGCCATCCGTACATGACCCATGCTTCACCGAGCTTGATCGGATAGAGCAGGGTGTTGAAGAACTCGCTCAACGTGCTTCCTCTGTCATCTGGTGCGGCGGCGACATCCGGCCGGACGGCCGCTCACCACTGGTCGGCAACGATATGCCGCTTGGTCAGGTCGTGTGATCTTGGTGCTCGTCCGCGTCGGCATCACGCGGACGAAAGTCCTCGGGCTTCCAGTCGTTGCGTTCGGCCCATGTCATCGGAACGGGGTCGACGCCGCCGGGGTTCCACGGATGACACCGCCCGAGCCGGCGAAGGGCCAGCCAGCCCCCGCGGATCGGGCCGAACCGCGTCAGGGCGGTGACGGCATACGCAGAGCAGCTGGGGTAGAAGCGGCAGCTGGGCGGGGACAGCGGCGAGATGAACCGCTGGTACAGCCGCACGCCGAGCACCAGCGGCGCGGCCAGGACCTGGTTGACGGTGACGCTCATCGCGCACACGCCTTCTCGATCTGCCGGCCGAGGGCCGAGTCGAGCTCGGCGAAGGTCGCCCCGGCAGCGGCCGGGTTGGCGCGCACGACGACGTCGAACCCCGACGGTATGCCGCTCAGCCGGGTCGCGGCGCCGGCGCGCAGGCGCCGCTTGGTGCGGTTGCGCACCACGGCGTTGCCGACGGCGCGGGACACAACAAAACCGACACGCGGCGGAAGATCCGCACGCGCATCGGTCCGGTTGGCATGCACGACGATGAGTCGCCCGCCTGCTCTGCTGGCGCCGGGCCCTCGGACTGCCGACGTGAAGTCCGCCCGGTCACGCAGGCGGTGACGTGCCGGCAGCACGTCGAGGCCCTCGGCGGCTCAGGCCGAGAGCTCGGCGCGGCCCTTGCGACGGCGGGCGGCGAGGATGGCGCGGCCGGCGCGGGTGCGCATGCGCAGGCGGAAGCCGTGCGTCTTGGCGCGGCGACGGTTGTTCGGCTGGAAGGTGCGCTTGCTCACGAGGATCTCCGTAGGTCGCGGGCGTCCGGTCGACGGGCATCGACCGCACTCCCGTGGGGTGGGGCTGGCTGTGGTCTTCGGCGACCGCAATCGGCAAGCCCGTGGAGTTCCGAGAAGGTGGTCCGGCCAGGGGCTCTGGCTGGACCCGGCGATCGGGGCCATGGGCATGCGAAAGAGGTCGCAGACACGCTCGGTCAACGATACGGGAGCCGCGGAAGGAGGGTCAAACCGGCCAGGTCGGTCCGCAGCGCCGAGCCCCAAACGACCGATCATCGGACGCGTCCGTCAGAATGCAAGACGACACGCCGAACAGTGCGAGGATCTGTGGACAAGCCGATTGTCAGGCCCGTCGGCGGGTTGTAGGTTTTCGAGCCTTACGAGCCTTGGCAAGCCATACACAGGCTGTGGACAAACGTGTGGACAACAAGGCATCGTTCAGCAGGAACGCCGTATGTCGGACCGCCCGGAGGCGCTGTCGCCGCAGCTCCGAGGGGCACCGAGGTCCCGAGCCGACCTGCCAAATCCGAACGGGCGCAACCGAATCAGCAGGGGTAGGTGGATCAGGTGGCCGAGGCAGGCGTCGACTACGCGGAGATCTGGCAGCAGACTCTCGGCACCCTGGACTCGATCGGCCTGTCCAATCGTGAGCGAGCCTTCGTCCGGCTCTGTCGCCTCGTCGGCGTGCTCGACCAGACGGCCGTCGTCCGCGCGCCGAACTCCTTCACGAAGGACTTCCTCGAGGACCGCGTCCGCGACCAGGTCAACTCGGCCCTGGCCGACCAGCTCGGCCACCCGGTTCAGCTGGCCGTCTCGGTCGACGAGAGCCTCGAGACCGACCTCGGGATGATCACCGACGAGCCCACCGGCCAGCCGGCGCTGTCCGACGCCGCCCGGGGCCCAGTGCGGGGCTACACCTCGGGCGGCCTGCCCGGCCAGACGGCATACAACCCGCTGCGGGACCTCGAGGAGAGCGCTCCCGCGCTCAATGGCGCGGACCTCGACGACCCCTACCAGCTCGGCTACACCGACTCGCCGCTCGCGCCGCCCTACCGTCCCGGGATGCCGCCGGCCCCGAGGCCCGGCATCAACCCCGCGCTGGGTCACGTGCCGGCACACGGGCCCACCTCCCTCGACGCCCACGCGTCGACCCATCCCGGCACCCACCCGGCGACCCATGCACCGACCCATCCGGCGCAGCACCTTCCCGGCGGGAACGGTCACGGCATGGACACCGACCACCCGCTCAGCGGCGGGGAGAGCGGCCCCCTGCGCCAGCAGCGACCTGAGCCCATGGTGTCCGGGGACACCCGGCTCAACCCGAAGTACACCTTCGACACCTTCGTCATCGGCGCGAGCAACCGCTTCGCCCACGCGGCCGCGGTCGCCGTCGCCGAGGCGCCGGCAAAGGCCTACAACCCGCTCTTCGTCTACGGCGAGTCGGGCCTGGGCAAGACCCACCTGCTGCACGCCATCGGCCACTACGCGCGCACGATGTTCCCCAACGTCCGGGTCCGCTACGTCAACTCCGAAGAGTTCACCAACGACTTCATCAACAGCATCCGCGACGACAAGGCCAGCGCCTTCCAGGCCCGCTACCGCAGCGTCGACGTGCTGCTCATCGACGACATCCAGTTCCTCCAGGGCAAGCTGCAGACCCAGGAGGAGTTCTTCCACACCTTCAACACGCTGCACAACGCCAACAAGCAGATCGTCATCACGAGCGACCTGCCGCCGCGCGAGCTGTCCGGCTTCGAGGACCGCATGCGCACCCGGTTCGAGTCAGGGCTGCTCACCGATGTCCAGCCGCCCGACCTCGAGACCCGCATCGCCATCCTGCGCAAGAAGGCCATCCAGGACCGCATGAAGGTCCCGGACGACGTCCTGGAGTACATCGCCACGAACTTCTCGACCAACATCCGCGAGCTCGAGGGCGCGCTGATCCGGGTCACGGCGTTCAGCAACCTCAACCGGCAGTCGATCGACCTGCCGCTCGCCGAGATCGTGCTCAAGGATGTCCTGCCCAACGAGACCCCGAACCAGGTCACGGCGGCGACGATCATGGCGGTCACCGCCGCGTACTACGCAGTGACCCTGGAGGACCTCTGTGGATCATCGCGGTCACGACAGCTGGTGACGGCTCGACAGATCGCGATGTACCTGTGCCGCGAGATGACCGACCTGTCGCTGCCCAAGATCGGCCAGCACTTCGGCGGCCGCGACCACACGACGGTCATGCACGCCGACCGCAAGATCCGCGAGCTGATGGGCGAGCGGCGCGCCATCTACAACCAGGTCACCGAGCTGACCAACCGCATCCGCCAGCAGTCCCACTGACCTGGGTGGGCTCGCCGGCCCACCCACCCGGGTATGCCGCTCAGCCGGCGAGCGCGTGCACCGTGGCCGTGAGCGCCTCCTCCCACGGCGTGGCCGCGAGCCCGAACGTCTCCTCGGTGAGGGACGCGTCGAGGACGAAGGGGCGCTCGAACTGGTGCCGCGTCTCGCGCAGCTCGCGCATGATCGGCACGACCGAGCCCAGCGCCGTGCCGAGCGGGCGGGGCAGCGCCCAGACCCGCTTGGCCGGCTTGCCGGCGATGCGCGCCGTGTCGGCTGCAACCGCCCGCATGGACTTCGCCGGCGCGCTGGGGACGTGCCAGATCCGACCCCAGGACCGGTCGTCGGTGGCGAGGGTGGCCGCGAGCGCACCGACGTCGGCCAGGTAGGTCCAGGTGTGCGGCGCGTCCGGCCGACCCATCGGCAGCATGACCATCTTGCCGGCAGCGGCCCGGGAGATGACGAAGTCGTTGAGCACGCTCATCCCGCGAGTGGCCTCCGGGCCGAAGTAGTCGCTGGCACGCAGCTCGGTCGCACGGATCCGACCGGACTCGTGCAGGGCGAGCGCGTCGCGCCACATTCGCGCGCGCAGCTCTCCCTTGTGCCCGTTCGGGCGCTCGGGGTCGCCAGGGCGCATGGGCCCGTCGACCTGGCCGTACGGATAGAGGTTGCCGATCGTGACCAGGCCCGCGCCGCTGCGCTCGGCGGCCGTCAGGATCGCCTGGGCGACCGGCGGCCAGTCCGTGTCCCACGTCGTGTACTTCGGCGGGTTGATCGCGTTGGTGATGCTGGCTGCCCCCTGGGTGAGCCGGGTCAGCGCGTCCGCATCAGCGGCGTCGACAGCGACCACGGTCACCGGGTCGGCCTGTCCGGCGGGGACGGTGTGCCGCGCCCACGGACGGTCCCGGACGGTCCCGGAGCGGGAGGCGAGAGTGACGGTGTGGCCGAGCTCGACGAGCCGGGCCGTGGTCATGCGGCCGATGCCGCCTGCTCCGAGGACGAGGTGGTGAGACATGGTCCAAGCTCCTTCGTAGAAATGTGAGCACTGCTCTCGGATCAACTATGGCAACTGTCGGGGCGAAAAACAAGAGCAGTGCTCACATTTCTTGCGATCCTGTGGAAGGCTCTGTGCATGGGCGTACGAGATGAGAACCGGGCCGCCGTCGAGGCCGAGATCCTGCGGGTCGGACGTGAGCACCTCGGACGCTATGGCGCCGCTGCCATCAGTCTCCGAGCGGTCGCCCGCGATCTCGGGATGGTGTCCTCGGGGATCTACCGCTATGTCGACGGTCGCGACGAGCTGCTCACACGACTCATCATCCACGCCTACACCGCTCTCGCAGCCGAGGTCGCGGCCGCCCATGACCGCGTCGACGCGGTCGACCTCGCCGGCCGGTGGGACGCCATCGGCCGGGCCGTGCGGCGCTGGGCTCTCGATTTTCCTCATGACTACGCCTTGATCTACGGCTCACCGGTGCCCGACTATGCCGCTCCGGCCGAGCGCACCAGCGGGCCGGGCACAGCCGTGCTCGCCCTGGTGACCCGCTTGCTCGATGACATCGCGCGACGCTCTGCGCGCCCGCCCGTCGATGCCTCAGCCGGCGACGGTGCGACCGCTGCGGTCGGGGACCTGCTGTCCGACGAGTTCTTCGCCGGGACCGCGATCGACGCCGTCCTGCTCGCCAAGGGACTGTCGGCGTGGACGCTGCTCATCGGCGCGGTGTCCAGCGAGGTCTTCGGACAGCTCGGCGAGCTCGGCGACCCTGAAGCCCTCTTCGAGTGGCATCTGGCACAGGCCCGTGGCCTCGTGCTCCCCGACTGACTCCACCGTGGTGCACATTCGTCCACAGGCCCATCCACAGCTGTGTGCACAGCGTGACCTGCTCGTGACTCCGGGCTGTGGAACCGGTCGAGGCCGTCATGCTGATCCGTTTTCCACTGACTGTGGACAACTCTGTGGAAGCGGAGACCGCCTCCATACACAGGCGACCTATCACCAATGGTCGCAAACAGGACATCCTGACCCCAGGCGCAGACGCGTATTCCACACAGCTCTGTGGAAATCTGTGGACGAACCGCCTCACGCTGCGGACAACCCACACCGCGACTGTGAGGACTGTGTGCACTGTCATCCGTCATCCACACCGATCACGAAGACCCCTGGCATTCCGCACACAGCTCGTGCACAAGCCGACTCGCAACGTGACCTGCCCGGACGCCGGTTGTCCACAGGATCCACAGCGCCTATGACTATGACGAGACCCTCTGAATGACAGGAAGCCCCGACAACGAGGGTCCGGACGCGCCCACACCCACGCCCCTCCGCCACGCCGTACCGGTCGGCACGGCTGGAGCGGCGACCGCCCGTCCGCACCGGCCTCATCCGTTGTTCGTGGTGTTTGTGGTGTCTGTCGCCGCCAAGGACTAGTGTCTGAGCCCCATCTGTCGTTCCTCGTCGAAGTGAGTGCACCGTGAAGTTCCGGGTTGAGCGAGACGTCCTGGCCGAGGCCGTGACCTGGGTGGCGCGCGGCCTGCCGGCCCGTCCGCCGGTGCCGGTGCTCGCCGGGGTGCTCGTCGAGGCGAGCGAAGAAGGATCGCTCACGCTGTCGGCCTTCGACTACGAGGTGTCCGCCAAGATCACCGTCCCGGCCGACGTGGCCGAGGCCGGGCAGGTGCTGGTCCTGGGTCGACTGCTCGCGGACATCTCCCGCAACCTGCCGAACAAGCCCATCGACGTCGCGACCGACGGCACCAAGCTCAACGTCACCTGCGGGTCCTCGCGGTTCAGCCTGCGGGAGATGCCGGTCGCGGACTACCCGACCCTGCCGGCTGCACCCGAGGCGAGCGGCACGATCGCCGGCGACGTCTTCACCCAGGCCGTCGCGCAGGTCTCCGTCGCGGCCGACCGCGGCGACACCCTGCCGATCCTGACCGGGGTGCGCATGGAGGTCGAGGGGGACAAGGTCACGCTCCTGGCCACGGACCGCTACCGCCTCGCCATGCGTGAGCTGACCTGGAGCCCGGTGGCCACCGACGCCAGCCACATCGCGCTGATCCCCGCGCGGCAGCTCTCGGAGACAGCCAAGGCGCTCGGAGCCGCGGGCAGTGTCGAGATCGCCCTCGGTCACGACGGTGACGGCCTGATCGGATTCGAGGCCGGCCAGCGCCGCGCGACCACGCGCCTGCTCGACGGCGAGTACCCGAAGGTCACCTCGATCTTCCCGACATCCGTGGACACCGAGGCAGTCATCGAGACGGCTGCGCTCGAGGAGGCCGTCAAGCGGGTAGCCCTCGTCGCGGAGCGCAACACGCCCGTGCTGTTGAAGTTCACCGACGGCCAGGTCGCGATCGAGGCCGGCACGGGTGACGACGCGCAGGCCTCCGAAGCCGTCGAGGCGACCCTCACGGGTCCCGAGATCCAGATCGCGTTCAACCCGCAGTTCCTGCTCGACGGGCTGCACGCGGTCGGCACGGCATACAGCCGCCTGGCCTTCACCCAGCCGAGCCGGCCGGCCGTGCTGACCGGGCAGGACGAGGCGGAGGGTGAGCCCGACGGGTCCTACCGTTACGTTCTCATGCCGGTCCGCTTCGCCAGCTGAGCTCTGCACCCTGGTCCCCACCGCCGGTAGCCGACCGGCCGAACGGCCGCGCACTCCCGGGCCGGTCGCCCGGTCGCCCGGTCGCGTCGCACTACGTCGCACGATGACGCACCGGGGCCATTCGGTGCGGCGCCTCCCTCGCAGGCGTAGCCTCGAACCGCCCCGCTCGCCCCCGTCAGAAAGGCACGCGACATGCAGCTCGGTCTCATCGGTCTCGGCAAGATGGGCGGCAACATGCGCGAGCGGTTGCGGCGCGCTGGACACGAGGTGGTCGGGTTCGACCACCACCCGGAGAAGCGCGACGTCGCGACGCTCCCCGCTCTCGTCAAGGCCCTCGACGCCCCGCGGGTCGTGTGGGTGATGGTCCCCGCCGGCGACCCGACCCGGGAGACCGTCGCCAAGCTCGGCGACCTGCTCGAGCCCGGTGACCTCGTCATCGACGGCGGAAACTCCCGCTTCACCGACGACGCCGAGAACGCCAAGCTGCTCGCGGCGAAGAAGATCGGCTACGTCGACTGCGGCGTGAGCGGCGGCATCTGGGGCCTGGAGAACGGCTACGGCCTCATGTGTGGTGGCGACAAGAAGTGGGTCACCCGCGCGATGCCGATCTTCGACGCGCTGCGCCCGGAGGGTCCGCGCGAGGAAGGCTTCGTCCACGCCGGCAAGGTCGGCGCCGGCCACTACACGAAGATGGTCCACAACGGGATCGAGTACGGCCTCATGGCAGCGTATGCCGAGGGGTACGAGCTGCTCGAGAAGAAGGACATCGTCACCGACGTCCCCGGCGCCTTCAAGGCCTGGAGCCGGGGGACAGTGGTCCGGTCCTGGCTGCTCGACCTCATGGTCGCCGCGCTCGAGCAGGACCCGCACCTCGACGACGTGTCCGACTACACCAACGACTCCGGTGAGGGCCGGTGGACCGTCGAGGAGGCCATCGCACTGTCAGTGCCGATGCCGGTGATCTCGGCGTCCCTGTTCGCCCGGTTCGCATCGCGGCAACAGGTCTCACCGACGATGCAGGCTGTTGCCGCCCTGCGCGGCCAGTTCGGTGGCCACCAGGTGATGACCATCGCCGAGGGCGAGCGCCTGCGGCGCGATGCCGCCGAGGCGGTGAAGGAGGCCGACGCGAGGAAGGGCTCGCCCGAGAAGGCGACCCTCAAGCATGCTGGGGTGAAGGCGAGCGCAGCCAGGAAGTCGACTGCGCGCAAGTCGACGGCCGCCAAGTCGACGGCCGCCAAGTCGACGGCCAGCAAGTCGACCGCCAGCAAGTCGACGGCCAAACGGGCCGCCAAGAAGGCCTGACGGCGCCGCTGGCCTGAGCGCCGACGCCCAGACGAAGACCGCCCTGCGTTGCATGTCCGCCACCTGACCCTCAAGGACTTCCGGAGCTACCCGAGCGCTGAGCTCGCGCTGACGCCGGGGGTCACGACGCTGGTCGGCCTCAACGGCCAGGGCAAGACCAACCTCGTCGAGGCCGTCGGGTACCTCGCGACGCTCGGATCGCACCGGGTCGCCACGGACCAGCCGCTCGTCCGCTTCGGCACCGGTCAGGCGGTGATCCGGGCCGCGGTCGTGCGTGATGACCGCGAGACGATGGTGGAACTCGAGATCACCCCGGGCCGGGCGAACCGCGCACGTCTGGGCCGCGCTCCGGTCGCCCGTCCGCGCGACGTGCTCGGGACGCTGCGCACCGTGCTCTTCGCACCGGAGGACCTCGCCCTCGTCAAGGGCGACCCGTCCGAGCGACGCCGGTTCCTCGACGAGCTGTTGGTGCAGCGCCAGCCGAGGTGGTCGGGCGTGCGGTCCGACTACGACAAGATCCTCAAGCAGCGCAACGCTCTGCTGAAGTCCGCGGCGCCGGTCCTGCGCAAGGGCTCGCGACGCGGGCCTCGCCCCGGTGACCCGCCGGTCGAGGAGGCGCGCGAGTCGGCGCTGCACACCCTCGACATCTGGAACGACCACCTCGCGACCGTCGGCTCGCAGCTGGTCTACGCCCGCCTGCGGCTGCTGCGCGACCTCGTGCCTGACCTCGCCGAGTGCTACGACGCCGTGAGCAACGCCAGCTCCAACGCCCGGGCCACCTACCGCAGCTCGCTGCACGAAGACCTCGCCAAGCGGATCGCCGAGGGTGAGGTGCCCGAGATCGACGAGCTGCGCAGCGGCGTGCTCGACACCCTGGAGTCGCTGCGCGCCAACGAGATCGAGCGTGGGATCTCCCTCGTCGGCCCCCATCGCGACGACGTGGTCCTCTCGCTGGGAGACCTGCCCGCCAAGGGCTATGCGAGCCACGGCGAGTCCTGGTCGTTTGCGCTGGGACTCAAGCTGGCGGCATACCGCCTCCTGCGGCGCGACCTCGGCGATGACCCCGTCCTCGTGCTCGACGACGTGTTCGCGGAGCTGGACTCCGGGCGCCGGGAGCGGCTGGCCGCGCTCATCGCCGACTGCGAGCAGGTCCTCATCACGGCCGCCGTCGGCGCCGATGTCCCCGAAATGCTTCGGGAACGAGGCACGACGTATGCCGTCGAGCTGGGTGAGGTGAACCCGCAGCCGTATGCCGTGGGCGACATGGGCGACGTGGGCGACATGGATGACGAGCATCGCGATGGCTGAACGACCGGAGCCGAGAGCCGGCGAGCCGGGGTCGCCGCAGGAGACGGCACGAGTCACGGAGTCGCCCGAGCCGGACGACCTGCCGGTCCCGAGCGACGAGGACACGCGGATCGCCGACGCGGCCGCCTCGGCCCTGGCCCGTGCTCGGGCCGCGGCCGCCGAGCGGGGGCTGCGTCCGGGCATGAAGCCACGCAAGCGGCGCCGGCCCGCCGAGACCGGCACCGCGTTGTCCGGGCCCGACCGGGACGGTCGGGATCCGTCGCTGCTCGGAGACCAGCTCGACCGGCTCCTGGTGGACCGGGGTTGGAAGGTCGACGTCGCGGTCGGCTCGGTCATGGGTCGCTGGCTCGAGATCGTCGGGCCCGACATCGCCGCGCACGTGGAGCCGCTCACATTTGTGGACGGGGTCCTGACCGTGCGCGCCGACTCGACGGCGTGGGCCACCCAGATGCGCCTGCTCGGCTCGTCGCTGCTCGCGCGCGTCGAGGAAGAGATCGGCGCAGGTGCCGTGACCGAGCTCAAGGTCGTCGGGCCGAGCGCTCCCTCGTGGAGCCACGGTGGGCGGCGCTCCCCCGACTCCCGAGGCCCACGCGACACCTACGGCTAGGAGCTCGGCGCACCCGCTTGGCAGGTACATCCACTCCCCTCAGCGACTTTGACGAGTTCCCCCAGAGATTCCCAAGACTGAATCCGAGCAACCGTCGGTCGTGTCAGATACGGTGACACCGGCGACATCGTCGCTGTCAGGGACGTCAAGCAGGGCGAACCCGCTCTCCCCTGACCACGCGTCAGGGGTATTACATGAAGAAGCTCGCAGCGCAAGTAGCGGTCGTCGGCCTCGGCCTCGCGCTCCTCGGGACGGCCGGTCCGGCCTTCGCGGTGTCAGACAGCTCGTCGACTGGCATCCCGAACACCGGGGCGATCCTGCAGGCGAACGCGTGGGAGTGCAGCGCATTCGTCGACAAGTGCTCGTTCGCCACCTCGTCCAAGGCGCTCAAGAACGGAAGCGCCTACAAGGTCTACACGATCACGAACGCCGCGACGGTCAGCGCACACGGCATCGCTGTGAGCATCTCGACCAGCCCGTCGGGCTCCATCGTCGACAGCGACACCCGCCGCATCTCGTGGACGAACTACAACACGTGGATCTCTGACATCAGCGGCGTCGCTGACCCCTCGTGGAACACCCTCTGGATGTCGACCTGCTCCGACGCCTGGGTCTACACGCTGGGGGTCAAGGCCGCCGCGAGCGCCTGCGCGGGCAACTGACGACGGTACGACCGTCACGCAGACGACACCGCAGCGCCCATGACACCAAACGGCTGGGCGGGCTCCGTGCTGAGACTCGCCCAGCCGGGAAGGCCCCATAACGTGACAACGAGAACCAAGGTCGTCGGCGCGCTCGTCGCCCTCCTGGCCGTGACCATGGGGACGCGCCTGGCCGGACAGCTCGGCTCGAGCCCGCCTCCGCCGGACCCTGATCTCGTCCTGGCGAGCAGCCTTGCCGCGGACCTGGCCAAGCTCCGGGACCCCGCCGGGTTGGTCGCCGTCGAGCAGACGGACCGTCGCGCGCGCGCCAGCTTGTACAACTCCGCGCACATCCTGCGAGCGATGCGGCTTGCTGGGATCCCTGCGCCGCGGCCCGACGACCAGGACCTCGCTGCCGCGGTCCACGACGAGGCGCCCGCGGTCGACCCACTCTGGACCTGGGAGTGGGCATGCGACGCAGCCGGCGAAGGAGGGCTGCGAGTGGCGCAGACGGACAAGGATGCCGTGGTCAAGCGCCTGGAGGCCCTGCTGTCGACGCCTTCGAAGGAGACCGACGAGGAGTCCCGGACCGGCCACCTCGTCGACGCGGTGACGCTCGCGCGGTGTTTCGGGCTCGAGGACATCGAGACCTCTGTCCTCCGGCAGCTCGCGTCGGCGCGCACCTTCACCCCGGAAGAACGGGTTCGCCTGCACGACCTCGGCGTGACCCTTCCAGGGACGTCCACGTCGACTACCTCCACGCCGACGACCTCCGTCCCGGTCGCCCCCGGCCCGACACCAGCAGATGGATGCCGCGGTTGGGATGCCATCCAGGGTCCCGCCGCCTGGGTGCTGGGCCAGGTGGGTGGGCAGGTGGGTGGCCAGCGCTCCACGCCGATGGCGTGTCTGACGCGGCCAACCGCCGGCGTGATGGAGCCGCAGGCGGTGTACTGGCTCGCCCGCGCCGGGACGGTCGACCCGGCGGTGCGCGCCGCGGCGATCAGTGCTCTCGGACCCTGGCGGTCCAAGCTGCTGCGGTCCGGACTGGTCAGCGAGGCACCCGTCTCGCAGGGCAACCTCCAGTCGACGGTGATCGCCGCCCAGCTCTTCGGCAGCCTCGGTGCTGTTGCCGAGACTCCGGCCTGGCTGCGGGACGTGTTCGTCAGACGCGCCGAGACGGCTGGGACCTCGACGTCGACGGGCGACTCGACGGGCGACTCGACGGGCGACTCGACCGGCGACTCGACGGCCCCGTCCGCAGACCCGCAGCGCGCGGACGACGAGACGATCCTGGTGGCACTCGGCTGCCGCGCGATCGCCTCCTCCTGCCCACGCGTCACCGCCGCCGCGTCAGCCATTCTCGAGCGGCCGCTTCCCACCGAGATCCGCAGCGGCGGCCAGGCACGTCAGTGGATCATGGTCACCGATGCCCGGACCCGGCTCGGCATCGACACCACCGAGCGCGCCAAGGTCGACCGGTCAGGTGAGCCGTGGGTCCAGCGCGGTGCGGTCCGCGCACGTCTCGCGGCAGCCTTGTGTCAGCTCGGACAGTGTGCCACCGGGGACTCGATGGGCTCGGGTGCGCCGATCGACCAGGCTCGGCGGGCTATCGAGGCCGGCCAGCTCGAGCTGGCGACGGCCCTGCTTCGGCTCGAAGGAGCCCGTCAGGAGCGGGTGTCGCTTGCCGACCTGTCGCCGGTGACCTCCCGACTCGGGCGCTTCCGGGCGGCCGGCACGAGCGCCATGTTCAGCTGGACGCCAGGCGGCCCAGCGTCGGTGGCCGCCACGCAGGCCGTCTACGACTCGGCCCTCGCGCTGGGTCTGCGGGCGTCGGACCTGTTCAGCGCGGCCGCCACGCCGGCGGCGACTGCCGGCTCGGAGGGCCACTCGTGACCCTCACCCAGGCCGCCCTCGAGCTCGTCGACGTCACCTACGCCTACCCGGACGGACCCACATTCGGGCCGTTGACCCGAACCGTCCACTGGGGTGAGTGCTGCATCCTCACGGGACGCTCGGGCACGGGCAAGTCAACGATCCTGGCCCTCGCCGCCCTCTTGCTGAGCCCGAGTGCCGGGTCCATCTGCCTCGCGGGCACCGAGACGGACCGGCTGACGGGCGACAGCCGCGATGCCCTGAGGTCGTCCTGGGCGCGGGTCGTCTGGCAGGACGCCGGGCTCATCCCCTACCTCACCTCGTGGGAGAACGTCGCAGCGCAGCTCGGTGCACCCCACCGCGGCCACCGCCCGACCGCAATCGCAGCACTCGAGTCCGTCGGCATGGCCGAGCACGCCGACACGCTCCCGCAGCGACTGTCGGGCGGCCAGCGCCAGCGGGTCGGCATCGCGCGCGGTCTTGTCGGGAGGCCGCCGATCCTGCTCGCCGACGAGCCGACGGCAAACCTCGATGCCGCCTCCGCCCGACTCGTCGGTGATGCGATCACGTCGGTCGTGGAGCGTGGCGGGGCGGCGCTCGTCGCGACGCACGACTCGGAGCTCCTGCGGGTCGGCGCCACTCGCTGGGCGCTGGACCACCAGGTGCTCCGGTGATGTCGACGAAGGCCCGTGCCTGGGCCCCGTTCACCCTGCGGCGAGGCGTCGTCGTGCGTCCGGTCGCCCTTGTGGTGCTGGCGGTGCTCATGATGCTCGGCTGCCTGTGCATGGTCGCGAGCGCCTCCGTGTCCAGGTCGGTGGCGCAGGACTACGTTGCGCGCGGAACGCTCGGTCAGGTCGAGGTCACCCAACCGGTCGACGCCCAGGAGGTCCGGTACCTGACTCGGGACGCCACGGCCGGGTTCGCACGGCTGCCCGGCGTCACTGGGGTTGCGGTGCGGTACCAGTGCTCCCTGCCCTGGGGCGAGCGTGCGGCCATCCTCGCCGGCACGACGTGGTCACCGATCGACAAGGTGACCTTGGTCGCGGGGCGCGCGGTACAGCGCAACGGCGAGATCGTCCTGCCCGAACGGGTCCAGGGTCTGAGCGCGCGAGAGCGCCTCGGATCGACGATCACCATCGACGTGGTGACACGGGTCGCCCAGGGCCAGGGGCGCACCAAGGAGGAGGCGTTCCGGGTCGTCGGGATCTACTCGCTGGCGCACGCGCCGGAACGGCCGGACACGGCATACCTGAGCCGAGCCGACGCGTTGCGGCTCGCCGCAGCCCGTGAGGGCCTGGCTCCCGACGACTTCGACCGCACCCGCGGCGCCGACTCGATCGTGCTCCAGACGGCGTCCACCGAGACCGCCCGAGCGGTCGCCGAGCAGCTCCGCGGGCAGCATTTCGACGCCCGGGCGACGGCCGACCGCGTCGCGGATGTGAGCGGCGCGCCGGGGCTGGTCCGGGTGGCTGGGTCGGTGCTCGCGGTGGCGGCCGGTCTCGTCGTCGCGCTCAGCGTCGCGATGCGCGCCGGGGAGGCAGGCACGCGCCGCCTGCGCGAGCTGGCCCTGTTGCGCGGCCTCGGGTGGACGGTCGGCGACCTCCGGTCGTTGCTGGTGATCGAGGGCGCGCTCGTGACGGTCGTCAGCGTGGTGCTCGGGTATGCCGCGGGCCTCCCACTCTCGGTCGTGGTCGTCAGGCCGCTGCTCGACCTGGTTGGCCTGACGGGCGGCGTCGCCGTGCCGGTCACGCTGCTCGCCACGGTTGCTGCCGCTCTGGTGCTGACGACGTCGGTCGCAACCCTGCTGGCCGTGCGACGCTCCCTGGCTAAGGATCCCTATCTCGTCGCGCGAAGTCAGGTGTGAAACCCCACCCCGCTGGTGGGCACGACGTCCAAAGCTGAGTGGGAGGCGGTTGTCAGCGATCCGTCGCAGACTGTCGACATGAGTCACTCCCACCCAAAGGCGACCATTCGGCCGCGCTGCACCATCGTCCCGCCGTACATGCTCGAGGCGTTGGCCCGCAGCGGGGAGCCCGCCCTCGCCGCCAAGGCGCTCGAGGCGCTCGCACACGACGCGGCGCTGCGTCAGTCGCGCCGGACGCCGACGGCGATGCCGACGACGCGCCGTCCTCCGCGACCGGTGACGGGTGAGCAGGGGGCGGTGGCCCCCTCCCCACGCCGCACCATCTCCGATGCGCAGGGCAGCCAGAGCACCCCCGGGCGCCAGGTGCGGGCCGAGGGAGAGCCGGCATCGAGCGACGTCGCGGTGAACGAGGCCTACGACGGGCTCGGCGCGACCTGGACTCTGTGGGAGACGGCATACGACCGGGACTCGCTCGACGGCAAGGGGTTGCCGCTGCTCGCGACCGTTCATTACGGCCGCAGCTACGACAACGCCTTCTGGGACGGCACCCAGATGGTCTTCGGCGACGGCGACGGCGTCGTGTTCCAGCGGTTCACGCGCAGCCTCGATGTCATCGGACACGAGCTCGCGCACGGCGTGACCGAGCACACCGCGGGGCTGCTCTACCAGGGGCAGTCGGGTGCGCTCAACGAGTCGATCTCGGACGTCTTCGGCGTCCTGGTGAAGCAGCGTGCGCTCGGCCAGTCCGCGGCCGACGCCGACTGGCTCATCGGTGCCGAGCTGCTCATGCCGTCGGTCCAGGGCAGGGCGCTGCGCGACATGCTCAACCCCGGCACGGCATACGACGACCCGCAGCTCGGCAAGGACCCGCAGCCGGCCTCCATGGCCGACTACGTCCAGACCGACGACGACAACGGCGGCGTCCACATCAACTCCGGCATCCCCAACCGCGCCTTCGCGCTCGCGGCCCGCGCCATCGGCGGTAACGCCTGGGACGACGCCGGGCACATCTGGTATGCCGTCCTGTCGGGTGACGGGATCAAGGCGGACTGTGACTTCGCGACCTTCGCGGGCCTGACCGTTGCGGCCGCGGTGGCCGCATTCGGGTCCGGGTCGACGCAGCACCACGCCGTGCGCGACGCGTGGGAGCAGGTCGGTGTGCTCGAGCCGGGCTCGGCGGACGGCGGATCGACCGGCAGCGCGCCCATTGCGTCCACCGGCGATGGCTCGGCCGGCGATGGCTCGGCCGGCGATGGCTGGGGCGACGGCTCGCCCGACGCCCCACCGAGCGGACCGGCTCACGGCGAGGTCCCGGGGGTGGACGCGCATCTGCTGCTACGGCGGACCGGTGGCTTCGCGGGACTCGTCCGCGAGCGCCACGTCGCGCTCGGAGACCTGCCTGAGCGGGACGCCAAGGACTGGCAGCACCTGCTCGCGGCCCCGACCCTGCAGCGGATCGCCGCGCTGGAGGAGCGCGCCCAGCCCGACGCGTACTGCTACTCGGTCGTCTGCGAGCAGGTCGACCTCGACGTCGACGTCGCCGAGCCGCACCTTCCCGAGGCGATCCACCAGCTGTTCGAGCGGACCCTCGGGCAGGGCTGAATCACGTCCGCGGCGGATACGGGAGAATGGGCGGGAGGCGTCTCGGAGGGCACACAACCCGGTTCCGCGGACGGCGTCACAGGCGCGTTGAGGGGGCAGGGCGTGACTCCCCCCTCGGATCTTGGGGTTCGAACGCCGGAAAATGGCCGTTTCACGCGTCTGAGGGCACGGTTGGTGCCCGCGGACCGTTAGAATGAGAGGGACTCGGCTCGACCGGCCGCAGAGAGCGCTCTGACACCTGGTCGGGCCGTCCCGATGTCACCGATGCGGTGACGGCGGGTCCGGACAGGCCGTCGCAGCTCGCCCGGACCACCGTGCAAGAACCAAGGAGAGACGTGTCCGAGGCCGCCCAGACGCCCGACCAGCAGAACGACACCACCCCCGGCACCCTCGGTGCGATCCCCACGGACCCGCCCGCCGCTCCCTCCCCTCCTCTCCCCGCGCCCTCGGCCACCGCTATTGATACGCGCCCCAACGGCGTCGACTACGACGCGAGCGCGATCACCGTGCTCGAAGGACTCGAGGCCGTGCGCAAGCGCCCGGGCATGTACATCGGCTCGACCGGTGAGCGCGGTCTGCACCACCTCGTCTACGAGATCGTCGACAACTCGGTCGACGAGGCCCTGGCCGGGTTCGCCGACACGATCGACGTCACCCTGCTCGCCGACGGTGGAGTCCGGGTCAAGGACAACGGTCGTGGCATCCCGACCGACATCCACCCGGTCGAGAAGATCAGCGCCGTCGAGCTCGTCCTGACCCAACTGCACGCCGGCGGCAAGTTCGGCGGCGGCGGGTACAAGGTGTCCGGTGGCCTGCACGGCGTCGGATCCTCCGTCGTCAACGCCTTGTCGACCAAGCTCAAGGCCGCCGTCCGCCAGAAGGGCCACGCGCACCGGATGAGCTTCACGATGGGTGTCCCCGACGGGCCCCTTCGCGAGGAGGAGGCGACCGAGGAGACCGGCACCACCATCACGTTCTGGGCCAACCCGGACATCTTCGACTCGGTCGACTACGACTTCGAGACCCTCCGGGCGCGGTTCCAGCAGATGGCGTTCCTCAACAAGGGTCTGACGATCAACCTCGTCGACGAGCGCGTCGACCAGACCGACGCAGCCGAGGAGGACCTCGACGACCTGGAGGCCGACCTCACCGAGGTCGAGGAGGAGGGCGACAACGGGCACGACGTCCCCGCGACCGAGAAGAAGAAGCTCAAGGCCAAGAAGGTCACCTACCGCTACGACGGAGGCCTCGTCGACTACGTCAACCACCTCAACAGCAGCAAGCGCACCGAGCCGGTGCACCCCGAGGTCATCTCGATCGAGGTCGAGGACGAGGCCAGGTCGCTCAGCCTCGAGCTCGCGATGCAGTGGACGACGGCCTACAGCGAGTCGGTCCACACCTACGCCAACACGATCAACACCCACGAGGGCGGCACGCACGAGGAGGGGTTCCGTGCGGCGATGACCAAGCTCGTCAACGAGTTCGCCCGCAAGCAGAACCTCCTCAAGGACAAGGAGGAGAACCTCACCGGCGACGACGTTCGCGAGGGTCTCACCGCGGTCATCTCGGTCAAGCTCGGAGAGCCCCAGTTCGAGGGCCAGACGAAGACGAAGCTCGGCAACTCCGAGGTCAAGGGCTTCGTCCAGCGCGCCATGACCGATGAGTTCGGGCACTGGCTCGAGGCCCACCCCAACGAGGGCAAGGACATCGTCCGCAAGTCGATCCAGGCCGCGGCGGCTCGGATGGCGGCCCGCAAGGCTCGCGAGGCGACCCGGCGCAAGGGCCTGCTGGAGTCCGGCGGCCTTCCGGGCAAGCTCAAGGACTGCCAGAGCAAGGACCCCAGCATCTCCGAGGTCTTCATCGTCGAGGGCGACTCCGCCGGCGGGTCGGCCACGCAGGCGCGCAATCCGCGCACGCAGGCGATCCTGCCGATCCGCGGCAAGATCCTCAACGTCGAGAAGGCGCGGATCGACAAGATCCTGGCCAACAACGAGGTGCAGGCCCTCATCTCGGCGTTCGGCACCGGGATCGGCGAGGACTTCGACCTGGCCAAGGCGCGCTACCACAAGATCGTGCTCATGGCCGATGCGGACGTCGACGGCATGCACATCCGCACCCTCCTGCTGACGCTGCTCTTCCGCTTCATGCGCCCGCTCATCGAGGCCGGCTACGTCTACCTCGCGCAGCCTCCGCTCTACCGGATCCGCTGGGCCAACGCCCCGGCCCACCAGTTCGCGTACAGCGACCGGGAGCGCGACGGCCTGATCGAGCTGGGCAAGGCCCGGGGATGGCGCCTTCCGAAGGACAACCCGGTCCAGCGCTACAAGGGCCTCGGCGAGATGAACTTCCAGGAGCTCGGCGAGACGACCATGGACCCGGAGACGCGGACCCTGCTGCAGGTGACGCTCGACGATGCGGCCAAGGCGGACGAGGTGTTTGCCGTGCTCATGGGCGAAGACGTCGAGTCCCGTCGCACCTTCATCCAGAAGAACGCCCGCGACGTGAAGAACCTCGACGTGTGACCCACGGGGCTCATGGCCGGAACCGGCCTGAGCCCTGACCCCCGAAATGCCCGCCAGGCTGGGACCTCCAGGCTCGACCACGTCGACCCACCCGGAATACCTCAGCATGGACTGCACGAAGCGTATTGAGAGACAAAGGGACCTGACGTGAGCGACGACCTGCCTCCCATCGACGGAGACGACGTCAACGAGACGCCCGACGAGACGCCCGACGAGACGCCCGACGACCTCGGCTCGGAGCCCGAGGACGAGGGGGACCCCAACGCTACAGCGGTGATTGCGCGGGAGCCCGGTGAGCACGACCGCGTGGAGCCGGTGGATCTCAACACCGAGATGCAGCGCTCGTACATCGAGTACGCGATGTCGGTCATCGTCAGCCGGGCGCTGCCCGACGTCCGTGACGGCTTGAAGCCCGTGCACCGGCGCATCGTGTACGCGATGTACGACGGCGGGTACCGGCCCGACCGTGGCTACAACAAGTGTGCCCGCGTCGTCGGCGATGTCATGGGCCACTACCACCCGCACGGCGACACTGCGATCTATGACGCCCTGGTGCGCCTGGTCCAGGACTGGTCGCTGCGCTACCCGCTGGTCGACGGCCAGGGCAACTTCGGCTCGCGCGGCAACGACGGTGCCGCCGCCCCGCGATACACCGAGTGCCGGATGGCAGCGATCGCCATGGAGATGGTCCGCGACATCGAGCAGGACACGGTCGACTTCGTCCCCAACTACGACGGCAAGACGATGCAGCCGTCCGTGCTGCCGAGCCGCTTCCCGAACCTGCTCGTCAACGGCTCGGCGGGGATCGCGGTGGGGATGGCGACCCAGATCCCGCCGCACAACCTGCGCGAGGTCGCGGCCGGCGCGCAGTTCCACCTCCAGAACCCCGAGCTGCCCCGAGAGGAGCTGCTCGAGCACCTGCTCGGCATCATCAAGGGCCCCGACTTCCCGACCGGCGCGACGATCGTGGGCCAGCGCGGCATCGAGGACGCCTACCGCACCGGACGCGGCTCGATCCTCATGCGGGCCGTCGTCAACGTCGAGGAGGTCGGCAACCGACAGGCGTTGGTTGTCACCGAGCTTCCATACCAGGTCAACCCCGACATGCTGGCGCAGAAGATCGCCGACCTCGTCAAGGACGGCAAGGTCCAGGGCATCGCCGACCTCGAGGACCACACGTCGGGGCGCAACGGCTTGCGACTGGTCATCCTGCTCAAGCGCGACGCCGTCGCCAAGGTCGTGCTCAACAACCTCTACAAGCACACCCAGCTGCAGACGACGTTCGGCGCCAACATGCTCGCCCTCGTCGACGACGTCCCCCGCACGCTGCCGCTCGACGCGTTCATCCGGCACTGGGTGGATCACCAGATCGAGGTCATCGTCCGGCGTACGACGTTCCGGCTCCGCCGGGCTGAAGCTGAGATCCACATCCTGCGTGGCCTGCTCAAGGCGCTCGACCGCCTGGACGACGTCATCGCGCTGATCCGCGGCTCCCGCACCGTCGACATCGCCCGCACGGGCCTCATCGAGATGCTCGAGATCGACGAGGACCAGGCGAACGCGATCCTCAACATGCAGCTGCGCCGGCTCGCCGCCCTCGAGCGGGAGCGGCTGCAGCAGGACCACGACGCCCTGCAGGTGCAGATCGACGAGTACAACGCGATCCTTGCCTCGCCCGAGCGGCAGCGGCAGATCGTCTCGGAGGAGCTGCAGGCCATCGTCGACAAGTACGGCGACGAGCGGCGCACGACGATCATGCCCTTCGACGGCGACATGTCGATGGAGGACCTCATCCCCGAGGAGGACGTCGTCGTCACGATCACCCGGGGTGGGTACGCCAAGCGCACGCGGGTCGACCAGTACCGCTCCCAGCGGCGCGGCGGCAAGGGTGTGCGCGGCGCGACGCTGCGCGGGGAGGACGTCGTCGAGCACTTCTTCACGACGACGACCCACCACTGGCTGCTCTTCTTCACCAACCTCGGGCGCGTCTACCGGGCCAAGGCGTACGAGCTGCCCGAGGGGTCGCGCGACAGCAAGGGCCAGCACGTGGCGAACCTGCTCGCCTTCCAGCCTGGTGAGCAGATCGCCCAGGTGCTCGCGATCAAGGACTACCAGTCGGCCGACTATCTCGTGCTCGCCACGCGCGGCGGCCTGGTCAAGAAGACGCGCCTGCAGGACTACGACTCGAACCGCTCGGGCGGGCTGATCGCGATCAACCTGCGCGACGGCGACGAGCTCGTCGGCGCTGGGCTCTCCTCGAGCCGCGACGACCTGCTGCTCGTGTCCCGCAAGGGCCAGTCGCTGCGGTTCACGGCGACCGACTCGGCGCTGCGGCCGATGGGGCGGTCCACGTCCGGCGTGACCGGGATGAAGTTCCGGCCCGGCGACGACCTGCTGGCGATGTCGGTCGTCGAGGAGGGCGAGGAGCTCGACGTCTTCGTCGTCTTCGAGAACGGCCTGGCCAAGCGCACCCCAGTCTCCGAGTACCGCCTCCAGGGCCGTGGCGGCCTGGGCATCCAGGTCGCGAAGCTCTCCGAGAAGGGCGGTGACCTGGTCGGCGCGCTGACCGTCGTCGACACCGACGAGGTCATGGTCGTCATGGAGAAGGGCAAGATCGTGCGGTCGCGGGTCGACGAGGTGCGTCACACCGGCCGGTCCACGCAAGGTGTGCGGTTCGCGACGCCTGACAAGGGTGACGCGATCGTCGCGGTGGCCCGCAACGCCGAGGCGGCGGTGGCGTCCGAGGTGGGCATCGACCCCGAGGGGTCTGACGCGGGCGACGCGGCGGGCGGAGGCGCCGCGGCCGGTGGAGAGGCTGGCGGAGGGGCCGAAGGGGCCCCGGGAACGGGCGAAGGTAGCAGTTCGGACACGACAAGCGTGTCGGAGGGCTCCACTACGGGAGCGTCCGTTACGGTTCCTGGGCCCGATGGCGTACCGTCAGACGAAACCTCGACAATCGAGGACAGTTCGTCCGATGGCGACAACGGAGGTGACGAATGAGCACGACGAGCTCTGATGGGCCGTTCGGTGCGACCGGATACGGGACCAGCCCGGCCCTGAGCAGTGGCTCGACGTCGCCGAGCTCGACGAACAGCTCTTCGGGTGCGTCCGGCTCGACAGGAGCGTCGCGTGAGTCGACGTCGGGGTCATCGGGTTCGTCTGATGCGTCCGGCACGGCTGGCTCTGGCGACTACACGTCGAACGGCGCGGGCTACTACGGCACGAACGGCTCGCCCTACAGCTCGAGCGGGGCCGGCACCGGCTCGTCGAGCAGCTACAGCTCTGGCTCTGGCTCCTCGAGCGGCTACAGCTCCTCGGCGTACGGCACCACCGGCTCGACGACCCCGATCAGCACGCCCGGGTCCACTGGCACGGGCAGCACCTCCGGCGCTCCTGACAACGGTGGCACCGAGCTGTCCCGCGGCGCCGTGACCACCCGCACCGCTCCGACCGCGCGGGTGTCGCCCGGTGCTGGCGGTGCCGGTGCTGGCGGCGCGCACGCCACGGCGGGCTCGCGCACGGCCAGCACGGCCGCAGCGCGCAAGCACCGTGGCCCTCGCCGGGTGCGCCTCGCCGTGGCGCGGGTCGACCCCTGGTCGGTCATGAAGATGAGCTTCCTGCTCTCGGTCGCCCTCGGCATCGCGGGCGTGGTCCTCACGGCTGTGCTGTGGATGATCCTGTCGACGATGAACGTGTTCACCGACGTCGAGGGTGTGCTCCAGTCGCTCCAGACCACGACGTCCGACCCGTTCTCGATCAAGGACTACGTGGGCTTCGGCCGGGTCGTGTCCCTGTCGATCGTCATCGGGGTCATCGACGTGATCCTCATGACCGCGATCGCGACCGTCATGGCGTTCCTCTACAACATCTGCTCCGCGCTCGTCGGAGGCGTGCAGCTCACCCTCACCGACGACTGACGCCGCCCCTGCCGGCCTCAGCCCCGCTGGGACGCTGGCGTATGCCGTGACGCCGGTCTCCCGGCATACGTCGGCGCTCGCTGGGTCGTGGCAGCCGCTCGATCGTGGCAGCCGGGCTGGGCCGTTTTGGTGCAGGCGAGGGGCATCGGGTAACGTTTCCCCTCGCGTCCGGTCATCAGGACCACCGTGTTCGATCGGTCGCGCGAAGGTGACGATGGGCCTATAGCTCAGACGGTTAGAGCGCTTCCCTGATAAGGAAGAGGTCGGAGGTTCAAGTCCTCCTAGGCCCACCATCACCACCACCGCGGAAGGGGATCCTCGAATGGTGAAGCGTCTACTCCTCATCGGTGCAGCCGTTGCCGGCGTCGTGTTCCTTCGCCGGAAGGCGCGTCAGCAGCAGGCCGAGCAGGACCTGTGGACGCAGGCCACGGACGACGTCGACACGTCGACCGCTGCGCCCGCACCTGCAGCGGAGCCCGTCGCCGAGGCGACGGAGCCCGTACCGACACCGGCAGCACCCACTGCCACAGACGAGGCGACGACCTCGTCCTGATCCAGCCAGGGCCTCTGGCCCGCTGGACCAGGGGCCATGGCGCAATTGGTAGCGCACCTGCTTTGCAAGCAGGGGGTTAGGGGTTCGAGTCCCCTTGGCTCCACCACAGGTCAGAGGCCCTTTTCCGATTTCGGAGAGGGCCTCTTTCGTGCCCGTACCCCAGAAAAGTACTGCAGCGGTGATCGTTGCCATCATGTGCAGTTCCGGTTCATGCTTGACCATCGGGTTCCGGTTCCTGCCTTCCAGTTTGGGGACGCGGGTTCGGTTCCTGCGCGACAGTCGTTCCGGTAGGTGGCTGACAGTCCTGCCGATGGTCCTGCGCTGGTGAGTGGTTGCTGTGCTGTCGCGGTGCGTTCTTTTCTGACCCCGAGTGGGGTCGCGGAAGGAGCGCGTGATGTTGCGGGAGCTGGGTGTGAGCGAGCTGCGGTACCGGGCGGTGCTGGAGGTGTTGGACGGGGCGACGGTCACCGAGGTCGCTCGCCGGTTCG
>NZ_JBSGGK010000031.1:0-51343 GCF_053603855.1 Monashia sp. NPDC004114 | reverse complement strand
GGTATTGGCATCGATTTTTGACACGCTGTTGAGTTCTCAAGAATCGGACACACACCATCACCCAGCCAAACGACCGGACTCCGGGGCAACCCTTCAATTTTGCCGCGCGTCTGCTTGGGAGTCAAATCCGTGATCCGCCTCTTGGAGGGGCCGGACTCGCTCGCTTGGTTTCCCTTGCGGCGAAGAGAACATTACACGGGGTCCGCGGGATCTCCTAATCGGGCTCCCCGGGCGACCCCATATGGCCTCTGACCTGCGCAAACGCGCCCCGCAGGCGGCCCTTGGGTGCAACCCAGGAAGCCCCTGTGACAGGAGGGGCGGGGCGCCCACTCGACCCGAGGCAGTGGGGCCCCTGTGACAGGTGGGACGGGGCGCCCACTCGACATGAACGCGCGGCCGCGGTTACACGAGGGACGGAGCGCCCACTCGACCTGGCAGGGTGGGGCGCTCCTTCGACCGCCGCGGGCGTGCGGGGTGACCGCGCCCGGCTCGGCGGGCAGTCCTCAGGCGACGCGGTCGATGACGATCGGCGCGAGGTCGGGACGCGAACCCTCGGGGGCGATGAGGTATCCGCCCTCAAGCGCCTCGATGGCGCGCTCGAACCGGTCGGGCTCGTCGGTGTGCAGGGTCAGCATCGGCTCGCCGCCGCGGACGGTCGCACCGGGCTTGTAGTGGATCTCGACCCCGGCCCCGGCCTGGACCGGGTCCTCCTTGCGGGCACGCCCCGCCCCGAGGCGCCAGGCAGCCACGCCGACCGCGAGGGCGTCGAGCTCGACGAGCACGCCGTCGGCCGGTGCGAGCACGTGGTGCTGCTCCTTGGCGACCGGAAGGGGCGCGTCGGGGTCGCCTCCCTGCGCCCGGATCATCCGCTTCCACGCGTCCATCGCCCGCCCGTCGGCGAGCACGTCGGCAGGGTCGATGTCGTCCCGGCCCGCAGCGGTCACCATCTCCCGAGCGAGCGCGACGGTCAGCTCGACCACGTCCTCGGGCCCGCCTCCGGCGAGGACCTCGACCGACTCCCGGACCTCGAGCGCGTTGCCCGCTGTGAGCCCGAGCGGGGTCTGCATGTTGGTCAGCAGGGCCACGGTCCGCACCCCCGCGTCCGTGCCCAGCCGCACCATGGTCTCGGCCAGCTCGCGCGCCTGGGAGAGCTCCTTCATGAAGGCCCCCGAGCCCACCTTGACGTCGAGCACGAGCGCCCCGGTCCCCTCGGCGATCTTCTTGCTCATGATCGAGGTCGCGATGAGCGGGACGCACGAGACCGTGCCGGTGACGTCTCGCAGCGCATAGAGCTTCTTGTCCGCCGGTGCGAGCCCCGACCCCGCAGCGCAGATGACCGCGCCGACCTCCTCGAGCTGGCGCATCATCTCGTCGTTCGTCAGCTCGGCCCGCCAGCCGGGGATCGACTCGAGCTTGTCGAGCGTGCCCCCGGTGTGACCGAGCCCGCGCCCGGACAGCTGCGGCACCGCGACACCGCATGCCGCGACGAGCGGCGCCAGCGGCAGCGTGATCTTGTCGCCGACCCCTCCGGTCGAGTGCTTGTCGGCGGTCGGCCGGCTCAGGCCCGAGAAGTCCAGCCGCTCGCCCGTGCGGATCATGGCGTCGGCCCAGCGCGAGATCTCGCGCGCGTTCATCCCGTTGAGGTAGATGGCCATGGCCAGCGCGGACATCTGCTCCTCGGCGACGACGCCACGGGTGTAGGCGTCGATGACCCAGTCGATCTGCGCGTCCGACAGCTCGGACCGGTCGCGCTTGGTGGCTATGACGTCAACGGCATCGAAGGCTTCGCTCACGGGAGACATCATGTCCCAGCCGTCGCCCGCCCGGCGGGTGTACGCCGGTCGAGGTGTTCAGCCCTCAGCGTGATGCAGGTTGTCGGCCCCGAATGCCTGCGGAAGGACCTCAGCCATGGGCAGCACGCCCTCGGGGGTCATGAGCAGGCAGGTCGGCCCGCCGTTCTCCCACAGCAGCTGCCGGCACCGCCCGCACGGCATGAGCGCCTGGCCGTCGCTGCCGACGCAGAAGACCGCGGTGAGGCGTCCGCCCCCGCTGGCGTGCAGGTCGGAGACCATCCCGCACTCCGCGCACAGGCCCACGCCGTATGCCGCGTTCTCCACGTTGCAGCCCGCCACCACCCGGCCGTCGTCGACGAGGCCCGCGACGCCGACCGGGAAGCCGGAGTAGGGCGCGTACGCCCGGCGCATCAGCTGCACGGCGCGCTCACGCAGCGCCTCCCAGTCGACCTCGCCCTCCGCAGAGGCGCCGGTGGCCTCCTCGGCGGGAGTGCCGGCATACCCGGAGTTGCTGGGTATGCCGGTCGCGTCCTCGGGTGCTGCGGGCACTAGGCGCCCTCACCCTTGCGGTAGATCTGGCCGTCGGCCGCAGGCATCCTCAGGCGCTGCGAGGCGAAGGCCAGCACGAGCAGGGTCGCGACGTAGGGCGTCGTGCCGGACAGCTCCTGGGGCACGACGTCCGTCGCGGCATACCAGAAGCCGACGAGGGCGCCGACGACGATCGCGATGATGCCCTGCAGGCGACGGTTCCTGCGCACGATCTGCCAGATGCCGATGCCGAGAAGCAGCACCGCGAACAACAGCAGGAACGCATGGACCGTCGTGCCGCCGCCACGCAGCTGCGCGGCGTCGGTGTAGCCGAACAGGCCGGCGCCGGCCATCAGGCCACCGGGCCGCCAGTTGCCGAAGATCATCGCGGCGAGGCCGATGTAGCCGCGCCCGCCGGTCTGTCCGTCGCGGAACAGGTTGGCCGCGACGAGCGCCAGGAATCCGCCACCGAGGCCGGCCAGGCCGCCCGAGATCAGCACCGCCGTGAACTTGTACCGCAGCACGTTGACACCCAGGGACTCAGCCGCGACCGGCGACTCGCCACAGGACCGAAGGCGCAGGCCGAAGGCGCTGCGCCACAGCACCCAGGCCGTAGCGATGAACAGCAGCACGGCGATGATCGTCACGACCGACACGTCCGTGCAGAACGCCCGAAGGATGCCGGCAAGGTCGGAGATGAAGAAGATGTGCTGCTGCTCGATGTCGCCCAGCCAGTCGGACAGCCCCGGCAGGGTGAACGTGGGCAGCTGGTCGAGCGGCGGTGACTGCGTCGGGCCACCACCGGGCAGGGTGCTGAAGAAGCGGACCGAGAGGTACTTGGCGAACCCGAGCGCGATGATGTTGAGCGCCACACCCGAGACGATGTGGTCGACGCCGAACGTCACCGTGGCCATCGCGTGGATCGCGCCTCCGATGGCGCCGCCGATGACCGCGCCGACCAGCCCCATCCAGGGCCCCATGTGGTAGCCGAGGAAGCCCGCACCCCACGTGCCGAGGATCATCATGCCCTCGAGGCCGATGTTGACCACACCCGCGCGCTCGGACCACAGGCCGCCGAGACCCGCCAGCCCGATCGGGACGGCGAGGCCGATACCGGCGATGAGCAGACCCGAGGAGTCGATGTCGTTGGCGCCCGTGACGACGCGAAGGACGGACAGGACGAAGACCGCGGCAAGGAAGACGCCCACCCACTGTGTCGGGGTGAACCGGAACCGCTTGCCCGAGGGGGCCGTGCTGACCCGCTGGGTGCCGACCTCGAGACCGGTGGCGCTCATGCCGGGGCTCCTTCCACGGCCGGGGCATCGGGTCTCGACGCCGACAGCTCCCGGGCCACGCGCTGCTGCTCGAGTCGGACGTCGGCCCGGCGAATCAGCTCGTAGGCGATGACGACGGCGAACAGGATGATGCCCTGGATGATGAACACGACCTCCGAGGCCACACCGGCCCGGATCTGAAGGGCGTTGGACTGGACGTCGAGGAACGACCACAGCAGCGCCGCGACGGCGATCCCGAGCGGGTTGTTGCGGCCGAGCAGGGCGACGCCGATCCCGGCGAAGCCGAGGCCGGCCTGGGCCGTCGTGCCGTAGTAGTGGTCCTCACCGAACAGCAGCGGCATCCCGACCAGGCCCGCGAGTGCGCCCGAGGAGATCATCGTCGTCAGGACCATCCGCTTGACCTTGACGCCGCTCGCGACGGCCGCGGTCTCGGACCTACCCGTGGCGCGCAGGTCGAAGCCGAACCGCGTCTTGCCCAGGACGAACCAGTACCCGACACCGACGATGATGGCGAGGATCAGCAGCGTGTAGACCTTGTTGGACGCCCCGGGGATCAGGCTGAGGCCGTCGAGCTGCGACGACTCCGGGATCGGCTGGGTCGTGATCGTGTTGCTGCCGGGCTGTTTGACCGCGACTTGTATGAGCAGCCACTGCACCACGCCGGTGGCGATGGCGTTGAGCATGATCGTGCTGATGACCTCGGAGATGCCGCGGGTGACCTTGAGGTATGCCGCGATGCTGGCCCAGAAGCCACCGGCGACCATCGCGACGATGATCGTCAGGATGACGTTGATCGGGCCGGGGAACCACGCCTGGCCCGCGAACAGCGCCCCGGTGAAGGCGGCGACGCGGTACTGCCCGTCGACGCCGATGTTGAACAGGTTCATCCGGAAGCCGACGGCCACGGCGACGGCCGAGAGGTAGTAGACCGTCGCGCCGTTGATGATCTGGACGATCTGCCTCGGCTTCGGCCAGGACAGGATCGTGGCCCACACCTCGCGCACGGGGTCGCCGAGGGCCAGCAGGATCACGGACGTGAGCAGGAAGGCGACGAGCAGCGCCAGGACCGGAGCCGCGACGCCGAGCAGCAGCTTGCGGGGCGAGAAGCGGCTCATCGCTGGTCCTCCGTCCCCGGCGCGGTGCCGGTATCGGGCTCGGCGGTCGGCTCGGCAGTCGACTGCGCAGTCGGCTCGGCAGTCGGCTCGGCAGTCGGCTCACCGGGATGCTGGGCAGTCGGCTGCGCAGTCGGCTCCGCAGATGGCTCGGCGGTCGGCTCGCCCGCGGGATCGGCGTTCGTCTCGCTCGCCTCACCGGACGAGTGTGCGGCACCGGTCATCGCCGCGCCGAGGTCCTCGGCGGTCACCGTGTCCGGGTCGAACGTGCCGGTGAGCCGGCCGCGGAGGATGACCTCGATGGTGTCGGACAGGCCGATCAGCTCCTCGAGGTCGGCGGAGATGAGCAGGACCGCAAGGCCGTCACGCCTGGCCTGGCGGATGATGTCCCAGATGCTCGCCTGGGCGCCCACGTCGACGCCACGGGTCGGGTGCGCCGCGACGAGGACCTTCGGCTGGTGGCTCATCTCGCGTCCGACGATGAGCTTCTGCTGGTTGCCGCCCGAGAGCGACCCGGCCTTGACGAAGATCGACGGGGTGCGCACGTCGAAGTCCTTGACGATGCGCTCGGTGTCGGCCTTGGCCCCCGCGGCGTTGATGAGGTAGCCGCGGGCGTTGGGCGGCTCGGTCTGGTGGCCGAGGATGCGGTTCTCCCAGAGCGGCGCCTCGAGCAGGAGCCCGTGGCGGTGCCGGTCCTCGGGGATGTAGGCGACCCCCGCCTCGCGGATCTCCCGGGTAGCCCAGTCGGAGATGTCGACGCCACCGAGGTGCACGGTGCCGGAGGTCGGCTCGCGCATCCCCATGATGACCTCGACGAGCTCGGCCTGGCCGTTGCCCTCGACGCCCGCGATGCCGAGCACCTCACCGGCATGGATCGTCAGGGAGATGCCGTCGAGGACGTTGCGGGTCTCGCCGTCCCCGGCGAGCACGATGTCCTCCGTGCGCAGCACGACGCGGTCGGTGACCGTCGACTCCTCGGTCTGGGGCGTGGGCAGCTCGGCGCCGACCATGAGCTCGGCGAGCTGGCGGGCGTTGACCGACGTGGGGTCGACCGTGTCGACCGTGGTCCCGCGGCGGATGACGGTGATCGAGTCCGCCACCGAGAGCACCTCGTCGAGCTTGTGCGAGATGAACAGGACCGTCAGCCCTTCGGACTTGAGCCCACGCAGGTTGTCGAAGAGCTCCTCGACCTCCTGCGGCACGAGGACCGCGGTCGGCTCGTCGAGGATGATGATCTTGGCGCCCCGGTAGAGCACCTTGAGGATCTCGATCCGCTGCCGGGCGCCGACACCGAGGTCCTCGACCAGGGCATCCGGGTCGACGTTGAGGCCGTATGCCGCCGAGAGCTCGCGGATCTTGTCGCGCGCCTCGTCTCCGATGCCGTAGAGGCGCTCGGCGCCCAGTGCGACGTTCTCGAGGACGGTGAAGTTGTCGGCCAGCTGGAAGTGCTGGAAGACCATGCCGATGCCCTCGCGGATGGCATCCGAGGGCGAGTGGAGGTTCACCTCGTGGCCGTCGACCTGGATCGTGCCCTCGTCGGGCCGTTGCACGCCGTACAGGATCTTCATGAGCGTCGACTTGCCGGCGCCGTTCTCGCCCACGATCGCGTGGACGGTGCCACGTCGCACCTTGAAGCCGATGTCCTTGTTGGCCACGACGCCGGGGAACCGCTTGGTGATCCCCTCGAGCTCGACGGCATACTCGGCGGCTGCGGGTGCGGCCCTTCGCTCGGTTGCTGCAGCGGTGATGGCGACTACTCCTCGTCCGGGCCCGGCGTGGGCCGGGCAGAAAGTGGTCACGGCTCTCGGCAGGCCGACCGCCACGGATGGCCACGGACGGTGGGGCTACTGCCGGTTACGCCCGCAACCGGATCCGGGGACGGACACGGCCCGCGACGACGCTACCGCGACGCACGGGCCGTGTCGCCCATCTGGAGCCAATTACTGGCGAGTGTCAGCTCAGGGCTTGGTCGGGACGACGATCTGCCCCGAGATGATCTTCTGCTTGTAGTCGTCGAGCTGGGCCTTGATGTCATCGACGTGACCACCGGTCGTGGCGTAGTCGACACCGTTGGCCTTGAGGTCGTAGACCTTGTTGCCGGTGATGTTGTTGCCCTCGGAGGCCGACTTGAGGAAGTCGTAGACCGCCACGTCGACCTTCTTGATCATCGAGGTGAGGATGATGTCGCGGACGTCCGGCGTGGCCGTCAGGGCCTGGTCGGAGTCGACGCCGATGGCCCACTTGCCGGCACCGGCGGCCTTCGCCGCGGTGAAGACGCCCGAGCCCGAGCCACCAGCGGCGTGGTACACCACGTCGGCCCCACCCTGGAAGAGACCCTCGGCGGCCGTCTTGCCCTTGGCCGGGTCGTTGAAGCCCGAGAAGTCCGGCGGCTGCGAGAGGTACTGGCTCTTGACGACGATGTTCGGCTTGGCGGCCTTGGCGCCCGCGATGTAGCCGGCCTCGAACTTCTTGATGAGGTCGACGCCGACACCACCGACGAAGCCGACGGTGTTCGTCTTCGACTTGAGCGCGGCGGCCGCGCCGACGAGGAACGAGCCCTGCTCCTCGGCGAAGGTCAGCTGGGCGACGTTCGAACCGGCCGAGTCGGCGGACGCGTCGTCGATGATGGCGAAGTGCACGTCGGGGTTGTCCTTGGCGACCTTGCCGATGGCCTTGGCGTAGGCGAACCCGACACCGATGACGTGGGTCGCGCCTGCGTCGACGAACTGCTGGAGGCGCTCCTCGGTCGCGGCCTCGCTCTCGCCGTTGACCTGGGTCGCTTCCTTGTACGTGATGCCGAGGTCAGCCTTGGCCTTGTCGAGGCCCGCCGCCGCCGAGGCGTTGAAGGACTGGTCACCGCGACCGCCCACGCCGTAGGCGATGCCGACGACGATCTTCGACGCAGGTGCCGAGCTCGTGCCGCCGGCGGGCGAGGTGTTGCCGCCGGTGGACGTGTTGTCGCTGCTGCTACCGCAGGCGGCGAGGCCGAGCGCAGCAGCCGCGACAACAGCCGCGACCTTGGTTGCAGAACGCAAGGGGTGCTCCTTAAATTCGGTCGGGCCGACGACGACATCGGCCCACATAGCAGGGAAGGGTAATCCCCGCCGCTGCAAGATCTGATCGCCTCGGCACAACTCGCAGGAAGTGTTACCGATCCGCGACCGCTGAGAGCGGCGAAACGCCCCCAAGGGTGCGCGTTCCAGCCAGCTGGGCGGCCGCGGCGAACACCACGCCGGCCAGCGTCCGGGCCCCCACCGGGATGGCGGCCTCGTCGACGACGAGGTCCCCGCGGTGCAGGTCGTAGGTCAGGCCGCCCGGCGTGCGGGTGCCGAGCCGGGCCATGGCTCCGGGGATGTGCGTGAGGTACCAGGCGAAGTCCTCACCACCGAGGGACTGGGGCGTCGGCGCGACGTACGCCCCCGCACCGGTCACCGCCGCGGTCAGCGCGTCGATGCAGCCGGCCTCGTTCACGACGGGCGGCACGCCCTTGGTGATCGCGACCTCGGCGTGGACGCCATACGGCGCGACGACAGCGTGCACGACCTCCTCGAGGAGGCGCTCGACGCCGTCCCAGATGCTCGCGTCGAGCATCCGGAGGGTGCCGCCCGCCTTGCCGGCGGACGGGATGACGTTGTGCGCACCGCCGGAGTGGATGGACCCCCAGACCAGCGCGGCACCGGCACGCGGCTCGAGCCGTCGCGAGAGCACCGCGGGGACGTCGGTGACGACCTTCGCGAGGGCGTACGTCAGGTCCTGCGTCAGGTGGGGTCGTGACGTGTGGCCGCCGCGACCGGTCAGCGTCACCTCGACCTGGTCGGCCGCTGCGGTGATCGCGCCGACGCGCAGTCCGACCTGGCCCGCGTCGAGGCCGGGGTCGCAGTGCAGGGCGAAGATCCGGTCGACGGCGTCGAGCCCACCCTGGGCGACGACGTCCTCGGCGCCACCCGGCATGAGCTCCTCCGCCGGCTGGAAGACGAGGCGCGCAGCGATGCCCGCGCCGCGCAACCGGCCCTCGACCGCCTTGAGGGCAAGCGCGGCCCCGAGCAGCGCGGTGGTGTGGACGTCGTGGCCGCACGCATGGCTGACGCCATCGGTCTGTGACGAGAACTCGAGGCCGGTCTGCTCGCGGATCGGCAGGGCGTCGAGGTCGGCTCGAAGCGCGATGCGGTGGGCCGGGTCGGCTGCCCCGAGGTCGGCGATGAGGCCGGTGCCACGCAGCTTGCGTACCTCGATCCCGGCCTGCTCGAGTCGGTGCGCGATCAGGGCCGTGGTGCGGACCTCGCCGCGCCCGAGCTCGGGGTGGGTGTGCAGGTCACGGCGGATCGCGACCAGCTCGTCCACGTGCTCCTCGACGGTCCGGGAGATGGCGTCGAAGGGCACGTGCAAGGCATGGTCGGTCACGAGCAGTGGATTCTAGCGACCGGGAGGGGATGTGGCCGACGACTCGGTCGAGTACGTGGTGCGCCAGGTCGACCGCGCACTGCCGTTCACGACGATGACGATTGGCTCGTCGGCGGCGACGGTGTGGTGCGACGACGTCGTCGCACACGTCCGCGCCGGCGCGGACCCGTTGGCACCGTGGCGCGTTGCGCTCCGCATCCAGCTCGAGCAGCGCCACGCCGCCCCAGTCGCGCCGCACATCCCGGCCGCCTTCGTCCTCCAGTGGTGGTGCGAGGTGGTCGCCACACCGCTTGCGTATGCCGCTGAGCTGGGTCCGTGGCTGCTGGCCCCCGCGCCTGGCGGGCTCGGTTTCGAGCTGGCGCCGGGCCTGTACCCGCACCGCATCGTCGTCGACCCGGACCGTGCGGCCGTCGTGACCGACCCCGAGACCGAGCGGCGGCGCGAGCGGGCGCGGACGGCATACGGGGACCTGGTGTCTCCGGTGGTGGCGGCGTTCGCGCCCGAGGTGAAGATGAGCTCGCGGCAGCGCTGGGGCGTCGTCGACGACATGTGGTCGGCCGCCGCGCGGCTCGCGCGAGGTGCTGCGGGCGAGTCGGTGGGCAGTGAGCCGCGACGGGTGTCGTGCTGCTTCATCTTCGCCCTGCCGGGCATGCGTGAGTGCGCCGCGTGCCCGAGACGCGCTCCCGAGGCCACGCACGCGGCGAACTAGTGTGGCGCCATGCCCCACGCGCTGCCGCCGTCCGACCTGCTCGTCGTCCACGAGGACGTCCGCGAGGCGCTCGACTCGGGTCGCGGCGTCGTGGCGCTCGAGTCCACGATCCTGGCCCACGGCCTGCCCCACCCGGACAACATCGAGATAGCGGCGCGGATCGAGGCCGCCGTGCGCGACGGCGGCTCCGTGCCGGCGACGATCGCGGTCCTCGACGGCGTCGTCCACGTCGGCCTCGGGACCATCGAGGTCGAGCGTGTCTGCACCGACCCCGACATCGCCAAGCTCTCCATCCGGGACGTCGGAGTCGCTGCGGCGCTCGGGAAGAGCGGGGCGACCACGGTCGCCTCCACCGCGGCGCTCGCCCACCGGGCCGGCATCCGGGTCTTCGCCACAGGCGGGCTGGGCGGCGTGCACCGCGGCGCCTCCGAGACCTTCGACGTGTCCGCCGACCTCGGTGTCATCGCGTCGACGCCGGTGGTTGTCGTGTGCGCCGGGGTGAAGTCGATCCTCGACGTCGCCGGCACGCTCGAGTACCTCGAGACCCTGTCGGTCCCTGTCGTCGGGTATCGCACCGACGCCTTCCCCGGCTTCTACCTCGCCGACTCGGGCCACGAGGTGCCGTGGCGCGTCGAGTCCGCGCAGGAGGCGGCGCGGATCCTCGTCACGCGAGACCGGCTCGGCACCGACCGCGCCGGCGTCGTGCTCGCCAACCCGCTGCCGGCCGCTCACGAGGTCGACCGAGACCTGCACGACCGGCTCGTCGCGGAAGGGCTCGCGATGCTCGAGCGCGACGGCGTCCACGGCAAGGACGTCACCCCGAGGCTCCTCGAGTACTTCCACGACAACTCCGGAGGCGAGTCGCTGCGGGCGAACGTCGAGCTCGTCCTGTCGAACGCCCGCCTCGCGGCGGAGGTCGCGGCGCACGTCGCGGAGTCGAGCAGGGCGGAGGTGTCGGCGTGACCACGCGTCCGGTCGTCGTGGTCGGCGACGTCGGCCTCGATGTCATCACGTTGCCCGGTGGGCCGATCTCCTGGGGCACAGACACCCCGGCGTCCGTGCGCCTCGTGCCCGGTGGCGCGGGCGCCAACGCCGCGGCCTGGCTGGCCTGGGCGGGCATGAGCGTCACCGTGGTCGCGCGGGTCGGCAACGACTTCGCCGCCCAGACGGTCGCGCGTGACCTGGCGCAGCGCCGCGTGAACACGGCATTCGCGGTCGACCCCGCCCTGCCGACCTGCTGCGTCACGGTGATCGTCGACGAGCACGGCGAGCGCACGATGCTCGCGGACCGCGGGGCGAACCGTGCCTTCTGCCCCGACGACGTGTGGTTCGCCGACCTGCCTCACCGAGATGGCGCCCGACCACACCTCCACCTGTCGGCGTACGTCCTGTTCGACCGCGAGTCGCGCGACGGTGGGCTCGAGGCGATCCGGCAGGCCCGCTCCCTCGGCTGGACGGTCTCGGTCGACCCACAGGCGGCCTCACTCATCCGCCGTGAGGGTGCCGAGCAGTTCCTGTCGTGGGTGGAGGGCGTGGACCTGCTGCTGCCCAACGCCGACGAGCTCGACGCGCTGGGGGGCCTCGACCACACCCTCGAGCACGTCGGCGAGGTGGTCGCGACCTACGGCCCCAACGGAGCCCGCTGGATCGGCGACAACATCGACGAGTCGGCCCTGGCGCCGCGGATCGAGCAGGTCGACTCGACCGGGGCGGGCGACGCCTTCGACGCCGGTCTGCTGTCGGTCTGGCTCAGCGGCGGGTCACGGATGGCCTCGCTGCGCGCCGGCATCGAGGCGGGCACCACAGCGTGCCTGCGCCTCGGAGCGCGACCCAGCTGACCCGGCATACGGCCCTCGGCCTTGCCGTGTGGTGCCGGACGGACGCTCTGTCGGGCCCTTGGCACCACACAGTGCCGGGTATGCCGGCCGGCTCAGAAGGTCTCGCGGGGCTGGTAGGTGCCCCACACCTCGCGAAGGGCGTGCGCGACCTCGCCTCCGGTCGCGCGCGCTGCGAGCGCGTCCTTCATCGGGTAGAGGACGTTGTCGGTGCCGCGGGCGGCTTCCTGCAGCTGCGCGAGGGCCGCCTTGACCGCGGCGTCGTCGCGTTCGGTCCGCAGCTGCTCCAGCCGGCGGCACTGGTCGGCCTCGATCGTCGGGTCCACACGGAGGGGCTCGTACCGCTCCTCCTGGTCGAGCGTGAACCGGTTGACGCCGACGACGGTGCGCTCGGCGCTGTCGATCTCCAGCTGCACGCGGTAGGCCGAGCGCTCGATCTCCGACTTCTGGAAGCCCTGCTCGATGGCGGCGACGGCTCCACCCTTGTCCTCGACGGCCTGGATCAGCTCGAGCGCCGCCTTCTCGATCTCGTCGGTCATGGACTCGATGACATACGAGCCCGCAAACGGGTCCACGGTCTTGCACACATCGGTCTCGTAGGCGATGACCTGCTGCGTGCGCAGCGCGAGGCGGGCGGCCTTCTCGGTGGGCAGCGCGATCGCCTCGTCGAACGAGTTGGTGTGCAGTGACTGGGTGCCGCCGAGCACCGCGCCGAGGCCCTGCAGAGCGACGCGCACGAGGTTCACCTCCGGCTGCTGCGCGGTCAGCTGCACCCCGGCGGTCTGGGTGTGGAAGCGCAGCATCATCGACTTCGGGTTCTGCGCGCCGAAGGTGTCGCGCATGATGCGGGCCCAGATGCGGCGCGCGGCACGGAACTTGGCCACCTCCTCCAAGAGCGTCGTGCGCGCCACGAAGAAGAAGGACAGGCGCGGTGCGAAGTCGTCGACCTGGAGGCCGGCCGCCTCGGCCGCGCGGACGTACTCCATGGCGTTGGCGATGGTGAAGGCGATCTCCTGCACGGGCGACGCGCCCGCCTCGGCCATGTGGTAGCCGCTGATGGAGATGGTGTTCCAGCGCGGCATCTCCTTGTGGCAGTAGGCGAAGACGTCGGCGACGAGACGGAGGGACTCGCGCGGCGGGTAGATATAGGTGCCGCGGGCGATGTACTCCTTGAGCACGTCGTTCTGGATCGTGCCCGCAAGAAGCTCGCTCGAGACGCCCTGCTCCTCGGCGACGAGCTGGTAGAGCAGCAGCAGCGTCGAGCCCGGGGCGTTGATCGTCATCGACGTCGAGATCTCGCCGAGCGGAAGGCCGTCGAAGAGCACCCGCATGTCGTCGATGCTGTCGATGGCGACGCCGACCTTGCCGACCTCACCATGGGAGATGGGCTCGTCGGAGTCGTAGCCCATCTGGGTCGGCAGGTCGAAGGCGACCGAGAGCCCGCCGGTGCCGGCCTTGACGAGCTGGTGGTAGCGCTGGTTGCTCTCCTTGGCGGTGCCGAAGCCGGCATACTGCCGCATCGTCCACGGCCGGCCGGTGTACATCGACGGGTACACGCCGCGCGTGAACGGGTACCGCCCGGGCGCGCCGAGCTGTGCCGACGGGTCCCAGCCGTCGAGGGCCGACGCGTCGTAGACGGGCTCGATGGGCAGGTCGGACTCGGAGCGCGCGCCAGTGCTGTCAGCCATGCTTCGAGCGTATCGGCGATGGTCGGCGCGGTCTCCGGCCGAGGGCCGAACGTTGCCGATCTCACGTTCACGTTCGTATGCCGTTCCGCTGAGCCGACCGGCCGGCCACCGTTCGGGTCAGCCGGGCGACTCGTCGGCGGGCCAGCCGCGGGTGACCTCGATCCGGTGCTGCTGCCACTCGGACTCCATCGCGCCGAGCCGCTCGGCGAGGAACTCGAGGAACGCCACCGACAGCTGGATGCGGCGGCCGGCGCGGGTCGCGGTCCCGCCGACGGCCGGCACACCCGCTCGGAGGTTGGCCTCGATCTGGGAGAGCACCCGGTCCCGCGAGAGCATCGCCCCGTGCCACGCATCGGCCTGGACGACGTACACGTCCCGCCGCGAGCCGCGCTCGCGCTCCTTGCCGATCAGGTACGTCTGGGTGAGGTAGCGCACCGCACCGGAGATGGCTGCCGGGCTCACGTCGAGGGCCTCGGTCAGCTCGGCCGCGGTCATCCGCCCGTCGTCGTCGGCAAGCAGCTGGGCGAAGACGCGGCTGGCCAGCCGCGGCATACCGGCGTCGGTCAGCGTGTCACCCAACCGCTCGACGTACGTCGCCACTGCGCGCTCGTCACGCTTGCCGCCTCGCCCTGCTGAGCTCATGTCGCCTCCCATGGTCTGTCAGCGATTTTAACGAAATTTTTACGTTCAGTAAATGCTGAATGTTGTGTATCGTCTTTGGTATGACCTCAGCGATCCAGGTCAACGACCTGCGCAAGACCTTCGGAGCCACGGTCGCCCTCGACGGGCTCGACCTCGACGTGGCCACCGGAGAGATCCACGGCTTCCTCGGCCCCAACGGTGCCGGCAAGTCCACGACCATCCGCATCCTGCTCGGCCTGCTCCGCTCCGACGGTGGCAGTGCCACCCTGCTCGGCGGCGACCCATGGCGCGACGTCGAGTCTCTGCACCGGCGGCTGGCCTACGTCCCGGGCGACGTCGCACTGTGGCCCAACCTCACGGGCGGCGAGGTCATCGACCTGCTCGGCAAGCTTCGCGGCGGGCTCAACGAGAAGCGCCGCGCCGAGCTGCTCGAGCGGTTCGACCTCGACCCCACCAAGAAGGGCCGGTCGTACTCCAAGGGCAACCGTCAGAAGGTGGCCCTCGTCGCGGCCCTGGCCTCGGACGTCGAGCTGTTCCTGCTCGACGAGCCGACCTCGGGTCTCGACCCGCTGATGGAGGCGGTCTTCAAGGAAGCCGCCCGCGAGCTCCGGGAGCGCGGCGCCACGATCCTGCTCTCCAGCCACATCCTCAGCGAGGTCGAGTCGCTCTGCGACCGGGTCAGCATCATCCGGGCCGGGCGCAACGTCGAGTCCGGCACGCTCGACCAGCTGCGGCACCTGTCGCGCACCACGGTGGACGCCACGCTCGAGCGCACGATCGAGGCGGCCGAGCTCGACGGGGTGCCAGGGTTGGCCGATCTCGCCGTCACCGACCACCATGTCGTGTGCGCCGTCGAGACCCAGCACCTCGGTGACCTGCTCGCCGTCCTCGGCCGGCACGGCATCAGGACGCTGACCAGCGCGCCGCCCACGCTCGAAGAGCTCTTCATGGAGCAGTACCGCTCGACCGCCGCCGGCCCCGACGGCGAGCAGCCTGCTCGGGAGGCGGCGACCACCCGATGAACGGCTTCACCGGAACCGGCGCCCTCCTGCGCCTTGCAGCCCGGCGGGACCGGGTGCTCATCCCTGTCAGCATCCTCGTCCTCGTCGTGTTCGTCGCCGGCTCAGCACAGGCGACGGTGGCGCTCTATCCCGACACCGGATCTGCGCTCGGTGCGATCGGCGACATCTTCAAGAACCCGGCCCTCGTCGCGATGTACGGCCCGCTGACGAGCATGACCCTCGACGCGTTCGCGGTCTTCAAGACCATCCTGCTCGGCGCCGTCTTCCTCTGCCTGCTCGCCTACATCGTCGTGCGCCGGCACACCCGGACCGAGGAGGAGGAAGGACGGCTCGAGCTGGTCGGGTCCGGCGTCGTCGGTCGACGCGCGCCCCTCGCCGCCGCGGTCCTGCTGGGGACCATCGCCGTGCTCGTCACGGCCCTTCTGATCACGATCTCCGCGATCGGCGTCGGCCTCGACCACACCGGCTCGGTCGCTCTCGGCGTCGCCTGGCTGACGATCGGGCTGACCTGGGTCGGCGTGACCGCCTTCGCGGCCCAGCTCACCGAGACCGCCCGCGGCACCGCGACGTTCTCGCTCGGGGCTCTCGGCGTCGCCTTCCTGCTCCGCGCCGTCGGCGACACGGCCGCAGACGACAGCCCAGTCCGCTTCCTCACCTGGATCTCTCCCCTGGGCTGGGGCGAGAAGGTGTCCCCCTACGGCGAGAACCGCCTCTGGCCCCTGCTCCTCGGCGTCGCGGCATACGCAGCGCTCACCGCGACCGCCTTCTACCTGCTCGAGCGACGCGACCTCGGCGCGGGCATCATCCCGCCACGGCCCGGCCCCGCCAGGGGGCGGATGTCCACCGTCGAGGGGCTGACCGCGCGGCTGGCCCGGGGCACGGTGATCGGCTGGGTGGTCCTTTCGGTGTTGCTGGGCTCGGTCGTCGGGTCCATCGCCGGCAACGTCCAGTCCCTCATGGACTCCCCGCAGACCGCGGAGCTGCTCCGCAAGCTCGGCAGCGGCGTCGGATCCCTCGTCGACACGTTCTTCACGGCGGAGCTGCACATCGCTGCGATCGCTGTCGCAGCGATGGGGATCTCGCTCGTCACGCGGATGCGCTCTGAGGAGACGTCGATGCGTGCGGAGTCCGTCCTCGCCACCGCGGTGACCCGCATCCGGTGGGGTCTGGCGCACGCCGGCACGGCCATGGTCGCCACGGCCGTCGTGATGGCCCTCGTCGGTGCGTCCGCGGGACTCGTCGACGGCCGCCGCACGGGTGATGTCGCCGGCTCGGTGGGACGGCTCGTCGCGGCATCGCTCGTCACCCTGCCCGCGATCTGGGTGTGCATCGCGATCGCCGTCGCCTTCGTCGGCCTGGTGCCGCGGTTCACCGGGCTCGTCTGGGCGGTCCTCATCGCGTTCCTGCTGCTCGGCGAGTTCGCGACGATCTTCGGGCTGCCGGACTGGACGACGAACCTGTCGCCGTTCGGGCATGTCCCGGCGCTTCCAGGCGGGACCTTCCACGCCACCCCCGTCGTCGCGCTCCTCGTGATCGCTGCCGCGGTGTTGGCCATCGGGCTCGCCGGGCTGCGGCGCAGAGACCTCCCGGCCTGACGTCGAGACCCGTCAGTCGGCGGGTCAGCTGCACCTGGTGCCGCCAAGGCGACCGGCAGGGCAGCCTGATCCGCCGACTGATGCCCGCCGACGTTGAGTCGACGTTGAGTCGACGTTGAGTCGGCGGATGACCCGGCGGATCAGTCGCTACGGTGTGCTCCATGACTGCGATCCCCGGCTTCTGGGCCGTGATTCCTGCCGGCGGAGCCGGCACGAGACTCTGGCCGATCTCGCGCCGGCAGTCACCGAAGTTCCTGCACGACCTGACCGGGTCCGGACAGTCCTTGCTGCGTGCGACGTGGGACCGCCTCGAGCCACTGGTCGGCGAGCAGATGCTGGTCGTCACCGGCACCGCCCACGAGGACGCCGTTCGGGCGCAGCTGCCGATGCTCGGCCACGACGCGGTCGTCGGAGAGCCGTCGCCCCGCGACTCGATGCCGGCCATCGGCCTCGCTGCGGCGATCCTCGAGCGTCGCGACCCGGAGGCCGTCCTCGGCTCCTTCGCGGCCGACCACGTCATCACCGAGCCGGACGCTTTCCGCGCGGCGGTCACCGAGGCGGTGGCGCTGGCCCGCCTGGGCGAGCTGGTCACCATCGGCATCGAGCCGACCCACCCGGCGACCGGTTTCGGCTACATCAAGCTCGGTGCCCACCTCGACGTCCCGGACGCCCCGAGCGCGCACCGGGTCGACGAGTTCGTCGAGAAGCCCGACAAGGCCACCGCCACGGCATACCTCTCCACGGGTGAGTACCGGTGGAACGCAGGCATGTTCGTCGTGGGAGCGACGACCCTGCTCGAGCTGCTCGCGCAGCAGCACCCGGACATGGTGAACCACCTGAGGACGATCGCGGCCGACCCGCGTCGGATGCGTGACCTGTGGCCGACCCTGCCCAAGATCGCCATCGACCATGCCGTCGCCGAGCCGGCCGCCGCCGCAGGCCGGGTCGCGGTCGTGCCGGCCGCTCTCGGCTGGGACGACATCGGAGACTTCGCGTCCCTGGCCGGCCTCGTCGCCCCCTCGGCCGAGCTCCCGGGGATCACGGCCATCGGACCGGCCGACGACATCATCACGATCGACTCGAAGGCCACGGTCGCGACCGGTGGCCGCCTCGTGGCCCTCATCGGGGTCGAGGACCTCGTGGTCGTCGACACCCAGGACGCCCTGCTCATCACGCGCCCCGACCGCGCTCAGGACGTCAAGAAGATCGTCGAGGCCCTCACCGCCCTCGGCCGCACCGACCTCACCTGACCACCGTTGGCGACGGCAACCCCGGCGGGACCCTAGATATGTCCGTGGGCCGGGTGTGCGTCGCTCAGTGGCACTGAGGGGCAACCTGTAGTCAGAAGGGTTGTCACCCACCCGCCATCGGAGACACCCCCGCAGGTCGCCCACCGGCGACCTGCGGTCGGCACCGTGGAACTGTGCGAGTCGCGATCGTGACCGAGTCGTTCCTCCCGAGTGTCAACGGCGTCACCAACAGCGTGTGCCGGGTCGTCGAGCACCTCACCGAGAGTGGGCACGACGTCACCGTCATCGCACCCCGGACCCGGGAGCAGGGTCCTGCCACCTTCTACGGCGCCGCAGTCCACCGCGTCACATCCCTGCCCGTCCGGCAGTTCGACGTCGGGCTGCCGATGCCCGAGATCGAACGCGTGCTCGAGGGCTTCGGGCCCGATGTCGTGCATGTCGCCAGCCCGTTCGTGCTCGGGGCAGGCGGCCTCGCCGCGGCCCGCCGTCTCGAGCTGCCCAGCGTCGCCGTCTTCCAGACCGACATGGCCGCATACGTGCGGCAGCACACGCCCGGCGCCGCCGGCACCGCCGCGGCCGCGACGACGTGGCGGTGGATCCGACGGATCCACTCGTGGGCCGACCTGACGCTGGCACCCTCGACCCAGTCGCTGGCTGACCTCCGCAGCCATGACGTGCCGCGAACCGCCTTGTGGGGCAGGGGCGTCGACGCCGCACTCTTCAACCCGGCCTGGCGTCTGGATGCCCTCACGCGGGCGATGCGCCGGGACCTGGCCCCGGACGGGGAGCTGCTCATCGGCTACGTCGGACGGCTCGCGCCGGAGAAGGAGGTCGACCGGCTCGCCGAGCTGGCCGACCTGCCGGGCACCCGCCTCGTCGTCGTCGGCGACGGTCCGTCGCGAGCCCTGCTCGGAGCGGTTCTCGCCGAGGCGGTCGCCTCGTCGCCAGGCCGGCCGAACCGCTCCCCCGTGTTCCTCGGGGCGCGGCACGGCGACGACCTGGCCCGCGCCTACGCCTGCCTCGACGTGTTCGTCCACACGGGCACCGCCGAGACCTTCGGCCAGACGATCCAGGAGGCCGGCGCGACCGCCCTGCCCGTGGTCGTGCCCCGGGCGGGCGGCCCTGTCGACCTCGTCGACGAGGGCGTCAACGGCTACCTGTTCGACCCCACGCGCGAGGGGTCCCTGCGCGACGAGGTATGCCGGGTGCTCGCCTCCGAGCGGCACCGTGCGGACCTCGGCCGGCGCGGCCTCGAACGAGTCCGCGACCGGTCGTGGGCGAGCGTCGTCGTGCGTCTCGTGGAGCACTTCGAGCACGTGCTCGCCGGTCGTCGGCGCGCCGGCGTGCGCGCGCCGGCCGCCTGAGCCGCAACGCCGACAAAGCGATCGCGTCAACAACCACCATCGAGGCGGGCCCGGACCTAGAGTGATCGACGGCGCCCGGCCAACGACGGTGGAGGTTCTGACGATGAGTGGTACGCGACTCGACTCTGGGTCGGCGTCGGGCGGTTCTGTCCCAGGGGGTGTGGGCACACCCGGCAGAGCACGGCTCGCGGAACGCACGCTCCGAGTCGACCGGTGGTGGGTTCAGCCGGTCGTCACTTTCGTCCTGCTCACCCTGTGGCTGCTCTATGCACTCGTGCGGACGGTCTCTCAGCGGGCCTACTTCGTCGAGGAGTACCACTACCTCTCGCCGTTCTCCTCCCCCTGTGTCTCCGAATCGTGCATCCCGGCATCACGCGACTTCGGCACGTGGTTCGGCGAGTTCCCGCCCTTCGTACCCTTCGCGCTGTTCATCCTGCCGTTCCTGCTCGGCTTCCGCCTCACCTGCTACTACTACCGCAAGGCCTACTACCGGTCGTTCTGGCTGTCGCCGCCGGCCTGCGCGGTGGCCGAGCCCCACGGGTCGTACACCGGTGAGACCCGCTTTCCGCTGATCCTGCAGAACATCCACCGCTACTTCTTCTACGCGGCCCTCGTCGTCTCGGCCCTCAACACCTACGACGCCATCCGTGCCTTCCACGGCGCCGACGGCGGCTTCGGCATCGGCCTGGGCACCGTCATCATGGTCGTCAACGTCTGCTTCCTCTGGCTCTACACGACGTCCTGCCACTCGTGCCGCCATCTCATCGGCGGCCGCCTCAAGCACTTCTCGAAGCACCCCGTCCGGTACCGCGCCTGGACCGTGGTGTCCCGGCTCAACACGCGGCACATGGAGCTGGCCTGGATCACCCTCGGCACGCTCATGCTCACGGACGCCTACATCGCCCTCGTGTCCATCGGGGCCATCACCGATCTGAGGTTCGTCAACTGATGAGCGCCGAGCTCGAGACCTATGACTACGACGTCCTGATCGTCGGCGCCGGAGGAGCCGGGCTTCGTGCGGCCATCGCCGCACGCGAGGCGGGCATGCGCACCGCGATCGTGTGCAAGTCCCTCTTCGGCAAGGCTCACACGGTCATGGCCGAGGGCGGGATCGCCGCGAGCATGGGCAACGTCAACAGCAACGACAGCTGGTCGGTGCACTTCGGCGACACGATGCGAGGCGGCAAGTTCCTCAACTCGTGGCGCATGGCCGAGCTGCACGCGAAGGAGGCCCCCGACCGGGTGTGGGAGCTCGAGACGTACGGTGCCCTGTTCGACCGGACCGCGGACGGGCGGATCAGCCAGCGCAACTTCGGCGGCCACGAGTACCCCAGGCTCGCTCACGTCGGGGACCGCACCGGCCTCGAGCTGATCCGGACCCTGCAGCAGAAGATCGTCTCGCTCCAGCAGGACGACGCGCGTGAGACCGGCGACGCCGAGAGCCGCCTCAAGGTCTTCGCCGAGTGCACCATCACCGAGCTGCTCCGGGACGCAGACGGAGCCGTCGCCGGCGGCTTCGGCTACTGGCGCGAGTCCGGCCGCTTCGTGCGGTTCAACGCACCGGCCGTCGTGCTCGCCACAGGCGGGATCGGCAAGTCGTTCAAGGTGACCTCCAACTCGTGGGAGTACACCGGCGACGGCCACGCGCTCGCCCTCCGGGCCGGCTCGACGCTCGTCAACATGGAGTTCGTCCAGTTCCACCCGACCGGCATGGTGTGGCCGCCGTCGGTCAAGGGAATCCTCGTCACGGAGTCAGTGCGCGGCGACGGCGGCATCCTCAAGAACTCCGAGGGCCGGCGGTTCATGTTCGACTACGTGCCCGACGTGTTCCGCGGCCAGTATGCCGAGACCGAGGAAGAGGGCGACCGCTGGTACACCGACCCGGACAACAACAAGCGACCACCGGAGCTGCTCCCGCGTGACGAGGTCGCCCGCGCGATCAACTCCGAGGTCAAGGCAGGCCGCGGGTCACCCCACGGCGGGGTCTTCCTCGACATCGCCTCGCGCCGCAGCGCCGCCGAGATCATGAAGCGGCTGCCCTCGATGCACCACCAGTTCAAGGAGCTTGCCGACGTCGACATCACGACCGAGCCGATGGAGGTCGGACCGACCTGCCACTACGTCATGGGCGGTGTCGAGGTCGACCCCGACACCGCCGCGGCCGCCCGCGTGCCCGGGCTGTTCGCCGCCGGCGAGGTGTCCGGCGGGATGCACGGGTCGAACCGGCTCGGTGGCAACTCCCTGTCGGACCTGCTCGTGTTCGGCGCCCGTGCGGGGGCCAGCGCTGCGGCATACGTCGAAGGGCTCGGGCAGACGCGGCCCGAGGTGCCGCAGGCGGCCATCGACGCCGCCGCTGCGGCAGCGCTCGCACCGTTCGAGGAGGAGGGCGGCGAGAACCCCTACTCGCTCCACCAGGAGCTGCAGCAGACGATGAACGACCTCGTCGGCATCATCCGCACCGCGCCCGAGATCGAGCGGGCCCTGGCCGCCCTCGAGGACCTCAAGGCGCGCAGCCGGCACCTCACCGTCGAAGGCCACCGGCAGTTCAACCCCGGCTGGCACCTCGCGCTCGACCTGCACAACATGCTCGCCGTCAGCGAGTGCGTCGCGCGAGCCGCGTTGCAGCGCAAGGAGAGCCGCGGCGGACACACCCGCGACGACTACCCCGGCATGAACCCCGAGTGGCGCGCGAAGAACCTCATCTGCTCGATGACGCCGGACGGCACCGGGATCACGGTCGAGGAGCAGCCGATGCCGCCGATGCGCGACGACCTGCTCGCCCTGTTCACGCGCGCCGAGCTGGGCAAGTACCTCACCCCGGACGAGCTGGCAGCCCTGCCCGAGCCGGCCGGACGAAGCGAAGGGAGCGGGTCATGAGCTACGACGCGACGTTCCGGGTCTGGCGGGGCGACGAGACCGGCGGCGAGCTCGTCGAGTACACGGTCGAGGTCAACGAGGGCGAGGTCGTCCTCGACGTCATCCACCGGCTCCAGGCCACGCAGGCCGGTGACCTCGCGGTCCGCTGGAACTGCAAGGCGGGCAAGTGCGGGTCGTGCAGCGCCGAGGTGAACGGCATACCCCGCTTGCTGTGCATGACACGGATGTCGACCTACGCCGAGGGCGAGACGGTCACCGTGACCCCGATGCGGACGTTCCCCGTCGTTCGCGACCTCGTCACCGACGTGTCCTTCAACTACGCCAAGGCTCGTGAGATCCCGGCGTTCGCGCCGCCGGACCTCGCACCCGGTGAGTACCGGATGGCTCAGGTGGACGTGGAGCGCTCGCAGGAGTTCCGCAAGTGCATCGAGTGCTACCTCTGCCAGAACACCTGCCACGTCGTGCGCGACCACGAGGCCAACAAGGACGCCTTCGCCGGGCCGCGGTTCCTCATCCGTGCCGCCGAGCTCGACATGCACCCGCTCGACGCGCGCACCGACCGCGCCGACCTCGCCCGCGACCAGCAGGGCATCGGGATGTGCAACATCACCAAGTGCTGCACCGAGGTCTGCCCCGAGCACATCCGGATCACCGACAACGCCATCATCCCGATGAAGGAGAGGGTCGCCGGGCGGCACTACGACCCGCTCGTCTGGCTCGGATCCAAGATCGGCCGTCGCAAGTCCGGAGCCCCACCACACCCCAGAGTCGATTGAGCGCTCCGTCCCACCGTCGAGTGAGCGCTCTGACTCACTCGACGCGGAAAGGGCGGGTGACCGCACACTGAACGCGCTTTGTTGAAATTGTCACAGTCGACCGTCTACCCCGGAGTAGCGAGCGGGGGCGCCGAAGCGCGGCGATAAGGTGCGTCCGTGGCCACCAACACTCTCCCCGAGGCGGGGGCACGTAAACCTGCCGCGGCACACCGCACCACCGTGTTCATGAAGCTGCTCATGGCCGTCTCCGGTGCGTTCTTCGTGCTCTACGTGTTCCTGCACATGTACGGAAACCTCAAGATCTTCGGCGGTGTCGCTGAGTTCGACGACTACGCCCTGCACCTGCGCACGATGTTCACGCCGTTCCTGCCGTTCGGTGGCCTGCTGTGGATCCTGCGGGTCCTGCTGGTGGTCGCGCTCGTCGTGCACGCCTGGTCCGCGTTCTACCTGTGGAGCCGGGCCCGCGGGGCCCGGACCACGCGCTACGTCGCCAAGGAGGCGGCGAAGGCGACGCTCCGGAGCAAGGTGATGCGCTGGGGTGGAGTGGCCATCCTGCTCTTCCTCGTCTGGCACCTGCTGCAGTTCACGATCCTCAAGTTCAACGTCGGCCCGGACGCCGTATCCGGTGACAGCGCAGGGCAGCTCGTCATCTCGAGCTTCCAGGTCTGGTGGGTCGTGCTGATCTACCTGCTCGCTCTCGTGGCCCTCGGCCTGCACCTGTGGCACGGCGTCTGGAGCGCCGCGCAGACGCTCGGGTGGACCGGGAGCGCCCGGACCCGGAGGCGCGCGAAGTACCAGGCCACGATCATCGCGCTCGTCATCAGCGTCGGGTTCGCGCTGCCGCCGCTCGCGATCCTGTTCGGAATCGTCAAGGGGAGCTGACCGATGACCACGACAGCCAACGCACCGCTCATCCACGGCCTCTACTCCGAGGGCGACCCGATCCAGGACACCAAGGCGCCGGAGGGACCGATCGCGGACCGCTGGAGCACGCGCAAGTTCGAGGCGGCCCTGGTCAACCCGGCCAACCGGCGCAAGCTCTCGGTCATCGTCGTCGGCACCGGACTCGCAGGTGGCGCGGCCGCCGCGACGCTCGGTGAGGCCGGCTACCGCGTGAAGACCTTCTGCTACCAGGACTCCCCGCGCCGCGCCCACTCGATCGCGGCCCAGGGCGGCATCAACGCGGCCAAGAACTACAAGGAGGACGGCGACTCGACGTATCGCCTCTTCTACGACACGGTCAAGGGCGGTGACTACCGCTCCCGCGAGTCGAACGTCTACCGCCTCGCCGAGGTCAGCACCAGCATCATCGACCAGTGCGTCGCGCAGGGCGTGCCCTTCGCGCGCGAGTACGGCGGCCTCCTCGACAACCGCTCCTTCGGCGGGGTTCAGGTGTCGCGGACGTTCTACGCCCGCGGCCAGACGGGGCAGCAGCTGCTCCTCGGCGCCTACCAGGCGCTCGAGCGTCAGGTGGCTGCCGGCACCGTCGAGATGTTCAGCCGCCACGAGATGCTCGAGCTCGTCGTCGTCGACGGCCGGGCCCGCGGCATCATCGCCCGCGACCTCGTGACAGGTGAGGTCGAGACCCACCTGGCCGACGCCGTCGTCCTGGCGAGCGGTGGCTACGGCAACGTCTTCTTCCTGTCGACCAACGCGATGGGCAGCAACGTCACCGCGACGTGGCGCGCGCACCGCAAGGGCGCCTACTTCGGCAACCCGTGCTACACGCAGATCCACCCGACGTGCATCCCGGTCTCGGGCGAGCACCAGAGCAAGCTGACGCTCATGTCGGAGTCGCTGCGCAACGACGGGCGGATCTGGGTGCCCAAGAAGGCCGAGGACTGCGACAAGGACCCGCGGCAGATCCCCGAGGAGGACCGCGACTACTACCTCGAGCGGATCTATCCCTCCTTCGGCAACCTGGTCCCCCGTGACATCGCCTCTCGCGCAGCGAAGTACGTCTGCGACGAGGGCCGGGGTGTCGGCCCGAAGGTCGGCGACTTCCGCCGTGGCGTCTACCTCGACTTCACCGACGCGCTCAAGCGGATGAGCGCCGAGGCGATCGCCGAGAAGTACGGCAACCTGCTCGACATGTACCAGCGGATCACGGGCGAGAACCCCTACGAGGTGCCGATGCGCATCTACCCGGCGGTGCACTACACGATGGGCGGCCTGTGGGTCGACTACGACCTCCAGTCGAGCATCCCCGGCCTCTTCGTCACCGGTGAGGCGAACTTCTCCGACCACGGGGCCAACCGGCTCGGCGCCTCAGCCCTCATGCAGGGCCTGGGCGATGGCTACTTCGTGCTGCCGCACACCATCCGCGACTACCTCGCCAAGGGTCCGTACCCCCAGCTGGACGAGAGCCACCCCGACGTCGTCGAGGCGAAGGCCGAGGTCGACTCCCGCGTATCCCGGCTGCTGTCGATCAACGGCGACCGGTCGGTCGACTCCTTCCACCGTGAGCTCGGCAGCATCATGTGGGAGTACTGCGGCATGGAGCGGAGCGAGGAGGGCCTGCTCAAGGCCATCGACCTCATCCGCGGGTTGCGCGACGAGTTCTGGCGCAACCTCAAGGTGCTCGGGTCCGCCGAGACCCTCAACCAGAGCCTCGAGAAGGCCGGCCGCGTCGCCGACTTCCTCGAGCTCGGCGAGCTGATGTGCATCGACGCCCTGCACCGGCGGGAGTCGTGCGGCGGGCACTTCCGTGCCGAGAGCCAGACCGAGGACGGCGAGGCGCTGCGCCACGACGACGAGTTCGCGTACGTCGCGGCGTGGGAGTGGGGCGGTGAGGGCGGGGCACCGGTCCTGCACAAGGAAGACCTCGTCTACGAGTTCGTCGAGATGAAGCAGCGGAGCTACAAGTGACCGAGAACACCCCGATGAACCTCACCCTCAAGATCTGGCGCCAGTCCGGTCCGAAGGCGAAGGGCGAGATGGTGACCTACCCGGTCACGGACATCTCCCCCGACATGTCCTTCCTCGAGATGCTCGACGTGCTCAACGAGCAGCTGAACGCCCGCGGGGAGGAGCCGATCGCTTTCGACTCCGACTGCCGTGAGGGCATCTGTGGCATGTGCGGTCTGATGATCTCGGGCAAGGCGCACGGGCCGGAGGTCACGACGACCTGCCAGCTGCACATGCGCTCGTTCAAGGACGGCGACGAGATCACCATCGAGCCGTGGCGGGCCGACGCCTTCCCGGTGATCAAGGACCTCGTCGTCGACCGCACGTCGTTCGACCGGATCATCCAGGCCGGCGGCTTCATCAGCGCGAACACCGGCGCGGCGCCGGAGGCCCACTCGGTCCCCGTGCCCAAGCCGAAGGCGGACCGCGCGTTCATGGCCGCAGCCTGCATCGGCTGCGGCGCCTGCGTCGCGGCGTGTCCCAACGCCTCCGGCATGCTCTTCATGGGCGCGAAGATCACCCACCTGGGCGAGCTTCCGCAGGGCCAGCCGGAGCGTGACGCGCGGGTCGTCACCATGGTGAGCCAGCACGACGCCGAGGGGTTCGGCGGCTGCACCAACATCGGCGAGTGCTCCCTGGCCTGCCCCAAGGAGATCCCGCTCGACGTCATCAACCAGCTGAACCGGGACCTGCGCCACGCGCTCGTCCACCGCGAGGTGCTGTAGACCTGACGACACTTCGTCCGACCGCCCGCCCCGGACCTCCGGGGCGGGTTAGTCTTTCCCGGCGATGACGACTGCTGACCGGAGCCAGCGACGCCCGTGGACGATCCCCGTCGCGGGCGCCCTGCTCAGCGCAACCGCACTGGGCCTGTCGGTGACGACGGCGGGAGCCGCCGAGCCGGCCATGGCACCGGGTGTGGCGTCGGCCGGCGCCCCGGCGGTCGCGCCCGCTGGCTCTCCTGCCGTCGCGCCTGCTGCCGCTCCGGCGGCCGGGCCGACGTGTGCGCCTTGGCAGACCCCGACCGTCGTGCCTCCCGGCGTCGTGCTCACCCCACGGGTTTTCCCTAGCGCCGAGCCGACGACGCCCACGACTGCTCCCGTGACGCCCAAAGCGACAGTCACGCCGCCTCCGCGCCCCGGCGCGCCGATCAAGCCAGCCAGACCGGCCAAACCGCGGACCGTATGCCGTAACGCCCCTCCCACGCCGTTCGCTCACCCCGCATGGGCCGCGGACACGGTCGTCGGAGGCTCCCGGCTCGGGTCGACCGGCGTCGTCGTCGATGCCCGTCCCGGAGTGCCGGCACCCCCTGACGTCTTCGACGTCTCCTACGTCATCGCGGACCTCGGCACCGGCGAGATCCTGGCCGCAAAGTCGCCGCACGCGTGGCTGCGCCCCGCGAGCACACTGAAGACCCTGACGGCGCTGACCCTGATGCCGCGGCTCGACCCCCGCACCGTGGTCCGCGCGAGCGCGGACGCGCAGAACGCGGAGGGCTCGCGGGTGGGAATCATCGCCGGCAACCCCTATCCGGTCCACAGCCTGTTCGACGCGATGCTGATGTTCTCCGCCAACGACGCCGTCTACACGCTGGCCGACGCGGCCGGCGGCTACGACCGCACGGTGGCGTTGATGAACGAGACGACCCAGCAGATCGGCGCCTTCGACACCGTGGTGGTCGACCCGAGCGGTCTCGACGAGGGCAACCAGCGCTCGAGCGCCTACGACCTTGCCCTCATCGCCCGGCAGGCCATGCTGCTCCCGGAGTTCCGCTCGACGATCGTCAAGCGCGACGCGGTCTTTCCGGGCGGCAAGGACGTGTCGGGCAAGGTGTGGAAGCCGTTCCACATCTACAACATCAACGACCTGCTCAGGCACTACCAGGGTGCCGTGGGGATCAAGCCGGGCCGGACCGATCGCGCCCAGCACACGTTCATCGGCGCCGCGACGCGCGGCGGCCGCACCCTCCTGGTCGCCCAGATGGGCAGCGTCACCGGCTCGTGGAAGCCGACTGCGGCGCTGCTCGACTGGGGCTTCGCCAACGCGGGGCGCGTCACGCCCGTCGGGCGTCTCGTCTCACCGGGCGAGGCGACACCACCGAGCGCCACGACCGCGACGGCCGTGAAGCCCTCGGCCGGACCGGCGACGCCCGCCGCCGGTATCACCACGCCCCCGCCGTCGTCGGTCGAGCTGGCGGTGGCCTCCATCGCCGGATCGGGCCGTGAGTCGGTGCTTCTCGTCGGAGGCGGCGCACTCGCGGTGCTCCTCGTCGCCATCGCCACCATCATGGGTGTCCGTCGGGCCCGCCGCCGCAGTGACGGGAGCTCCACGTGACCTCCGTCGGCCTCGTCGCCTGTGACGAGCGCGCCTACCGCGCCGTCCCGTAGCTCTGGCTCCGGCCACTCGAGCTGACACACGCGCGCCCGATCGAGTGGTTCCTTCAGATGGCCTTTCGAGCCCACTCCCAGGCGTCGTCAGCGCCGGCGCCTGCGACGTGTCCCGAGCACGGCGGCCGTCGCGGCCGCACCGAGCACGGCTCCGGCCGCGACGCTGACCCGGTCCGCCGCCCGCGAGCCCCCCGCTGACGTATGCCGTTCCGTCGCATCCAGCGGCGCGGCATACGTCGGGGCGCCGGTGGCGGGCGGAGGGGCCGACATCGCGCCGGCGGCCGCGGCGGACAGAGCCGGAGGACGCGGCAGGTCCTGATCGGGGGTGCCGACGCGGTCGAGCGTCGGGCCGATGTTCGCGGCGCCCAGTCGCTCGACGTCGACGTTGGCGGCCGCCCAGGCCGCCGACAGCAGGATGATGCGGGAGATGAGGTTGAGCCAGAAGAGCAGACCGACGGAGACGGCGACGGCACCGAGGAGGGGGTTCGACGTCACCCTGCTGACGAGGTAGCCACCGATCAGCTTGAGCAGCGTGATCGCGAGCGCGCCGAGCACGGCGCCGTCGCGGACGTTGCGCCACGGCAGCGAGATCCGCGAGAACATCCGCAGCAGGATGACCATGATGGCGGTGTCGAGGGCGACCCCGAGCACGAACCCGAGCACGCCGACCAAGGGTCCGGTGCCGCTCAGCCCGAGCCAGCCTGCCACGGTGCCGGTCCAGCCGCCCACGGCGCTCGTGACGAAGGCCGACACGAGGATGGCCGCCCCGAGGGTCACGAGTGCGAACAGGTCGCGGACCCGCCGGAACACGACGTTGTCGCTCGAGGCCTTGAGGCCGAACAGCCCCCGGATCCCAGTGCGCAACGCGCCCACCCAGCCAAGGCCCGCGAGGAGCAGGGTGACGAACGAGATGACGCCGGTGATGGTCAGGGTCAGGCTGGAAGGCGCCTCGATGCTGATGACGCCGTTCGGCGTCTCCGGTGTCTTGACCATCCCGGGGAACGCGTCGTTGACCGACTGGACGAGGGTCTGCATGACATCGGGCCGGTCCTTGAGGATGGTCCCGAACACCGCGAAGGCGAGGGCCAGGGCCGGGAAGAGCGAGAAGAAAGCGAAGTAGGCCACCCCCGCCGCCAGCAGGTTGCCGTTGGCGATGGCGTAGCGGCGCCATGCCTCATACGGTCGCGAGGCCTTGACCCACGTGGTCAACGCCTGGAACCTCGGCACCGGTCAGCCTCCCGACAGCTCGAACTCGTGAACGGGGCGCCACACGTCGTCCGTGCCCAGCTCGTAGAGGTAGTACGACGTCACGTGGAAGTCGATGCTGTAGTCGGCAAGCTCGTCGAACGCACGGTTGAGGGCGTCCAGAGGGACGTTGTGGGCGATCGTCACGTGCGGGTGGTAGTTGAACTCGAGCTCGCGCTGCACGGGGCCGGACCGCAGGTCGGACTCGAGGCCCTCACAGGCCGACACTCCCTGCGCCACCTGGATGAACACCACATCGGAGACCGGGCGGAACGTGCCGGTGCCCCGCAGCACGACCCGGAAGGGGCCGTGCTGGGCGGCCACCTTCGCGCAGTGCTCGCGGAAGGCGGCATACCCCTCGTCGTCGACCTCGGTCGGGGGCAGCAGGGTGATGTGAGCGGGGATCTGCCACGCGGACGTGTCACCGAACGCGCCGCGACGCTCCTGGAGGAACTCGCCGTGCGGTGACGGGATCGGGATCGAGACACCGATCGTCGTGGGATGGCCAACACTCACGACCCCGACCGTACCGAACGTGGCGAGCCGCCGGAACATCAGCCGCACAGACGAGTCGGGCCGGGTAGGGTGCCGCCCATGAGTCTGCACGTCACCGCCCAGGCGAGGTATGCGTTCCTGGGCGAGCTGATCGCGGAGCGTCTGCAGCCCCCGGCCCGCATCGTCGAGCTGGGTGCGGCTCCCGGTGACCAGATCGTCAAGATCGCGGACCGCGGCTACGACGCGACCGCCGTGGACATCGGCGTGGCCTCCGACGGCTGGGCCGACGGCACCGAGGGCCGCATGAAGGACCTGCTGGCGGCTGGCGGCGTCGACTACGTCGAGTGGGACCTCGAGCGCACCCCCTACCCGCTCGACGACGACTCGTTCGACGGCGTGATCTTCACCGAGGTCTTCGAGCATCTGCGCGACTACCCCGTACGCTCCCTCAGCGAGGTCGCCCGGATCCTGCGACCCGGCGGGTACCTGTTCTTCACGACGCCCAACGCGGCATACGTCATGAACCGCATCCGGCTGCTGCGCGGCGGCACGGTGCACACCCCGCTCGACGACTGGATCGGCGGGGTCCCACACGCCCGGCACGCCCGCGAGTACCTCTTCCCCGAGGTCGAGCGCTGCATGGCCATCGCCGGCCTGGAGATCGAGTACTCCACGAGCCGGCACTTCCACACCGAGGACGCGTCGTCAGTCCGCCGGGTCGTCAAGCAGGGGCTCAACCGGATGTCGATCGCGCGCCCGACCCTGGGTCCGATGATCGTCATGGTCGCCCGCAAGCCGCTGCGCCCGTCCGGCTCCTGAGCAGCGACGATCACGGCCGGCTTCAGCTCGTCAGGGCACGCCGGTAGAGCTCCGCGACCGCGGGGACGCCGTGGATCTCCTGCGTGCGCTCGCTGATGAGCGACGCGGTCGCGGGCGTGTAGTCGGCGATGGCCTGCGCCAGTCCGGCGACCGGATCCGGGGTCAGGACGACCAGGCCATCGGTGGCCAGCTCCTGGGCTCCCGCCCTGCCGTCGTTGGTGATGCAGACACAACCTCGGGAGGCACCCCACATGAGCGGACCGCTCGCAGCGAAGGCGTTGTCGCCTTCGGACGGCCGGCGGAAACGGACCACGATGCCGGCGGCCGCGAAGGTTGCGAGCAGATCGTCCTCCATCTGGAACCCCGTGAACTCGACGTCCGGGCGGTCACCGAAGACCTCCACGAGGTGCCGTCTGAGCGCCGGTGAGCAGGAGCCGACCACGAGGCTCCACCCGGACTGAGCCGTGACGTCGGCTATCGCTTCGACCTCCGCTGCGTCGGCCACCGGCCCAGGGAGGAACACTGCGCGATTCTTGGCAGCGAGTACCGGGTGGTCGACGACATGTGGCAGCGGGTGAACCACGCGCCCGAACTTCAGTGCGAGCCGGTCGGCGCCTTCCCCGGTCAGCGCCAGCACGGTCGCGGCCGACGCGATGACACGGCGTTCGAGGCGGGCTCCCACGGTGGACGACAGCAGGAGTCCAGCACGCCGGAAACCGCGGCGGTCGAGCCCGCGAAACAGCAAAGACGCGCCGACGAGCGACGGCGCGTCGTGGCACGTGACGACGAGTCGCGGACCACCACCCGCGGTCACCAGCCCGACGCAGAGGAAGAACTCGAAGAGCGACCGCCCGCCGAGCTCGACATGGCACAACGATGCGCTGCTACGCCTCAGGCGCCTGCCCAGGCGCCACCCGCGCGCGGCTGCGCGAAGGGTCTGCGCGTCGGACGGGTCCGGTGGGGCCTGGACAGCTGTTACGGGGCCACGTCGCTCGAGGACGCGCTGGAACACGCGTGCATAGAGCGCGATCCCGCTGCGCGACGGTGGAAACTTGCTGACGTAGACGGTGCCATCGTGAACGCCCGTCTCCATCGCGACAGGCTACAGCGGAGCCGCCCGGGGAGTGTGCGACCATCTACACCATGTCCTCGCCGACGCTCCGCTCTCGCCTGCCCCGGCCCCTGCGGAAAGTGACGCCGAACAGGGGTGTCGCGGAGCTCCTGCACAACCGCTTGCTGACCCATGTCCCCTGGAACTCTGCGCGGCTCGCCTATCTGCGTGCCTTGGGTCTCAGCGCCGGTGAGCACACGTACCTGTTCGGCGGGTCCGAGGTCCTCGCGGCACAGAACCTGACCATCGAGGGCAACTGCCACGTGGGTCGGCTGTGCCTGCTGGACGCGCGCGGCGGGATCACGCTCGGCCGGAATGTCGTGATCGCCAGCCGCACCCAGCTCATCACCGCCGACCACGACATCAACGCACCGGGCTTCGACGGCCGCCTCGGCAGCATCCGGATCGAGGATCGCGTCTGGCTCGGAAGCAGCGTGATCGTGCTCAAGGGAGTGACGATCGGCGAGGGCGCCGTCGTCGCCGCAGGATCCGTCGTCCACCGTGACGTCGAACCGTGGACCGTCGTCAGCGGGGTGCCGGCCAAGGTCATCGGCAGCCGGTCTCCCCACCAGACGTACGAGATCGACTACGGCCCCGAATGGTACTGACAGCGACGCTGCCCTCAGCGAGCAACAGGGGCGGACAGCTGCGACGAGGCCTCAGCCACGACCCGGGGCCCGCACGCGAGGTGACACCAGGTCGGCAGGACGGTGTCCGCCCGTGAGCGCCGAGCCACCCCAGCCCGCCGACTCCCAACCCGGCTCCCAGCCCGGCCCGCAGCCCGGCTCCCAGCGCGATCCGCAGCCCGACCCCCAGCCCGACCCCCAGCGCGACCCGCAGCCAACGCCCGCGGACCCCGCCGACACCACGCGTGCATCGCTGCAGCACGGGGCGGTCCGCGGTGCGTACTGGACCATCATCAACACCTTCGTGTCGGTGCCGATCGCCTTCGGCGTCAACCTCCTCGTCGCGCGCGTGCTCGGCGTCGAGGAGTATGGGCGTCTCGCGTTCCTCACCACGCTGTTCGAGATCTCTGCGGCAGTCCTGGCGCTGGGAGTAGGCCCCGGGGTCATCCAGTTCGGGGCCAAGGCCCATTCCGCGAACCGGCGCGACGAGGTCAAGCGGCTGCTCGCCTCGGGGCAGGGATTCCGGCTCATGGTCGAGGTTCCCATCCTCACGCTCGTGCTGATCCTCGTGCTGCAGGTGAGCCCCGCGCTGCTCGTCGCGGTCCTCCTGCTCGGCATCCTGATTCCCGCGGTGCTGAACGGGGCTCCTCAGGCGCTGGGGATCGAGAACAAGACCGCGCAGGTTGCGCAGGTGGTCCTCATCAGCGGCCTCGTCACGCAGGCCGCCGTCGTGGTCGCGGCCCTGCAGGTGGGCACCCCGGATGCCATCTGGGTCACCCGGCTCGCCGGCAACGGCGTGATCGTCGGCCTCGCCCTGGTCTTCGTCGCCCGGGACTACCGGCGCGCGCTCTTCCGCCCCCGCATCCCGCCCCGCTTCCCACCGGGATTCTGGCCCTACGCCCTTCCGACCGGCCTCGCGGGGCTGCTCGCCATCCTCGTCGGGTCTCGCACCGAGGTCTTCGCGTTGACCGCCTGGTCCACCCCCGAGGCGGTCGGCGCCTACGCACTGGCATTCGGGCTCGCCGCGCACCTGTTCAGCCCGGCCCAGGCGCTCGTCGGACCCCTCGTGCCGGCCATCTCCGGTCTGCGCGAGATCGACGAGCACGCGGTGCTCCCGGCCCTGTTGCGAACCGTCCGCGCCTCCGCGTCCATAGCGGGCCTCTTGCTCGCTGTCGCCCTGCCCGCACTCGCCCTGCTGATCCCGACGCTGTACGGCTCGAGCTTCACCTCGGCCGCTCCGCTCCTGCTCGTCACCGGCGTCTTCGGCGGAATCGTGGTCGCGGGCAACCCGCTGCAGGCCTTCGTCCAGGCCCGCCTCGCCGGCCGGACGGTCCTGTGGTCGAACGTCGCCGGCCTGGCCGTGAACATCGCCGCAATCGTGGCCCTGATCCCCGTTATCGGCGTCTGGGGCGCCGCCATCGCGAACGGGGCGGGCGTCGTGACCCGGCTCATGATCATCGTGCGCAGCGAGGCGCGGGCGCTGGGCCTTGCCACCGTCCACGTCCTGGGGCGCGGACTCCCGGTGCTCATCGGCGCCGTCAGCGGGATTCTCGCCTGGCTGGTTGCAGGCGCCGTCGACGCGCCACCGGTCCTGCTCGCTGTCCTGGCCGTCGCGGTGGGAGCACCCGTCTACATCGTGCTCATCGTCGTGGCCCGCAGCGGCATGACGCGATCCGACGGGCGGGCCATCATGGGCGCGCTACCCGGCCCGGTCGCGCGGATCGGCGGTCCCGTGCTCAGGCTGCTGACGCGCGCCCCTGAGTGACCGTCCCCTCGCCGAGACTCGACGGGCCACCAGGCTCGCACGCGCCCGCAGGTGACGCGCGAGCTCACGGGCGGTCTCCGTGCGCTGGCCGCGACGGTGCGCGGCGCGGGCGGCGTCGAACGACTGCGCGGCCATCAGCTCGTCGGCCCGCTCTCTGCCGCGACGAGCCGCCGGCAGCACCCTGTCGTCGCCCTTGGCACGCGCACGGCGTTCGTGCTGCTCGATGACGAGCCTGCGGAACGTGATGCTCCCGAGGTAGTTCGACGAGTGGTTGCCCCCGTGCAGGTGATACTGCGTGACGCAGTCCTTCACCCACACAGGTGGTGGCCCGAACATCACGAGCTTGAGGATGAGGTCATGGTCCTGCGCCCACACGAGGAGTGGGTTGCACCCCCCGACCTGCTCGTAGGCTGCCTTGCTGACCACGATGCTCGACATGTTGACCATCTGGTCCGCCAGCAGGCCCAGATAGGTCACCTCACGGAGGGGGTCAGCCAGTCGCGTACCGTCGGCGAACAACCACTCGAAGGCCGTGTAGGAGAGCCATGCACCGGGCGAGCCGAGCAGTGCCTTGTGCTGAAGCAGCAGCTTGTCCGGGCTCCACGTGTCGTCATGGTCGAGAAACGCGATCCACGGCGTTCGCGCCCGGCTCACAGCGATGTTCCGCGCCATCGAGACGCCGACGTTCGCCTCGAGCCTCAGGAACGTGACCCGTGGGTCCTCGACGTGCACGAGCGTCTCGGCGGGCGGTGTCGACGCGTCGTCGACGATGATGCACTCGTAGTCCTCGAACGTCTGCGCGAGCACGGAGTCGAGGGCCACCTGCAGCATGTCCCCCGAGTTGTGTGCCGTGATGACGACGGTGATCTCAGCCATCGGCGGACGCTGCCCGTGGTCGTGGCGCGGGGAGTGCGGTCGACGTTCCTGGGGTAGCCACGCGGTCGCGGTACAGCCGCTCATACGCGTCGACGACGTGGTCGAGGCTGAACTCGCTCGCCCGGGTCGTCGAAGCCTCGGACAAGTCACGTCGCCTGCCCTCGTCGGTGAGCAGCTCGACCAAGGCTGGGCCGAGACCATCGAGCTCGGCAAGCACGCCGAACCGACCCTGCGCGGTGACGTAGCGGGCGCCGACATTGGGGGTCGCCACCACCGGGAGCCCGGACGCCATCGCCTCCGCGTACGGTATGCCGAACCCTTCGTAGGTCGAGGGCAGGCAGAACACCCAGGCCTGCTGGTAGACCCGCGCCAGCTCGTCGTCCGACAGCCGTCCCAGAACCCGGACTCCCTCAGGAACCGCAGCGGGAGCGTCCTGGGTCACCATCCACAGCTCTGCGTCAGGCACAGCCGGGCGGACCGCGCTGGCGAAGGCGTCCGCGAGCTCCCGACCACGTTTGCGCCCACCCCACGTCCCGACGAACAGGACCACCGGGTGCGCCGACCGCGATGCCGGCTCGGGACGGAAGCGCCTCGGGTCGACGCCGTTGGGGATCACCTCGCGGACCCACGGTGTCCAGCGGCGCGTGCCCGGCGAGACCACGACCGTCGTGTCCGCTACCAGGCTGGCCAGGACCTCGCTGAAGCCGAGCAGCACCATCCGGAGACGCTCCCAGACCCCCCGGATCCGGAGGGCTTCCTCGAAGCACGAGCCGTGCAGGGTCCGGACGTGGTTGGCCACTCGGCGCCGCCACATCCAGTAGTCGTCGCCGTGGGCGTGCAGGACGTCGTAGTCGGTGAAGTCCATGCGACGGAGCCGGGTCGCGAAGCGAAACGTCCGCAGTGGGCCCGAGATGGAGATCTGTCGATGGCCGTACGCCGCGCCGGAGACCGGAGGGCATTCGGTGAAGACGTCGACCTGGTGGCCGCGCCGCACCAGCTCTGTCGCGAGCGCGTGAACCTGGTACCCGACACCGATCTTGCTGCCGCTCGGCAGGTAGTACGAGATCATCGCGATGCGCAACGGCCGCGCGTTGGTCTCTGGACCGTTGGTCTCTGTCCCGCTGGTCTCTGCCGGGCTCACCGTGGCCTGCCTCGCCCGTTCATGCCAGTCCGTCGCGCAGGGCTTCGAGCCAGGCTCGACCGTCGCGTAGGTCCGGCTCCAGGTGGTTGCCCTCGGCCCACTCGTTCCACGACTTGACCCACAGGAGCCGCTCCTGCTCCGGGCGGTTCGCCAGGACCGAGACCGCCGACTCGACGTTGCGCCGGAACTTCTCGGGCGTGGCGCCGGTGAGGACCAGGCCGCCGCGGCCCGACCGGGGGGTGTTGTCCCAGTTCGGGTAGACACACGGCTGGGTGGTCGGCCCGTGGGGGTGCAGGCTGGCGGCATCCTCGCTGTACGGGTAGATCTCCGGCCCGCCGCCCATGGACTTGCGCAGCACGCGCATCCGCAGGTGCGTGTAGCGGTCGACCCGCGCCGGGATGCGCATGTAGACATCGGCGTCGAAGCCGTCGGCGGCGGCACGCGAGTAGCGAACCCCCGCGCCGAGCAGGTCGCTGGCCTCGGCGACGAGGTAGAGACCGTCGAGGCCGGCCTTGCGGGCCATCGCCTGCCAGCGGTCGACGAACTCCCGTGGGTCGGGCAGGTCCTCCGGACGGAAGACATAGAACACGGGTCGTCCGTCGACGCGGAGGTAGCGCTCGTCGCGGAAGGCCGGCAGCACGGTGTCGAAGTGACGCTGGTCGTCCTCCGGCCCGGGGTAGGTCTGCTCCTTGAGGATGCGGTCCTGCGCGCCGTGCCAGATGCCGGTCCAGGTCTGGTTGGCCCACGCCAGGCAGAACGAGATGCCGGGCTCACCGCTGGCCAGGACCTCGGCGAAGGGCCGCTCCAGGATGCGGTCGCCGTTGCCGAACCAGTAGTGCCAGTAGGCGAAGGCCTCGACGCCGAAGGCCTGGGCCAGGTCGCTCTGGAGCGCGCGGGTCTCAGGGACGCGAAGGTCGTAGAAGCCCAGCTCCGAGGGCAGGGTCGGCTGCTGGTGGCCCGGGAAGAGCCGGCGCGCCCGCGCCGTGTTGGTCCACTCGGTGAACCCCGGCCCCCACCACTCGTCGTTCTCGGGGATCGGGAAGTACTGGGGCAGGTAGAAGGCGATGGCCCGTGCCTTCATCGGTCATCCACTCCTTGTCGGATACGCGTCGTCGTGCGCGGCGGCGTGCGCGCTCAACGACCTAGACGCGGCAGCAGGCCGACCTTGTCGTAGACCCGACGAACCGTCGCCTCCGCGACCTCCCGGGCGCGCGCCGCGCCGTCGGCAAGGATGCGGTCGAGCTCGGCCGGGTCGGTCATCAGCTCGAGGGTCCGGTCGCGGAACGGCGTCACCGCCTCGACGACGACCTCGGCGACGTCCTTCTTGAGGTCCCCGTAGCCCTTGCCGGAGTAGTCGGCCTCGAGCTCGCCGATCGAGCGCCCGGACAGCGCGGAGTGGATCGACAGGAGGTTCGAGACGCCGGGCTTGTTCTCCTCGTCGAACCGGATGTCGCGCTCGGTGTCGGTGACCGCCGACTTGATCTTCTTGACCACGCGGCCGGGCTCGTCGAGCAGGCTGACGAGGCCTGCGTCCGTCGCGGCCGACTTGCTCATCTTGGCGGTCGGGTCCTGCAGGTCCTGGATCTTCGCGGTCGCCTTCATGATGTGCGGCTCCGGGACGACGAGCGTGTCGCCGAAGCGGGTGTTGAAACGCATCGCGAGGTCGCGCGAGAGCTCGAGGTGCTGGCGCTGGTCCTCGCCGACCGGCACGACGTCGGCGTCGTAGATGAGGATGTCCGCGGCCTGGAGCACCGGGTAGGTGAAGAGCCCGACGTTCGTGTTGGTGCCCTTGGCCGACTTGTCCTTGAACTGGGTCATCCGGCTCGCCTCGCCGAAGCCCGTCAGGCAGCTGAGGATCCAGTTCAGCTCGGTGTGCTGCGAGATGTGGCTCTGGACGAAGAGCACCGACCGCCCGGGGTCCACACCGCCGGCGATGAACTGCGCTGCCGTGATCCGGGTGCGCTGCCGCAGGACCGACGGGTCGGTGGCCACGGTGAGGGCGTGCAGGTCGGCGACGAAGTAGTACGCGTCGTGAGTCTCCTGCAGCCGCACCCACTCGACGAGCGCACCGATGTAGTTGCCGAGGTGGAGCGAGTCGCTCGTCGGCTGCATGCCGGACAGGCTGCGCGGTGTGGAGGTCGGGACGGTGGGCGTCGAGGGCATGGGTGCATTCTGGCCCATAGATCGGCCGGGACCGCACGGAGTCCGGAAGTCAGAGGGCGTATTCGACGACGACTGGTGCGTGGTCGCTCCACCGCTCGGCATACGTCGGGGCCCGGCCGGCGTAAGCAGCGGTGGCCCGCTCGGCCAGCCGTCTCGTCGCGAGCTGGTAGTCGATCCGCCAGCCGGCGTCGTTGTCGAACGCCTTTCCCCGCCAGGACCACCACGTGTATGGGCCTGGGCCCTCGCCCGCCAGTCGCCGGTGCACGTCGGTCCAGTCGCCCGCCTCGAGCCATCGGTCGAGGTAGGCCCGTTCGGGCCCGAGGAAGCCGGACTTGGTCAGGTTGCCCTTCCAGTTCTTGAGGTCGGCCTCGCGGTGGGCGATGTTGAGGTCGCCCGTCACGACCATGAGGCCGCCCGCCGCGGCCGCGCGCCGCATCCTGCGGCTCATGGCGTCGAGGAACTCGTACTTGACCGTCTGCCGGTCGGTCCCTGCCTCCCCGGTGTGGACGTAGGTCGAGGCGATGGTCATGGGCCCGGAGGGCGTGGAGATCTCGGCCTCCACCCAGCGCCCCGCGTCGACGAAGTCGCCGTCCAGCCCCACCGCGTATGCCGTGTGGGTCTCCCTGGTCGCTACCGCCACCCCGGCGCGTCCTTTCGCATCACCCTCGGTGTGCGCGACCGACCAGTCCCCCAGGCCGATCTCGGCGAGCACCTTGGCCAGCTCGGTGTCGCTCGCGCGGACCTCCTGCAGACACAGGACGTCCGGAGCCGCCTGCTGCAGCCATGGGACCGCCCCGCGGCGGGCGGCGGCGCGGATGCCGTTGACGTTGGCCGACACGATGCGCATGCGCAGATTGTGCAGGAGTCCGCCGACAGGGATTCCCCCGGGCCGGTCGCGCCGGGCTGCCTAGAATGCGGTCGTGCCGTCTGACGCCCTCGCCATCGCACCTGTCATCCTCGCCGTCGTCCTGGTCGTCAGCGCCGTCGGCAAGCTCCAGTCACCGCGACGCTCCGCCGAGGCGTTCCGCGACCTGCGGGTGCCCGCCCCGTTCAACAGCAAGCCGGCCGTCGAGGCGCTGCCCTGGGGCGAGATCCTGCTCGCGCTGCTGCTCCTCGTCGCGAGCGGCTGGCTCGGCGTCGTCGCCGCCGTTGCCGCGGTGCTGCTCTTCGCGGCATACCTGCTTCTCGTCGTGCGCGCGCTGGGCTTCGACGTCCCGGTGGACTGCGCGTGCTTCGGCGAGTTCGCGCCCGGGCAGATCGGACGGCGCACGGTGGTGCGCAACGGGTGGCTCGTCGCCCTGGCGGTGCTGGGCCTCGTCGGGTCGTTCGGCGGCGACTCGCTGCTCGGACGCGTCGTCGACGGCACCGCCCCCTGGTGGTGGCTCGCCGCCGCCGGGGCAGCCGCGGTCACGACCTTTCTCGTCACGGCCCCCGCACGTGGCGATGCCGCCAGGAGCGCCTCGTCCAGCACCGGTGCCGATGACGATCCAGCCGAGCAGGGCGACTATGTGCGGGCCATCACGCCCGCCCTGCCCGTCGTGCTCGGTGACGGCACGGAGACCGACCTTCGGCAGCTGAGTGCGAGCCGCGCCCAGCTGCTGCTGTTCGTCTCCGAGGGCTGCTCGCCGTGCGTCGAGGTCATCGAGGCCACGCCACGGTGGCGTGAGCAGCTCCCGCAGCTCGACGTGCGCCATGTCGTCGCTGTCGATCCGGGTGTCGGCACGCTGACGGCGCAGGACGAGCCCCGCTCGCTGCACGACCCGCTCTACCGGCTCCCGGCCAGCTTCGGGTTCCGCGGGACGCCGTCCGCGGTCGTCCTCGGCGCCGATGGCCTGCTGGCCGGTGGACCGGTCACGGGCGATGTCGAGGTCGCGGCCTTCGTCACGGACATCGCCGAGCAGCTGGGCGCCAGCACCCTCGACTGACGCCCAGGACGAGCGCCCGCGCCCCGCCGCCCCTCTCCCCGCCCCAACACCAGACCCGCCCAGCTCCGGCAACACACCGAGCAGTCGCAAGGTTCTGCGGTTATTTCCATGGGGTGCTTGCGGTTTCCCGGTGTGTTGCGGTGCTGACGAGCCGGGCGAGAGGCTGGGCTGACCGCCGCGGGAGTCCGGAGACAAGAAACGGCGGCACCCGTCGGGGTGCCGCCGTTCTCGCGTCTAGGACCTCACATCGTCGTCGGGATCGGGAAGACGTTGGTCACGTTGCAGCTGCCGCCGCCCTCGGTGGCCGGAGGCGTGCTGTGGATACCGCTCGTGATGCAGACCGGAGCCAGGTCGATCGGCGTGCAGGAGCCGCTGAAGCAGTCGTACCGCTGGTAACACAGCGACATCTCGGCGTTCTGGCTGTTGCCGGTCGGCTTGTCGGCCGTGTAGACGAGGATCTGCTGCTGCGCGCCGTCCGGCGTGCAGAAGGCGTGCGCAGCAGGTGCGCCACAGGACGTCGTCGCGCAGACGCCCGAGCAGGTGGGGCTCGCGCCGCGGATCGAGACGTTGAACCCGCTCACCGCGGTGCTGTTGATCTTGACGTTGCTGATGACCGTGATGCCGATGGTCGGCAGCGGGCCGGTCGTGTTGTTCGCGGTCAGCTCGAAGACGTAGCCCTTGAGCACGTCCGTGGCGTTGCCCGGAAGCTTGCAGGCACCACCGGTGAACTCGAGCGGCCCGTTCGATGCCGCGACGGTCGGCGCGGCGCCAGCCACGACAACCGCCGGTACTGCCCAAGCGGCACCCTTGACAACAGAGCGCCGGCTTGGAGACGTCGACTGGACGCCATGGTTGTTCGACATGTGTAAATCCCCCACTCGATGAATAAACCCCGAGACGCGCTGCCAAGATACCGGAAACCTGCGCCTTGCATACCCCGTTCGGGCTATTTTGGGACAACCGCCAAAGGTCACGATTCGGAGACGACGACGTGCTCGGCGGTCAGCGCATCGACAGCCTGCCAGACCACGTCTTCCGGGTCCACTCCATCCGGCTCGCCGAGCCGTTCGACCAGTATTTCGGTCAGCTCAGGGAGGCCCACAGCACCGCCTGCTTCGTCGAGGACATCGAGCAGCGTCGAGCCGACCGGCGACAGGACGAGCACCCGGTGGACGAACCCGTTGTCGACGAGCACCACTGTCCCGTCGGCGGTGTCGAGACGATCGACGACCGCACCGCGCCGCACGACGACCCGGTCGTGCTCCTGCCCTGGGGCGTTCATCGCCGCCCCCGCAGCAGCTCGGCGACGATGGGTTCGAGGTCGTGAGCATCGTGGTAGCGGACCAGCCGCAGGCCGCCCACCTTGTCGACGAGGTCGGCGAGACGTTGCAGCGGATGGTCCAGCTCGGCGATCGACGACGTCTCTGGCGCGAGTGCGACGAGTCCCTCGAGCAGGCCGACCCGCTCCACCACGACCGGCTCTCCCGGGTCGAGGTCGCGTCGCAGCGCGACGAGCGACGCAAGCCACGGGTCGACCGCCGGCGGCTCGAGCCCGAGCTCCTCCGGCGGGACCTCGTCCTTGAGCGTCGGCGAGTCGGGCCGCCGCACCGAGAGCGGCTTGGAGTACGGCGCGATCGAGCCGTCGAGGGCGACGCCGACCGTCTCGTCGGTCACGTACCCCCGGCCCCGGCCGAGAGTGCGCACGACGGTCGTCTTCCCGGTGCCGCCCGGCGCGACCACCGCGACGGTGGCTCCCGTCGACTGGTCTGACAGCGCGGCGGCGTGGAACATCAGCAGCGAGCCCGCCCGAGCGCGGATCGCTGCGCCGGTGACCTGCTGGGTGAGCCCCTGCATCGTCCGTGACAGGGACTCGTCGCTGTCGTCAGACGGGGTCGCCGCCGTGACCGTGGCCGCGATGTCGCTCCCGGGCTCGGCGAGGCACAGCCGCCAGGTCCGCTCGACGGCGGCTCGCAGCTCGCGCGTCGGCACGAGGATGCGGATGACGGCGCCGAGGGCACGCACGTCGACGGGACGGTGCACGGTGAGCTCCTTGGTCATGTTCTCTCCCGGTCGCCGGACAGGCGGTCGATCACGGCGGCCATCTCCGTGACGCGATGGCTCCAGTCGAGCTCGTCGACGCGAGAGGCATCGGGCTCCTCGACCGGCTCGCCCGACCCCGAGAGCGCCGCATGAACAGCGGCCACGAAATAGTCCTCCGGTGCGACGACCACATGAGGGTCGTCCGTGTCACGGAACCCGGCAACCGGCGAGGCGACGACGGGACGGCGCGCGGCGGCATACTCGTACAGCTTGATCGGGTCGAGGCTGTCGGTGAACGGCGTGACCACATGCGGCACGACGAGCACGTCGGCGTTCTGGAGGTACGCGGGCACGTCGCCGGAGTCGCGCGGCCCGAGCAGCACCACGCCGGCGTCCTCGAGCCGGGTGCGTTCGGCCGGCTGGAGCGCGTCGGGTCCGACGAGCACGAGGTGCCCCGCCCCCTCGAGCCCGGTCGCCGTCTCGACGCAGAGGTCGAGGTCGAGACGGTCGGCGTGCAGCGTGCCGACGTAGAGCGCAACCGGTCCGGCAGGCAGGTCCGCAGGACGCGGGCGGTCGACGCGGTATGCCGCCACGTCGACGCCGTTGTTGACGAGCGTCACCGGCCGGTCGGCACCCTTGCTCTCGGCGAGCGCCGGCGAGCAGACGACGATCTCGTCGCACCGGTCGAGCAGAATCGTCTCCTGCGCCACGATGCGGTCGGTCTCGCGGGCGGGCCGGACCGCCTTGGTCCAGTCGTCGGTGATGTCGTAGAGCGAGGGCCACGGAGTCGCGGACACCAGCAACGCCCCAGTCGGGTCGTTGACCCACAGCACCGGGTCGACGAGCTCGAGCTTGCGCACTGCACGCAGCACCTGCCGGGCCCAGCGCTCGTCGAGGCGGGCGTCGACCCGTCGTGGGAGCCACTTGGTCGGCTCGAGCAGCCACAGCCGCCCCTCGCGTATGCCGTCCAGCTCGGGCGCGGGGCGCAAGCCTCGTCCCCGACGGGGCTGGGCGGAACCGAGGGCCGCATGGATCGGGTCGGTCGAGGGCTCGACGAACAGGACGCGCAGGTCGGGTTCGCGGCGCAGCAGGCCTGCGACGAGGTGCTGGTTACGTCGCCAGACGGTGTCCCAGGCCTCGAGCGAGGTCACGACGAGATCCATCTCAGAGCACCGCCTCGTAGACGCGCCGGGTGGCCTCCAGCTGCTGGTCGAGCGTGAAGTGCCGCTGCTGCGCCTCCCGAAGACTCCGGGAGTAGGTCGCCCAGGACTCCGGGGACTCGGCCAGCCGGCGGATCGCCTTCGCGGCAGCGTCGACGTCGCCCGCGGGGTACAGCCGGGCGCCCTCGACGGTGCCCAGGGTCTCGAGGTGCCCTCCCGATGCCGTGGCCACAACGGGCAGGCCGCTCGCCATCGACTCGATCACGCTCAGGCCGAAGTGCTCGGACGGGCTGGACGCGACAAGGATCCGGCTGGTGCGCATCAGCTGGCCGACATCGGAGCGCTGCCCGAGGAAACGGACCGAGTCGCCGGTGCCGAGCTGCTGAGCCAGCCGTTGGAGGGACCCGCGGCACGCGCCGTCGCCGGCGACCTCCATGCGCCAGCCCTCCGCGCCAAGCCCGGAGATGGCGAAGGCTCGGATGGCCTCGTCGGTGTGCTTCTCGTCCTCGAGCCGCTGTGCGACGAGGACGACGGGCTCCCTGCTCGCCCAGTCCGGTGCGGCAGGCTCTGGTGGCACGCCGGGATAGATCATCACACTCTCGCCCTCGACGGAGTCGGCGACGAAGCGGCTCACCGAGATCTGCGCGGCGATGTGCCGGGCGACGAGGCTCGACCCCAGGTGGACCAGGGCGTGCCGTCCGCGCCGCTGCGCGAAGTGGCGGGTGCAGACCAGGGGCACCCTCGAGCCGATCATCGCCACCGAGCACGCGAGCTCGGCCGCAGTCATGTGGGCGTGCACCACGTCGGCGGCGCCGAGATGGTCGCGGACGGCGAGCCAGACCGCCGCCACCGACGTCGCGGGGACCACCTGCGCCGCGCCGGGCCCGAGGACGTTGCGCATGCGCATCGGGTCGCCACCGATCACCGTCACCTCGTCACCGGTCTCTGCCTGAGCCCGGGACAAGCGCGCGACGTAGTTCTCGACCCCACCGAACGCGTCTGACCTGATCGCGTGGACGACCCTCATGTCGCGTCTCGCACGGGGGTTTCCGCGAGCCGGCCCAGCATCGTGAGGTACCGGTCGGCCACCGCGGACCACGAGTGCTCTGTCGCCGACGCGCGGGCCGCGGCGCTCGCACGGGCGTGGTCGATGGACAGCACCCGGCGCAGTCCGTCCTCGATGGCCGAGCATGTGCCCTCGACGACCGCGCCGTTCACGCCGTCGACGACGACGTCCGGGACGCAGCCCGTGGGGGTCGCGACCACCGGGACACCGGACGCGAGCGCTTCGAGGACGACGAGACCGTACGACTCGTAGGCGCTGGGGCTGGCGAGCACGTCGGCGGCGGCGAGCCACGGACGAGGGTCGGGGTGTGCGCCGGCGAAGTGAAGTCGCGGCCCCAGCCGGACCGCCGCGGCGGTGGCCACCTCGGCGCGGACCATGTCGGGGGTGCCTCCCACCACGAACAGGTGCACGTCGTCGCCGAGCCCGGCTACCGCCTCGACGAGGGCAGGCAGCCCCTTGCGGCCGAACTCGTTGCCGATGAACAGGACGCAGCGGTCCGCTGGGCCCAGCCCGAGCGCAGCCCGCGCCTGTGCCCGCTCGTCGTCGGACGGCGGCCGGAAGCGATCGATGTCGACGCCGTTGCCGATGACGACGGTGGGGATCGCCAGCCCGGGGTATGCCGCTCGCAGCAGGCGGTCCTCGTCGTTGACGAGGTTGACGACGAGCCGGTGCGTCTCAGGGCGGGTGTAGCGGCGCCGGTCGCGGAGCGTGGTGAAGAGGTGAAGCGGGTTGCGGACCATCCGAAACCAGTAGTGTCCCCGGGCACGCATCGCGGCCTGGACGATCCCGTGGTTGACGTAGACGTCACCGGCAAGCGCGTCGTTGTGACAGACCGACAGTGCTTCGGGGTGAGAAGCGAGGTAGCGACGCGCTCGGCGGGTGCCCACCGTGGAGAACCAGACGACGCGCGCGATGAGGGCCAGCCGACCGGTCACCCCGCCACCAGGCGCTGGCAGCCAGGCACCTCCGGCGTCATCGAGGGTGAAGCGCCGGACGTCGATCCCGCGCTGCTGCCACTCCTGCTCGAGGTGGTGGGCGACCGCACCGACGCCGGTGCCCGGCCCGATCTCGGGGGTGATCTGGACGATCGTGGTCATGAGGCTCCCGCCGGGATCCTGTGCCCATCCGGGGCGACCACCCCGGCAGGCTCGGAGGACTCGGGTGATGCGCGGTCGGCATACGCCTTGGCGCCCAGACAGATGCCGAGCACGACGAACGGAACCGAGCCCTGGACCGCGGCCCAGAACAGGTCGAACTGCGCCTGTGCGAACCGGTTGACGAGCACCGCGAGCGCGACCGACCCATAGACCGGGTCGAGCTTCCACGCGACGCGCAGCGTCACGATGAGCAGGGCCACGAACGCGGCGAGGCCGAGCAGACCGCCGGAGGTGAGCACCTCGATCTCGGCGTTCGGCGGCTGGAACCGGACGACGAAGCGGTCGGTGTACCACCATCGGAGGCCGACGCCGAACCACGGGTCGGTCATCCAGACGTCGATCGAGTCCTGCAGCCAGGAGATGCGCTGGAACACCGAGTTGAACTGGTTGCCGGACTGGATCTGGTCCTGGACGAGGTTGGTCACGAACAGCGCGAGCGGACCCATGATGAGGAGGATGAGCTTGGACCGGCGGTGCTCGCCGTTGGACCGAAGGACGAGCAGGAACACCGCGGCGATGAGCCCGATGACCGCCTGTCGCGACTGGGTCAGCAGTGTCGCCACGATCATGAGCGTCATGAGGACGACCGACACGCGCTTGCCCAGCCCCACCCAGCTCGGGCGGGCGTACACGATGGTGGCGCCGATCGCGGTAAGAGTCCCGACGAAGTTCTTGTGCATCGGGTACGGGAAGCTCGGGTAGACCGGGGCGAACTCCCCATTGGCGAAGTGCACGGCGCCCTCGACGATCGTGATCACCGCGAGAACCGTGATCGTCCCGACCAGCAGGCGCATGCCGAGCCGGGCATGGCCGTTGGCACCGACCGCCCAGCCGACGATGAGGCCTCCCGAGACGGTCATCCACGCGTGGGCCCACTCGGTGGCGTTCGCGGCATACGGGTTGTTGACGACCGTGACCAGAGTTGCGAACTGGTATGCCGCCGAGGCCCAGAGGACGGCCCGCATGCCCGAGGAGAACGGCCGCCGCGCGAGCAGGAGCGCTGGCAGCGTCGCGAAAGCGAGGGCGAAGTCGGACAGCGACAGGTCGACGCCGGAGCTGCCGACGCGGATGACCGCGAGCAGCAGCGGCAGCACCGCGAGCGGGATGAGCCCCGGCTGGACGGCCGTGATGCCGATGGCAAGCACCGCGACCGCGATCATGATCGCCGCCTCGGGCAGGTCGACGGCCAGGCGGCCGACCGCCACGAACAGCACGAGCACACCGAGGACCAGGAACACCCGGCCGAACCAGCCGGGTGCCGGCCCGGCGCGTCGGCCTGCGGTGGTCACGCTCGCCATTGTGCCCCCACTGCCGGTGTGTCGGAGCCGTCGTTCATGGGGTTGGGGGCATCCGCACCGGCGCGCACCGCGTCGGACGGGCGGACCTCAGTGCGGCGAGGACCAGCGAGGTAGAGCCGCATACGCTGCCCCGCTGCCTGCCCACGCTCACCGCGGAGGACGACTGCGCGCACTGCCGAGCCGGCGACCTGGCCGGCCCGGCTGACCTGCCAGCCCAGCGTGCCGTGGTGCTTTCGCAGGTACGTCTCGTGCCCGGCGTGGAAGTGGGTCTCCCGGCGCTGGGCGTCGGTGCTCGTCGCCGCGCCGAGATGGACGGCCCGCGCCTGCTCCACCACCGCGTGCCGCCAGCCGAGGCGGGTGGCCCGGTAGGCCCAGTCGGTCTCCTCGGCGTAGAGGAAGAAGCTCTCGTCGTCGAAGCCGCCGACCTGGTCGAGCGCCTCGCGTCGGAGCAGCAGCACGGAACCGATGACGTACCGGGCGCGCCGGAACCGGCCCAGCCCCGCGGCTTCGACCCAGGTCGCGACCGGCGACGGGAAGGGCCAGTAGACCTGGGACTCGCGGCCCTCGGCGTCGGCCTGGACGGGCCCCACGCTCGCGAGCTGTTGGTCCGCATGCAGCGCGCTCCGCAGGGTTTCGATGTCGGCCGGCTGCACGACGGCGTCGGGGTTGACCAGCAGCACGTCCGCGGTGGGGTCGATGTGCCCGAGAGCGACGTTGACCCCGGCGCCGAATCCGCCGTTGCGGCCCGGGTCGAGGTAGCGCGCGCGGGCGGCGTTCGCCACCGCGCGAACTTGGCCCGACGAGGAGTTGTCGACGACGGTGACCGAGAGGCCACGCAGTGGCTCGAGCGAGGCGCGCAGCAGGTCGGGCTGGCCGTACGCGACGACGACGACCTCGAGGGGACGCTCCGTCGGAGCGTCGGGATCCGCCCGGTGTGCGGCGGTGAGCAGCAGCCGTTCGTGCTCGTGCGCGACGTGCTCCCACGACGAGGCGGCTGCGCGAGCGAGGCCGGCGCTCCGCAGCCGCTCGGCCAGGTCAGTGTCCCGGCCCGCCTCCGCGAGTGCCTTCGCAAGATCTGCCGGCTGGCCCTCCGGGACGACCAGGGCGGCCTCGCCGACCACCTCGGGCAGGGCGCCGCTGTCGCTGACGACCACGGGTATGCCGCACGCCATCCCCTCGAGCGCCACGCGGCCGAACTGCTCGACCCAGCTCGTCGTGGTCAGCGAAGGCACGGCGAGCACGTCGAGCGACCGGTAGAACGCGGGCAGCCGCTCGGGCTCGACCGCGCCGAGGATCTCGACCCGGTCCGACACGCCCAGCGTCTGCGCCAGGGCCTCGAGCCCGGCCCGCTCGGGCCCGTCGCCGCAGACACGGGCCCGGAGCGACTCGTCCAGCGCCAGAGCCCGGAGGAGGACGTCGACCCCCTTGGCCGCGTCGAGCCGGCCGGCGAAGCCGACGACGACCGTGCTCGAGCCCCCCGCGGAGCCGCTCGCGCCGTCGGAGCCGTCGGTGCTGTGGGTGGCCGTGGTGCGCGGACCACCGCCCGGGGTGAAGACCGTCAGGTCGGTCCCGAGGTCGATGACGCGGGCACGGCCCGGAAAGCCCTTACGCTCGACGATGCGCCCGGCCGCGGCGTTGCAGACGCTGACACCGGCCGCCCCCCGAAGCGCCCAGCGCTCCAGCCATCGGAACGGCACGGGGTAGCGCTTGTCGATGTTCTGTGCGGAGTAGAGGACGTAGGGGGCCCGCTGGCGGCGGAGCGCCCGTAAGGCGATGATCTCGGCGGCTGCGAGCGAGAACGGCTCCTCGTGGATGTCGACGACGTCGACCGGCTGCCCGAGACCGGACCAGAGCGGCCGGGGGTCGTACACGAAGAGCGCGGGGTGGGTGCCGAACGTCCGCACCGGCGCGACCTCCTCGCCCGGCCGCGCAGCAAGGGGCACCACCCGCCCACCCTCCGACCACGACGCGGCGGAGAACAGCGAGACACGGTGGCCCCGCGCCCGCAGCGCCCGCTCCCGTTCGCGCCAGGCGTCGACGACGGCACTGTGGGACACCCGTAGTGCCCACATCAGCATTCCTCCTGCTTCGCTCGCACGCCGGGGATGTCCCAGAGACGGCGCAAACCCCTGTGATGATATGGGAGGATGCTCGCACGTACTGTCGAGTTGGGCCGGGGGCAAGGTGACGTTCCGGGAGTTTCTCAGCGTTCTGGGAGCACGTTGGCGGATCATCGCGCTGAGCCTTCTCGCGGTGATCGCAGCGACGGCAGTCCAGACGATGCTGACGCCTGCCACCTACACGGCAAGCGCAAAGATCTTCTTCTCTGCCACGGATCCCAGCCCGCAGGCAGGAAAGGACGCGGGCCGGGCGGCGCTCCAGGCATCTGACCTGACGACCTACCTCGAGGTGCTGACCCAGCCGCCCGTCACGGACCCGCTGCGCGCGAAGCTCGGCCTGTCGCCCGGCTACCCCCTGGGCCTGTCCGGCGAGGTGTCGCAGAACGCCCCGATGATGACGATCACGGCGACAGGTGGCGACCCGCAGGTCATCGCCCAGATCGCGAACTCGGTCGGCCCGGTGCTGGCCGAGGTGTCGACGGCCAAGAAGTTCTCCCCGCTGCTTGCCGCCAACGACCAGTCGGTGCAGTCCGAGACGATCACTCCTGCGACCCCGCCCGGTGAGCCGACATCGCCGAACGCCAAGCGGAACCTCTTGATCGGCGGCCTCCTGGGCATCGCGATCGGCATCGGCCTCGCCCTGCTCACCCACACCCTCGACACCAAGGTCCGCAACGAGGATGACATCAAGGCCCTGTCCGGCCGTCCCATCCTCGGTGACATCCCGCTGGTGAAGACCGGCAAGGACGGCCTGCTGTCCCTCGAGAGCGACCCGCACGGCAGACATGCGGAGTCGATTCGCAGGTTGCGCACCAACATCCTGTTCGTCGACGTGACGACGGGCGGCCACTCCTTCGTGGTCACCTCGTCGGTCCCCGGCGAGGGCAAGACCACCACGACGATCAACCTCGCCCTGGCGATGGCGGATGCGGGCTCCAAGGTGCTGCTCATCGACGGCGACCTGCGCAACCCGTCCGTGGCGCGCACCATGGGCCTCGACGGCTCGTTCGGCCTGACCACGCTGCTGCTCGGCCACGCCGAGCCCGACGACGTCATCCAGCGGTGGCGGCAGTCGTCCCTGTTCGTGCTCCCGGCCGGCCCGATCCCACCGAACCCCAGCGAGCTGCTGGGCTCGGAGCCGATGGAGCAGCTCTTCGGCAAGCTCGCCCACGACTACGACTTCATCCTCGTCGACAGCCCGCCCGTGGTGCCGGTCATCGATGCCGTGCTCATCAACAAGCTGACCCACGGCCTGATCATGGTCGTCGGTGCCGAGCGCACCCGCAAGAAGGACCTCGCGAGTGCCGTCCAGTCGCTCGAGACGGTCGACGCACCCGTGGCCGGCTTCGCGCTCAACATGGTCCCGGCGAGCTCGTCGACGGCATACCGCTACGGCTACTACGGCTACAACCGCGACGCGGACGTCAAGCTGAGCCGCCGCGAGCGGCGCGAGCGCGACAAGCGTCAGAACACCCCCACCCGGGGCTCGGTTCGCGTCTGAGGTTCGCCCGCTCGTATGCCGTTGATGGATCGACGGTTGCTGGGCTACGCGCCAGCCAGGCGTATGCCGCCCGGCCCAGCCACGCCCGACCGACTCCAGCGGCCCTTCTTTTCCACGTCGAGTGGGCGCCCCGTCCCACCCGTCACACACGAACCCGCCCCACCATGTCGGGCGCGTGGGACGGGGCGGCCACTCGACCAGAGACGTCGGGCAGGTTTCTAGGGCACGCGACGGCCACGCGCAGGCCGCCGGGCCGGCCAGGCGTATGCCGCCCGGCCCAGCCACGCCCGACCGACCCCAGCCGCCCTTCTTTTCCACGTCGAGTGGGCGCCCCGTCCCACCCGTCACACACGACCGCGCCCCCACGATGTGGGGCTCGTGGGACGGGGCGGCCACTCGACCAGAGACGTCGGGCAGGTTTCTAGGGCACGCGACAGTCAGGCGCAGGCCGCCGGGCCGGCCAGGCGTATGCCGCCGGGCCGGCCAGGCGTATGCCGCCGGGCCCAGCCACGCTCGACCGACCCGAGCGGCCCTCCTCTCCACGTCGAGTGGGCGCCCTGTCCCACCCGTCACACACGAACCCGCCCCACCATGTCGGGCGCGTGGGACGGGGCGGCCACTCGACCAGAGACGTCGGGCAGGTTTCTAGGGCAC
>NZ_JBSGGK010000030.1:0-51628 GCF_053603855.1 Monashia sp. NPDC004114 | reverse complement strand
GCCGCCCCGTCCCACCCGTCACCGACGAACCCGCCCCACCATGTCGGGCGCGTGGGACGGGGCGGCCACTCGACCAGAGACGTCGGGCAGGGTGGTCGGGCCCGCCCGTTGGGCGGTGCTCTAGGTCGGTCCGCTAGCGCGAGGCGTCGTGGGACCCGGCGGGCTGCCCGGTCGCCGGCTCGACCATCCCGCGCGCCTCGAGGTCGGCGATGAACCGGCGCACGTCTGCGTCGATGTCGTCCTCGGTCTGGTCGAAGGCCGTCGCCACGCGGCCCACCCAGCCCTGCTCGGGCCCGGTCGTCGCCTCCGTCCAGATCGTCGCGGCCACGCCGTCAAGCACGAGCAGCGGCCCGTCGGGCAGCTGAGCGAGGTAGACGTGCTCGCCGTCTGCCGGGACGACGACGCCGACGCCCTTGGCGGCCCGGAACGCCGGGCTCATCCGGCCTCCCCCGAGCCCTTGGACCGTCGCCGGGACAGCTGCTCACGCACTCCGCGGAGCGGCCGGCCGAAGAACTCGGCGACCACCTCGCGGCGTGTGACGGGGTGCCCGCGCACGATGGTGAGGTGCTCGACGTTGACGAGCATCGACCGTCCCACGACGCCCGCCTTGGCGCGCAGCCCTTGCGCGGCGCGCACCCGGGCTCGCCATTCCTCGAACCGCGTGCCCCCGCGGGCCGCGACGCGCCACAGGTCGTATGCCGGGTCGTCCGAGTGCTCGTCCAGAGTGCCGGTGATGACGGAGAAGCCGAGACCCGCGTCGAGCCGGTCGACCCAGGTGAGGATGTCCGCCCGCAGACCGTCGTCGGCCGTGACCCAGACCGCATCGATGTCCAGGGCGGCCTTCCGGTCGGCGCCGCCCCGCGCGGCGTGCAGGAGCAGCAGCGCCGCCTGCGCGCCGCGGGAGGGGACGGGGCAGGGCACGCCGCCGAGGTCGGTGAGGACATGCTCAGCCCAGAGCGCCGCGAAGGCCGCCTCCGGAGTCGGCCCGATGCCGGGGTAGATCCGATGCAGGTCGACCAGCCCGAAGTCCGTGTGTCGCAACGTCGCGGAGTGCTCGAACGACGAGCCGAACGCGAACGAGCTGATCAGGACCCAGCCGTGGCGCTGCAGCTCGGACAGGAGCAGCTCGACCTGGCCCGGGCGCACGAGCACGTCGGCATCGGAGTACATCCGCCCCGGGCGCAGGGTCGGGTCGAGCGCGGCGCCTTTGACATGCAGCACGTCGACGCGCAGCGCGTCCGCCAGCCACTGGACGGCCGCGTGCGCGAAGCCGATACGCACGTCAAGGGGGACCGTTGGTCCGTCCGTGGCGGCGTCGGTAGCCTCGTGGGCTGCCATCGCGTGACCCCCATAGACTGCAAGTGGACTGTTCGATCGCACCCTAACAGCCCGGCAGGAGGCGCACGTGTCGCACCGCGATCGTCTGCGCTGGGCCCTCGTCTCGGCCGGTGCGTGCGTGGGGTTCGTCCTCACCGCGCTCATCGCGGTCCGCACGTCGCCGGGCTCCCGGGTCGACCAGCTCTTCGCTGACGTGGTGCACAACGGGCTGCCCGCGTGGCCGCGCCAGGCGCTCGACGCGTTTGCGCGGCCGATCGTCATCGTGGTGCTTGCGCCGGTTGCGCTGGTGCTCGCCCTGCTCGCACTGGCGCGGCGGGCGTGGCTCCGGGCCCTTGCTGGCACGGTGATCGCCGTCGCCTCGCCGCTGCTGGCGCTCGACCTGCGCGACCGGCAGGCGCTCGGCGTGCCGGGGGATGCCTTCCCGTCGAACCATGCCGCTGCCGCATTCGGGCTGCTGGTGGCGGTTGTCGTGCTCTGGCCGGTTCGGGTCGGCGTCGTCGGCCTGCGCGTCGCTCTCGGCGGGGCCGTTGCCATCGGGCTCGGCAACGTCAGCTGGTACGCCCACGCACCACGCGACGTGCTGGGCAGTGCGCTGATCGTGCTGGCCATCAGCGCTGCCCTGTTCGCGCTGCTCGGCGGGGACACCCCGAACGTCCGCGAATGGCGGATCCTGGGCGAGCGCCCAACGGTCGAGACCGACGCTTCGACCTGACCGCTCGACCGGTGGAAGCAGGCGTAGCCGTCGTCGCGCCTGGTCTCACGGCGCCCAGCCGAGCTCGGCGAGCGTGATGACCAGGGTGTCCACCGAGGCGTCCCAGGTGTACCGCTGGGCGTTGCGTCGCCCGCGCTCGACGAGGTCGTCCCGCTCCGCGGGGTCGTCGATGAGCCGCTGGACCGCCGCCACGATCTCGTCCGGGTGGTCCGGGTCGCACAGGACCGCACCGTCGCCTGCGACCTCGGGCAGCGGGTCAACGCGCATCGCGACGACCGGGCAGCCAAGGCGCTGGGCCTCGACGACCGGGATTCCGAAGCCTTCGTAGACCGAGGGGAACACGAGCGCGCACGCGTGCCGGTACAGCCAGACGAGCTCCTCGTCCGTGAGCCGCCCCGCGAAGAAGGCGCGCGTCCACCGTCCGGTGCCGATGCCCGAGAAGACGCGCCGGTTGCCCCTGGCGCCGACGACCACGGACCGGACTCCGGCCATCTCGAAGGCGTCGAGCGCCGGGCTGACGTTCTTGTGCCGGGCGAAGGTGCCGACGCAGAGCACCCATCCCGGCTCGAGGGTGCCCGGCACCGCTTCCGGCAGCGCCTCGCACGCGGGCCGGCCCGGGTCCGGGCCCTCGCCCTGCTCGAACGGCGGCAGACCCAGGGGCGGTCGCACCGCCGTGACGTGGTCCACGTGGTCCGAGCCGTTGGGAACGACCGCGAGCCGCTCGGGACGGACACCGAGCACGTCCTCGACCTCCCGGGCACTGAACTCGGACACGGTGAGCACGCGCTCGGCGCGACGCGCGAGCACGACGTACATGGCGCGATACCAGGTGCGAAAGGCGCGGCTGTACGTCCTTGGATGACGGAAGACCGAGACGTCGTGCACGGTCGCCACCTGGCTGCGCGCGGCGAGCGGGGCGGGGCCACCCAGGCTGACGAGCAGCTCGCGGCGCGCGGCCCAGGGCAGGGCCACCTGCTCGAACAGCTGACCGGCGGCCCACGACTCGCGGACCACCGCGCCCGCGGCGATCTCGGGCGGCACGACGGCGCCCTTGGGGACGTGGATCACGACCTGCCCCGGGAACCGCTGGACCAGGCGCCGGGTCAGCTCCAGGGCGTATCGCTGCGTGCCGGTCGTGGCCTGCGTGAAGAAGCGCCCGTTGACCGCGAGGCGCCTCACCGCGCGGCTCGAGATGTGCGACCCGTGGCGGGCGCGACCGTGAGAGGATCGCGCAGGGCGTGGGTCGGGACCGCCTGACTGACTCTCGGCACCTGCCTGAATCTAGCGTCCCGGATTGGACCCCATGACCCGACGTCCACGTGTGGCGATCGCACACGACTACCTGACCCAGCGGGGTGGCGCCGAGCGCGTCGTGCTGGCGATGCACCGCGCCTTCCCCGACGCGCCGATCCACACGACGCTCTTCGACCCCGAGGGCACGTATCCGGAGTTCAGTGACGCCCGCATCCTCACGTCGCCGATCAACCGCATCGCGCCGTTGCGCCGCGACCACCGGGCGGCGTTGCCCCTGCTGCCGTATGCCGTGTCGCGCCTTCGCGTGGACGCCGACGTCGTCATCGCGTCGAGCTCCGGGTGGGCCCACGGCGTGCCGACCAGCGGCCGCAAGCTCGTCTACTGCCACGCTCCTGCGCGCTGGCTCTACCAGACCGACGCCTACCTCGGCGGCCCGGCGTCGGAGACGACCCGGGGCAAGGCTCTGCTGGCCCTGAGCGGCTGGCTCCGACGGTGGGACCGCCGGGCGGCCGAGTCCGCCGACCGTTATGTGGCGAACTCCACGGTGGTCCGCGACCGGATCGAAGCGGCATACGGGATCGCGGCGGACGTGCTGCCCGCCCCGTACGGCATCGACCCGCTCGGCGAGCAGACCACCGTCGCGGCGCTGGCCGACTGGGCGGACGGGTACCTGCTCCTGGTGTCACGGCTGTTGCCGTACAAGAACGTCGACGTCGCCATGGCGGCCGTGCGGGACCTGCCCGAGCGGCTCGTCATCGTCGGGTCCGGGCCGCTCGAGGCGCGGCTGCGAGCCGAGGCGCCCGCGAACGTCCGCATCGTCACCGGGCTCAGCGACGCGCAGCTGCGCTGGACGTACGCCCGCGCGCTTGCCCTCGTCGCGCCGAGTCTGGAGGACTACGGGCTGACGCCGCTCGAGGCTGCGGCGTTCGGCGTGCCGACGGTGGCCCTGCGCGCCGGCGGGTACCTCGACACGGTCGACGAGGCGGTCAACGGACAGTTCTTCGACACACCCACCGCGGAGGACCTGCGGGCGGCGGTCGTCGCCGCGCGGCGCCGAACGTTCGACACCGACGCCGTGAGGGCGCACGCGGAGCATTTCTCCGAGCCCGTCTTCCACCAGCGGCTCCGCGGCCACGTGGAGCAGGTCCTCGGCGGCAAGCCGCCGGTCGAGTCGCCGGGCTTCAGCTGATCGAGTGGATCGCGAGGACCCACGCGACGACGGGGGCGCCGATGACGAGGATGATCGCCAGGACGCGGTATGCCGCAGCGTGGACGTAGACCTTGGCCAGCACGGCGGCGAGGATCCCCACCGCGAAGACGCCGAGGGAGTACGTCGCAAAGGTCGCGCTCAGCTCGACGATCTCGGGCGACTTGGTGACGTTCGCGATGGTCGCTGCCTTGCCGGCCGGTCCCCACGGTGCCGGCAGCGGGGCCTGAGCCATCAGCAGGACGGCGAGGGCGAGCACGTCGGTCTTGACATAGGAACGCTGCTGGGTCCCGGCCCCCCGCCGGCTGGGGATCGACGACACCACCGTCTGCCTCGGGGGCGTCAGGGCTCGCGGGAGGGTCAGCAGGATGCCGGGGAGGCCGACGAGGACGGCGAGCAGGGCCGCGTACAGCTTCGGCCGGTTGTCGGAGGCGAACGCGAACACGCTGACGATCGGCTCGGTCGCCCGGGTCAGCAGCCACACGTACCCGACGAACAGGATGACGGCGCCGATGGTGAGGGGTACGTCGGTGCGCAACCGTCGTCGTCCACCTCGAGCCATGGCGGAAAGTGTAAGCAGCAGTGCAAAGTGCTCCCGCCACCTACACTTGCGCCGTGGACAGCACCCGTGAGGTCGAGAACGACCTGTTCGAGCCCGGCCTCGATGGTGTCGACGGAGGGTCCGGCGACGGACCCGGGGACGACGGCCCAGGCGACGCCGAGGAATCCGGCTCGCGCCGGGAGCGCAAGCGCAACCGCAAGGTCCTCATCGCTGCGCTCGTGCTGCTGCTCGTTCCGGTCCTCGCCGTGGGCGGCTACCTCGTCTGGCTTAACCAGATCGTGACGAACAACGTCCGCCAGGAGCTGCTCCTGCCCGACGGTCCTGCCGCAGCGGCACCCACCGACTCGTCCGGCAAGACGATCGACATCCCGCAGGGCACGGGGACCAACTACCTCATCATCGGCAACGACGCCGGCCCCGACCGCGTCGGGGCGCGCTCCGACGTCATGGTGCTCGTGCACGTCCCGGACGACCACCGCGACGTCACCCTGATCCACTTCCCTCGCGACCTCTACGTCTCGATCCCGGGCCATGGCAAGAACAAGCTCAACGCCGCCTACGCGTTCGGCGGCGGGCCGCTGCTCGTCACGACGATGCAGAACCTCCTCGGCGTCCGGATCGACCACGTCGCGATGCTCGGGTTCGAGGGCTTCAAGAACATGACCGACGCCGTCGGTGGCGTCGACGTCAACGTCGAGGAGGCGTCGGTCGGCGACAACAACACGGTGTTCCGCAAGGGCGTGCAGCACATGGACGGGGCGACCGCGCTGATCTTCGTCCGGCAGCGGCACACCCTCAGCGAGGGGGACATCTCCCGTGGCCGCCGCCAGCTGGCCTTCATCAAGGCGCTGATGCTGAAGACCCTGACCAAGGACGTGCTGACCAACCCGCTCAAGCTCAAGGACTTCATCGACGCCGCGACCAGCAACCTCACCATCGACCAGCGGCTCGATGTCGGCCAGATGCGGTCGGAGGCGTTCGCGATGCGTGGTCTGCGCGGCGATGACATCCACTTCATCACCGCGCCGTTCACCGGCTTCGGGACGACCGCAGCGGGCGCTTCGATCGACATCGTGGACACCGTGAAGATGGCCCAGCTCGGCGACGCGATCCGCAACGACGAGCTGGAGTCGTACCAGCAGTAGCGGTCGCTGTCAGGCCTTCTGCCAGCTGCGCAGCCCGCCGTCGGCGGTCCACGTCTCGCCGCCGTTGAGGATCCATCCGGCGTCGGCGGAGACCCACAGCCCGACGTCGCCTTTCTTCGGGGTGGCGGTCCGGACGCAGGTCACGACGGTCGCGTTGCGTCCCTTGACCACCTTGACGACCTGCAGGCCGTCACAGGCGCTGACGACACGCACGGCATACGTCGTGAGCACGTCGCCGTCGAGGAAGTTGCTGAGCGCGACGGCACCCGGCGCGGAGCCGGAGTCGGACCACGTCGTCCCGCCGTCATTGGTGACCTTGACGTCGCCGGACGCGCAGAGCGCCTCCGCCTGGGTGGATGACGTGCGCGACAGGTCGACCACGGCCTCGGTGTCGCACGGCTTCGCGTGCGCGTCCTTGGGGGTGAGCACCTCGCTGGGGGCGTCCAGCTCGCGTGCCCAGCCGTTGGAGACGTTGGTCGGTGCCTGCCAGCTGTCGCCGGCGTCCGCGGTGGTGAACTGCTTCAGGTTGCAGTCGGCGCCGGCGCCGATGAGGAAGGCGCGCTTGCTGTCGAGGACCTGGACGCGCGACACGGCGCGCGCCGGCGGTTTGAGCGTGTTCCACGTCTTGCCGGAGTCGGTGGTCAGCTCCACGGCCGAACCGCCTGAGCTGCACGTGCCGCTCTTGACCCGCCAGGCGGTCTGCCCGTCGAGGGCAGACACCAGCAGGCCGACGGGGACTGCGCCCGCGGCGGCGGTGCCGGTCGTCGTCGCCGAGGCCGTGCTGGTCCCCGTCCCAGTGGACGAACCGCCGCTTCCCGTGACCGTCGTCGGCGTCGAGACAGGGATCGTGGACGGCGGCTCGCTCGGGGTCCGGTTGGGCCGCAGCGCCAGCGCCACGAGCCCCACGTCGACCGCGAGGAAGGCCACGAGGCCGATGGTCGCCACCCGGTTCTTCATGCCGTTCTACCCCTCAACACATGCATCCTTCGCTGGTCCGGGTGACATCGTACGAGGCGCACCCGGTTCCCGAGACACGCTGCCCGAACTGTCCGGAGCGCCCACGCGGGCAGCGCAGGCCCTGATCCCTGGCAGCCGGGGCCGATCCGACGCCTCGGGCCGACGCCTCGGGGCCGTTCGTCAGCGCGCCGGCGGCCGCAGCGCACTCGCGACGACGAGCAGGTACGTCTCCACCTCGCGGGTCATCAGGGCATAGGCCTCAGCGCCCCGACCATAGGGGTCCGTGATGTCGGACTCCCCCGCTGGAAGGGCCGGCGACTGCCCACGCTGCTGGCGTGCCGCCTCGGCCACCGTGGTGGCCCAGGGCTCGTCCCCGTCCGGCGCGAGCTCGGCGGTGCGCAGCAGGTCGGCGAGCTCTCCGAGGCTGAACGTCCGGCGCAGGGTGCGCGGGTTGAGCGAGACCACGTCCCGGCGGTGCCGCTGGGTGGCCGTGATGACCAGGTCTGCGTCGTCGAGCATCGCGTGGGTCAGCTGACGGGAGATGAAGCCGGAGGCATCCGCGCCGACCGACTCGAGCGCCTCGTGCGACCCCTCCTGCATGTCCTGTCCCACCAGGGCGCGAGTCCCCGCACTCTCGATGAGCACGTCGGTGTCGGCGAGCAGCTGCGCGAGGCGACGCTCGATGTACGGCGAGCGGCATACGTTGCCGGTGCAGACGACCATGATGCGGCCGACCCGCGATGTGCCCAAGGCGGCCGGCGTCGCCGGCGTCGCCGGGAGGGACGCGGGCGCGGGGGTCGCCGGAGTCTCTGGGGCGGCGGGGCCGCTGGGCTCGCTCATGAGCCGACGCGGCCGGCCAGCGAGCGCTGGTAGTCGGTGCAGACGTCGAAGTCGGGCAGGATCCCGGCGTCGCGCGCGCCGCTCAGCGTCGGCGCTGAGGCGTCCTTGGGTGACAGCAGCGGCGTGATGCCGTCGGGTAGGGCCAGCCCGATCTCTGGGTCGAGCGGGTTGATGCCCCGCTCCGCCGAGGGGTTGTAGGTCGCCGAGCACAGGTAGTAGGCGGTCGTGCCGTCCTCCAGCGAGCAGAAGGCGTGGCCGAGCCCCTCCCCGAGGTAGACCGCGCGCCGGTCGACGGTGTCGAGCAGCACCGAGTCCCAGGTCCCGAAGGTCGGCGAGCCGACTCGGAGGTCGACGATGTAGTCGACGAGGGCCCCGGACACTGCAGTGACGTACTTCGCCTGTCCTGTAGGGACATCCGCGAAGTGGATGCCACGCACCGTCCCCCGCGCCGACACCGACACGTTGGTCTGCTGCACGTCCAGCGGGTGCCCGATGACCTCGGCGAGCCGGTCGCCGCGGAACGCCTCGAGGAACACCCCGCGCTCGTCGGGGAACTGGGTCGGGGTGATCTCCCAGGCGCCCGCGATGGCGAGCGGTCGGATCTGCATGTGATGGTTCCCTTCAGGGGCCGTCGCGGCCTTCGGAGAGCAGTGCGCGCAGGTAGAGACCGTAACCGCTCTTGGCCTGGTCGTCGGCGTGCTTGCGCATTCCGGCGTCGTCGAGCCACCCGTTGCGCCAGGCGACCTCCTCGACACACCCGATCTTCTGCCCTTGCCGGGCTTCGACGACGTGGACGTACTGGCTCGCCTCGATGAGTCCCTCGAACGTGCCGGTGTCGAACCAGGCCGTCCCGCGGGGCAGGACACTCACGGTCAGCGCGCCCCGGCGGAGGTACTCGTCGTTGACGGCGGTGATCTCGAGCTCGCCGCGGTCGCTCGGGACCAGTCCCTTCGCGATGTCGATGACGTCGTTGTCGTAGAAGTACAGGCCGGGCACGGCGTAGCTGGACTTCGGGCGGGTGGGCTTCTCCTCGATCGAGATCACCCGACCCGCGCCGTCGAACTCCACGACGCCGTATGCCGTCGGGTCGGCCACGCGGTACGCGAAGACGTGCCCGCCATCGACCTCCGTGTGCTCAGCGAGGCGCGTGCCGAGGCCCGGGCCGAAGAAGATGTTGTCGCCGAGCACGAGTGCGACCCGGTCGGCGCCGATGAAGTCGGCGCCGAGCAGGAAGGCCTGGGCCAGGCCGTCGGGGCTGGGCTGGACGGCATACGAGATCGACATACCCCACTGCGAGCCGTCACCCAGCAGGCGCTGGAACTGCTCGGCGTCACCCGGGGTGGTGATGACGAGGACGTCACGGATCCCGGCCATCATCAGCGTCGACAGCGGGTAGTAGACCATCGGCTTGTCGTACACCGGCATGAGCTGCTTGCTGATCCCCCGGGTGATGGGATGCAGCCTGCTCCCCGTCCCCCCGGCCAGCACGATCCCCTTCATGACGGGCAGCCTAGGTGGTCGAGCCCGACGGGGTGGTGGACTCAGCTGGTGCGGCCCATGCCGCGGTACTCCCAGCCGGCGTCCGCCCAGGTCCGCGGGTCGAGGACATTGCGGCCGTCGATGACGCGCGGGACTGCGACGAGCGACTTCGCGTGCGCGGGATCGATCCCGAGGTACTCCTTCCACGCGGTGAGGAGCATGACCAGCTCGGCACCCTCGAGGGCCTCGTCGACGGTGTCCACGATGTGCAGGTCGGGTCGGAGGCGGCGCACCGCGTCCGCGCCGGCCGGGTCGGTCGCCACGACGTCGGCGCCACGGCCCCAGAGGCGCCCGGCGATGTCGAGCGCGGGGCTGTCGCGGACGTCGTCGCTGTCGGGCTTGAAGGTGAGCCCGAGCACCGCAACCCGGACGCCGACGAGGCGCCCGCCGGCTATGGCGGCCGCGAGGTCGACGGCATGGTCGCGCCGCCGCATGTTGATCGAGTCGACCTCGCGCAGGAAGGTCAGCGACTGGTCCACGCCGAGCTCGCCGGCCCGGGCCATGAACGCCCGGATGTCCTTGGGGAGGCAGCCGCCGCCGAAGCCGATGCCGGCCTGAAGGAACTTGGGGCCGATCCGCTCGTCGTGGCCGATGGCCGCCGCGAGCTTGGTGACGTCGGCGCCCGCCGCGTCGCACAGCTCGGCCATCGAGTTGATGAACGAGATCTTCGTCGCCAGGAAGGAGTTGGCGGCGACCTTGACCAGCTCGGATGTCGGGTAGTTGACGAGCAGGCGCGGGATGCCGGCCGCGAGGATCGGGGCGTAGACCTCGTCGAGGACGGCCCGGCCGTGCTCGGCGGACGTCGCGTCGTCGGGCAGCCCGTAGACGACGCGGTCGGGGGTCTTGGTGTCCGCGACGGCGAAGCCCTCGCGCAGGAACTCCGGGTTCCACACCACCACGGCATCGAGGCCGGACTCGGCGAACCGCTGCGCGATCGCCTGCGCCGTGCCGACCGGCACAGTGGACTTGCCGACCACCACGACCGGGCCGTCGGCGTGCGGCCGGGCGTGCTCGATGATGTCCTCGACGGCTGTCCACACGTAGGTCATGTCGGCGGCGTAGCTGCCGTCCCGCTGGGGGGTCCCCACGGCGATGAAGTGGACGCGTGCGTCGCCGATGCGGGACTTGTCGGTGGTGAACCTGAGCGTGCCGGCCTCGACCCCCCTGCGGAGCACGGGCTCGAAGCCGGGCTCGTGGAACGACGGGACCCCGGCCGCGAGCTTCTCGACCTTCTCGGGCTCGACGTCGACCCCGACCACCTCGTGGCCGAAGTCCGCCATGCACGCGGCGTGCACCGCGCCGAGATACCCACATCCGATGACCGAGATTCGCACGTGGGCAGCATACGCAGCGGTGGGGACGCTTCTCGACGTCCGGGCGAACGCCAGGTGACGGGTGGTGGCCGGGAGTCGACCGGCCGGTGACGGCTCGGTGACCGGGCTTCGTACGCGAACGGCAGGCGGAGACAGGATGCCGGCGTCGGGGGCCGGCGTCGGGGCCGTCGTCGCGTGCGGGGCCGCTTGAGCCAGGTCGCTGCCGGGCCGCTGGGACGCCACTACCCTTCACCCCATGCGGGTCCTTGTCACCGGCGGTGCCGGCTTCATCGGGTCGAACTTCGTGCTGCGCACGCGCAGCACCCGGCCCGGCTGGACGCTCACCGTCCTCGACTCCATGACGTATGCCGCGAACCGCCTCTCGCTGGCACCGGTCCTTGCGAACCTCGGCGGGGACGGGTCCGTCGAGCTCATCAAGGGCTCGGTCGCAGACGCCCGGCTCGTGGACGGACTCGTGGCTGACCACGACGTCGTCGTCCACTTCGCGGCCGAGTCGCACAACGACAACAGTCTCGACTCGCCGTGGCCGTTCGTGGAGTCCAACGTCGTCGGCACGTTCACACTGCTCGAAGCGATCCGACGCCACGACAAGCGGCTGCACCACATCTCCACCGACGAGGTCTACGGCGACCTCAAGCTCGATGACCACGAGCGGTTCACCGAGCGGACCCCGGTCAACCCGTCGAGCCCCTACTCGGCCACGAAGGCCGGCGCGGACCTGCTCGTCCGGGCCTGGATCCGGTCCTTCGGCATCAAGGCGACGGTGTCCAACTGCTCGAACAACTACGGCCCCCGCCAGCACGTCGAGAAGTTCATCCCGCGCCAGATCACCAACATCCTGCAGGGCGTCCAGCCGAAGGTGTACGGGTCGGGGCTCAACGTGCGCGACTGGATCCACGTCGATGACCACAACGATGCCGTCGTGGCGATCCTCGAGCAGGGGCGCCTCGGCGAGACGTACCTCATCGGGGCCGACGGCGAGCGGAACAACCTCGAGATCGTGGCCATGCTGCTCGACCTCATGGGCCATCCCGCCGACTGGTTCGAGCACGTCGACGACCGTCCCGGCCACGACCTCCGCTACGCGATCGACGCAACCAAGCTCCGCCTCGAGACCGACTGGCGCCCACGCTACGGCGACATCCGCGCCGGTCTTGCCGACACCGTCGAGTGGTACACCGCCAACCCGGCGTGGTGGTCCGCCGCGAAGGTCGAGGCCGAGCGGACCTACGCCCGGCTCGGACGGTGAGCGACACCGTGAACGACACCGTGAACGACACCGTGAACGAGACGGGGAGCCAGACGGGGAGCCAGACGGCGAGCGAGAAGGTGACGGGCACGGTGACCGAGGCGCGGGGTGAGGCGGCGGGCGGCGCGGCAGGGGTCTCCCTTCGCGTCCTGGTCACGGGCGCAGGCGGCATGCTCGCGCGCGACCTGGTGCCGGCACTGCGCACCGCCGGCCATGTCGTGACAGCGCTCGGCCGCGCCGACCTCGACGTGACAGACGCCGCAGAGTGCGTGGCCGGGGTCGCGGGCCACGACGTCGTCGTCAACACCGCCGCGTGGACCAAGGTCGACGAGGCAGAGACCCATGAGGCACAGGCGTTCTCGGTCAACGCCACCGGAGTGGCCAACCTCGCGGGAGCAGCGACCCGAGCCGGCGCCCGGCTGGTGCACATCTCGACCGACTATGTCTTCGACGGCACCGCCACTGCGCCGTATGCCGCCGACCAGCCGCTCGCCCCTGCCTCGGCGTACGGCCGCACCAAGGCTGCCGGCGAGTGGGCGGCACGAGCTCTCTGTGCCGACACCTGGCTCGTGCGCACCGCGTGGCTGTACGGCAGCGGCGGTCCGAACTTCGTCGAGACCATGCTGCGCCTCGCCGCCCAGCGCGAGACGGTCTCCGTCGTCGACGACCAGCGCGGTCAGCCCACCTCGACCGTCGAGCTCGCGTCCCTCGTCACGCGCCTGCTCGCGTCTGAGGCTCCACCTGGCATCTACCACGGCACGGCATCGGGCGAGACGAGCTGGCACGGGTTCGCACGCGCGGTCTTCGCAGGCGCCGGGCTCGACCCGGAGCGGGTGCTGCCCACGACGACGCACGCCTTCCCCCGGCCCGCTCACCGGCCGGCATACAGCGTGCTCTCCCACGACACACTGGTGGCGGCGGGGATCGAGCCGGTCGGCGACTGGCGCGCGGGCCTCACGGCATACCTGTCGGGGCGCTGAGGTCCAGACGCCGCGAACGGCGCGGCCACGCCGATCCGTGAAGTCCTGGGTGCGCGCGCACGGCTCCACTACGCTGCCGACCACGGGGCTTGCCCGCTTTGCCAGCAGCAGTCGTCCGTCTCGGAGGGGATCCCGATGTACACGCCCAGGTTGAGCAAGCGGCTCGCCGTAGAAGCGCTCGGCACGTTCTGGCTCGTCTTCATCGGCTGCGGCGCGGCCATCTTCGACGCCAAGTTCGTCGTGCGCTCGCTGTCCGACCCTGCACCGGTGCAGCTCGGCATCGGGCACCTCGGGGTCGCGATCGCCTTCGGGCTGGCGGTGACGACGATGGCGTATGCCGTCGGGCACGTCTCGGGGGCCCACTTCAACCCCGCTGTCACCATCGGCGTCGCGGTGGCCAGGCGGTTCGAGTGGCGCGAGGTGCTGCCCTACCTCGCGGCTCAGGTCGTCGGCGGACTCCTCGCCGGGGGTGCGCTGGCCGGGCTGCTGTCCTCGCAGGGCCTTGCCACCGCGGGAAACATGGCGGCCAACGGGTACGGCGTGCACTCACCGGGCGGGTTCGGCCTCGGCGCCGTGCTCGTCGTCGAGGCCCTCGTCACCGCGTTCTTCGTCTACATCATCCTCGGAGCGACCAAGGACGACGCTCCACAGGGCTTCGCCCCCCTTGCGATCGGCTTCGGTCTGCTGCTCGCCCACCTCGTCGCGATCCCGATCAGCAACGCCTCGATCAACCCGGCCCGCTCGACCGCGGTGGCGTTCTTCAACGGCGAGGGCGCGGTCGGGCAGCTCTGGGCCTTCTGGGTGGCGCCGATCGTCGGCGGCCTCATCGCCGGCGCGACCTACGCGTGGATCACCGGCGAGCGGCGCGACGACATGGACATCAGCGGGTCGACCGACTCGGTCGAGAACGCCGAGCTCGACGACCAGGGGCACCCGGTCCTGGACAGCTGACTCGCGCTGACTCGCGCTGACGTGCACCGACTCAAAGTGTCTCGTTCGTCGGACGATCCTCGTGAAGCCCTGAGCTACATGTGCCATAAATGAAGTTATGATCTTCATATGGCGACAGTGAAGGCTCAGGCTTCACCTGTTGACCCGGTCGCGTTGATCGGCGATCTCGTCGAGTCGCGCTCCCGGCCGGACCGGCAGGCTCTGCACGACGAGCTCGAGGCGGCCCTGCAGCGGGCCCAGGCCACCGTGCCGGCCCTGGACCCGCCCGTGGTGACGGTCGGCGACGAGTTCCAGGGCGTCTACCGGACGCTGGGCGACGCCCTTACCGCGAGCTTCCACATCAGGGCCCTGCTCCACCCCGGTGCAGACGTCCGCTTCGGGCTGGGCCGCGGCGCCGTGACAACCCTCGACCCGGTCCGCGGCATCCACGACGGGCCCGCCTACTGGGCGGCCCGCGACGCGGTGGTCACCGCGGAGGAGCGCGCCCTGCGGGCACAGACGCGCACGTCACGGACGGCATACGTCTCGGCGGTCGACCCGCCGGGCATGTCCGACGCGGTGCAAGCCGCACTCGACTGTCTGGACTACCTGGTTGGCTCGTTGACGACCACCTCACGCACCATCCTCGGAGGACTCATGCAGGGCCACAGCCAGCACGACATCGCCGCCCGCGAAGGGGTCAGCCCGTCGGCGGTGTCGCAGCGGGTGCGACGGGATGGCATCGGGGTCGCCCTCGATGCCATGGCCACGCTCGGCAGGCTGCCGTGACCTGGCTGTCCATCGTGCTCGTCGGCCTTGGTGTCGGCGACCTGGTGCGCGCCTCGTCCTGGCCGCCGGGGCGAGTCGTCGCCCACGTGGCCACGCCCGTCACGATGGCCCTGGTCGCAGTTCTCGCCGGGGTCGTGGGCTGGGCTGACGCGCTCGCGCTCGTCCTCGCTGCGGGCGGCTGCGCACTGTGGCTCGAGCTGTCGAGGGACACCCAGCTCACGGGCCGGCGCGCACTCGCGCCCCTCGCCACGTTCGGAGTCGTCGTGGCCGGGCTCATCGCGTTCTCCGGGGCGGCGACACCGCCGGGCGGTCCGCTCGCGACCTGGCTCGCGTGGGCTGACCTGCCTGCGCCCACCACACCGCCCACGACACCGTCCGCCGCGCGCGTCCTGCTGCTCGCCGGACTCGTCATGTTCAACCTCGCGACCGCCAACGTCATCGTCCGTCTCGTCCTGCTCGCGATCGGCGCCCTGCGACCCGAGGCGCTCACGGCCGCCCAGCGCACGCCCTCCTCCCCGCCGACCCAGCCGGCGGACCGGCTCAAGGGCGGTCGGCTCCTCGGGCCGATGGAGCGGCTCGTCATCCTCGGCCTCGGGGTCGCCGGTGAGCTCGGCGCCGCGGGACTCGTCATCGCGGCCAAGGGGCTGCTTCGCTTCCCCGAGATCCAGGCCGCCGCGCGGGGGTCGGGGCCGAATGCCGCAGGGACAGCGAGCTTCCCGGGCGGACCGGTCGGCATCGACGACGTCACTGAGTACTTCCTCGTCGGCAGCTTCGTCAGCTGGCTGGTCGCCCTGGCCTCGCTCGGCCTGGTGTGACCAAGCGCTCATCCCCCGGCCCCGTGGGCATCCGGGAGCGTGCTGGGGCACTGATAGCGTCGGAGCGTCCAGCACCACACCGATGTGAAGGGCCATCCTCGTGAGCACAACCCCCGTCAAGGTCGCCGTCACCGGCGCCGCCGGCCAGATCGGCTACAGCCTCCTGTTCCGCATCGCGAGCGGCGCGCTGCTCGGGCCCGACACGCCGGTCGAGCTGCGCCTCCTGGAGATCACCCCCGCGCTCAAGTCGCTCGAGGGCGTCGTCATGGAGCTCGACGACTGCGCGTTCCCGACCCTCGCCAAGGTCGAGATCGGCGACGACGCCACGAAGGTCTTCGACGGCGTCAACCACGCTCTGCTCGTCGGTGCCCGCCCGCGCGGACCGGGCATGGAGCGCGGTGACCTGCTCGAAGCCAACGGCGGCATCTTCGCCCCGCAGGGCAAGGCCCTCAACGAGGTCGCGGCCGACGACATCCACGTCACGGTGACGGGCAACCCCGCCAACACCAACGCCCTCATCGCGATGTCCAACGCCCCCGACATCCCCACCGAGCGGTTCTCGGCACTGACCCGCCTCGACCACAACCGCGCGATCAGCCAGCTCGCGGCGAAGCTCGGCGTGCCCGTCACCGACATCCGCAAGATGACGATCTGGGGCAACCACTCCGCCACCCAGTACCCCGACCTGTTCCACGCCGAGGTCGCCGGCAAGAACGCCGCCGACGCCGTCGGCGACCAGGACTGGCTCGCCAACACGTTCATCCCGACCGTCGCCAAGCGCGGCGCCGCGATCATCGAGGCCCGTGGCGCATCCTCCGCTGCCTCCGCCGCCTCGGCGACGATCGACCACGCCCGCACGTGGGTCGAGGGCACCGCGGAGGGTGACTGGGTCTCGATGGCCGTCCGCTCGGATGGTTCGTATGGCGTGCAGGAGGGCCTCATCTCCTCGTTCCCCGTGACCGTCAGCGGCGGCCGGTGGAGCATCGTCCAGGGCCTCGACATCGACGAGTTCTCCCGGGGAAAGATCGACGCCTCGGTGCAGGAGCTCGCCGAGGAGCGTGACGCCGTCAAGGCCCTCGGCCTGATCTGACCCGCGGCCTTCATCTGACCCGCGGCCTTCATCTGACCCGCCGCTTCACCCCGCAACACACCGAGCAGTCGCAAGATTCGACGGTAATAACCGTCAGGGTTTGCGACTACTCGGTGTGTTGCCGTTGGACCGGGGCCGGGCGTCAGCGGCCTGCGGGGCGGCGTCAGCGGCGCCAGCCGAGCCGGGCGGCGCGTGCCTTGAGCGCCTCGGTGAGGCTGAGGGTGCTCCCCTGCGGGCGGACGTGCGTGCCGCGCAGCCGCCAGTACTTCGCCTCGGCCCACTTGGTCACCTCGCCGGGGTGCCGCCACCACAGACGCAGCAGCCGGACGCGGTGAACTACCTTCTCCCGCAAGAGAGTCGGTGGGGACACATCGCGGCGGTAGACCAGCTCGAGATCGAACCGCTCGTTGACGACCCGCGGGGAGATGCGCGAGCCGACAGTCATGTTGAGCAGGTTGGTCCCATGGATCACCTGAACCCACATCGGCGGGGCGCTCACCTCGCGCAGGGGTCCCGACTGGCGGGCGCGGGCATGCCGCGCGGAGTAGACGGTCCGCGGCGTGGCTCTCGGGTGCCGTCGCTCGATGAGCGTGAGGAACGGGCTGGAGAGCTGGTCGTAGAGGTAGGTCGAGCCGGTGCGGTCGATCTGGACGCCGCGCGGGAAGTCGACGAACAGCCCGTCGGTCGGCGTGAACTCGCGCTGTACCGCGGCCATGAAGTCGCGGGCGATGGCGTCGTCGCTGTCGAGCCGCGTCGTCAGCAGCCACGGCGCGGGCCGGTCGCCCGAGCCGAGGTCCGGGTCGTCCGGCGCGGCGGCTGCGATCGCCTGGCCGAAGACCGACGCCGACCACGGTTGGTGCGTCCACACAGGCGTGAAGGTGTCGACCGCGAGCGCCTCGATGTCCTCACGGAAGTCGTCGGGACACCGGTCGTCGAAGAGCACGAGCCACGTGAAGTCGGCGCCCTGCTGGGCCCGGACGGACGACCAGCAGGCGTCGACGAAGAACCCGAGCCGATACCGGAGCCACTCCGGCTGAGCAGGCACCGATGTCAGCACGGCACTGAAGCGCGTGAGCAGGACATGGTCGAACTGGCCGGGCGCTCCCGGTGTCGGTAGAGCCACTGACGCTGCGCGCGACTCAGCTGCGGAGGCCACCTCGGGCACCGACGACGGCGACCCGGCATACAGCCGTTCGGAAGACGAGGGCTCGGAAGACGAGGGCTCGGACGACGCGGCGGGCTGGGTCATCGGCTCAGCCGGTGCTGACGTGGCTGGTTGTGCGGCTCGGGACGTCCGCGTTGACGTTGACGGTCGCCGAGGCGATGAGGACCCCGATGCCGAGAGCCAGCAGGATGATGACGTCGAGGCTGCGCGAGCGCACGTTGAGGCCGCCTGCCTTGCGGGAGGGCCGCGCGATGAGCCGGATGACCGCGCCGACGCCGAAGGCCGCCGCCATGATCCGCCCGCCCCATCGCACATCCGCGAAGGCCATGACGAAGACCCCGACCGCGGCGACGCCCGCGACGAGGTACCACCAGCCGAGGACGACGAAGCCGCTACCCCGCCACTGCATCGAGGACGCTCAGGCGTCGATGGCGGCCAGGGCCTCGGCCGCTTCGACGATGTTCGTGAGGAGCAGGGCACGCGTCATCGGACCGACGCCACCGGGGTTGGGGCTGACCCAGCCCGCGACCTCGGCGACGTCGAGGGCGACGTCACCGGCGATCTTGCCGTCGACGCGGCTCACGCCGACGTCGAGCACAGCGGCGCCGGGCTTGACCATGTCCTTGGTGACGATGTTGTGGCGGCCGGCGGCCGCGATGACGATGTCAGCCTGGCGCACCTCGGCGGCGAGGTCCTTCGTGCCCGTGTGGCAGAGCGTGACGGTGGCGTTCTCGGACTTGCGGGTGAGGATGAGCCCGAGCGGTCGACCCACCGTGAGACCACGGCCGATGACGACGACCTTCGCTCCGGCGATCGGGACCTCGTAGCGCCGCAGGAGCTCGATGCAGCCCATCGGGGTGCACGGCAGGGGCGCGTGCTTGCCGAGCACGAGCCAGCCGAGGTTCATCGGATGCAGCCCGTCCACATCCTTCTCCGGCGACACCCGGGAGAGCAGGGCCATCTCGTCGAGGCCCGTCGGCTGCTGCACGAGGAAGCCGGTGCAGGTGGGGTCGGCGTTGAGCTCGTCGATGACCGCCTCTACCTCTGCCTGGGTGGCTGTGGCGGGCAGGTCGCGGCGGATGCTGGTGATCCCGATCTCGGCGCAGTCGCGGTGCTTTGCGTTGACGTACCAGTGGCTGCCGGGGTCGTCGCCGACGAGCACGGTGCCGAGGCCCGGCACGATGCCCTGGGCGCGCAGCCGCGCCACGCGCTCGGTCAGCTCGACCTTGATCGCCTTGAGGGTGGCCTTGCCGTCGAGGATCTGTGCCGTCACGGGGAACATCCTGCCACGCAGGGGTATGCCGTCCCGACCCCGACTGAGGACGTCGCGACCGCCTCCGGCTTTGCTGCCTGGAACACCGGGTCTGAAGATCGCGGACCTGACTGCTACTACGGCTTCGCCGACATTTTATACGGCTTCAACGACACTAAGCGAGCCTTGGAGCGTCTCACCGGATGAGGGCAGCGGTGCCGACTGGCGCCGACGTCCTCGCCCGGCCGGTCATCGAGATCGGCGACAGGGGTCCATCACCCATTGGAGGGCATGTGAAGTGTTCAATGAAGCGGTCGGCATCGGTCCTGCTGGCGGCGTTCGTCGCATCCGGCGCCCTCGGGGTCGGATCGGCCCTAGCTGAGGGCAACTCAGGCACTGGTGCGAGCAAGACGGACGTGCCAGGGGTAACTGAGGTGGATATCCCGGTTGTCGACGACCCATCGGCGATGGATGCGCTGGGCAGGCTCAAGTACGAGTCCGACCGGCCGGGGACGGACGGCTGGGTCCCGAAGGGCCAGCGGAAGAACGAGCTGCGCAAGCCGGAAAGCATCAAGGCAGCCCTGGGCGCCAGCCCCCTCAGCCTCCCTCCGGACCCAGGCGGCTACCCGTCGTCGGCGTACGTGAAGGCCAACCAGCAGGGTCAGCAGAGGGACTACTGGTGCGGGCCGGCAACTCTCGTCGAGACCCTGGGGCAGCACCCCGGTGCGACGACCGGCTCGCAGTCCTGGGCGGCCAGCCAGCTCGGGACGACGACCAGCGGCACGACCAAGGACGCCATGAACCGAGAGCTGAACCAGTGGGCGGGCGGCTTCCTCTACGACCGCGTCGACCTGCCGTTCACCCCCTCCAGCACCGACGTCGCGAACTTCAGGAGTCACCTCAAGGAGGACATCAACAAGACCGCTGGCCTCGCGGGTGTCGCGATGGAGGTGCCCGGCGGGCTGCGCCTGACGGGTCACCCCAAGTTCTCCGACCGGACCATCTACCACTACTTCGACATCCGCGGATACAGCAACGACGGGTCCACGACGCACTACGAGGACTCGGCCACCACCGTGTGGTCGACCGTCCCGGCGTACTCATACCTGGGCACGTCCACGATCGTCACCATCATGGGTGGCCGCGGATACCACTGGTGACTGGCTGGATTCCATGACCGACGCACGCCTCGGGCGCCTGGCTGCCGCCATCATGGTCACGCTCGCGGTCGGTGCCTGCACGGGCACCGCTCGCCCACTCTCAGACCCCACCCACGCGACCCCATTCACGACGCACCAACCCATCGACCATCGAACCCCGAGCCCGCCTTCCACCGTCCCGACCATCGGCCCGGACGGTGAGCCGATCGCGGATGACAAGCCCGTCTGCCGCACGTCAATGCCTGCCGCATGGAAGGCGGCGAAGATCCCTGAACCGTGGATGGTCGTGACAATGTCCGCGTCTGGCTCCGCCCGCTGGGCCCGACCCGACCTAACCTGGGTGGCGGCCCGCGGGAAGCGCTCACATATTGCCTCCATGCCCGACGGCCTTGCCATGGCTTGGCCCGTCGGCCACGACGTCGCATACGAGAACTTGCGCTCCGATCAGAACTGGGGCGACTGGGAGCTGTTCCTCTGGGACTCCACGAAACGTAGGAGGCCGGTCAAGCTCGACGAGAGCGACGGCGAGGTCCCCAACGCGCCATTCCTGCTCGTCACCACCGACGATTCGCGCCTGGCCTGGCTGCACCCGCTCAAGGACGGGCGCCGCGAGGTCCGCCTGCACGACGCCACCACAGGCAAGACCCGGGTCGCCCATGTCGGCCACGAAGGGGCCCCGTTCTTCGCAGGGGATCTGCTCGTTTGGCCCGAGGCCTTCGCCCCAGACGCCCCGACGCAACTCGTCGCGGTGGACCGGACGACGCTGAAGCCGGCAGCCCTACCCAAGCCGCTGGCCGAGCTGCGAGACCCGCAGGAGATGTCGACCGACGGGCGCACCTACGCCTGGGCGACCAAGGACCGCACCCGGCTCATGGCCTGGCGTGCCGGATGGCCGGCCCCCCGGCTCATCCGCCACATAGGTGTGGGTGACCCAGTCACCTGGCCCAAGGTAAGCGGGGACACCGTCTCCTGGGTCGAGGACCGGACGTACACCGCCGACCTGCGCTCCGGATCGTATGCGCCCATGACCAAGCAGGCGGGTGGCGCCGAAGTGTGGGGCACATTCCTGCAGATCGGGCTCCCCAAGGGGGCCGGAGCGAGCTTCCATCTCGACACCTCGAAGCTCCCGCCCCTGCCGACCTGCAGCAAATGAGTGCCGGTCCTGCTCAGCGCTTGGCGAGCTGGTCGAGCGGGACGTTCGGGTCGGTGAGGCGGTCACGGTCGACGACGACCCGGTTGCGCACGAGTTCCTGGACAGCGTCGATCGTGTCCCAGATGTTGACGTGCATGCCCGCGAGCACCCGGACGCCTGCTCCGTCCGGGACGACCCAGAAGGCCATGAACTCGTCGCTCGACGGGTCACCCCGCAGCACGACTTCCGCGCCTGCGTCCCGAGGGACGTGGCCGGCATACTCCAGTCCCGCGTCGTACTGGTCGGAGAAGAAGAACGGGATCGGGTCGTACGTTACGTCCTGCCCCGCCATCGACCGCCCCGCGGCCAGCCCGCCGTCGAGCGCGTTGGCCCAGTGCTCGACGCGGACGTTGGTGTCGAGCGTGGTGCTGCGCCAGTTCGCGACATCGCCTGCCGCCCAGACTCCGTCGGCCGACGTGCGCAGGGCGCTGTCCGTCAGGATCCCGTTGTCGACAGTGATGCCCGCGTCCACGGCGAGCGACGTGTTGGGGGTGATGCCGACGCCGACGACCACCGCGTCCGCCGGGATCGTGTCGCCGGACCTCGTGACCACGCCGGTGACGGACCCGTCACCCTCGATCCGCTCGACACCCTCACCGAAGCGGAACTCGACACCGTGACGACGGTGGAAGTCCGCGAACCACTCGCCGACCTGCTGGCCCATCACCGCGAACAGCGGCGCCCGCTGCGGCTCGATGACGACGACGCGCGCGCCGGCCTGGCTCGCGGCTGATGCCACCTCGAGGCCGATCCACCCGGCTCCGATGATGACGATCCGGGAGTCCTTCGTGAGCCGCTTCTGCAAGGTCTGCGACTCCTCCATCCCGCGGAGGTAGAGGACGCCCTCGAGGTCCGCGCCCGGCACGTCCAGCCGTCGAGCCGTCGAACCCGTCGCCAGCAGCAGCCGGTCGTAGCCGACGACCTGGCCGTCGGCGAGGGTGACCGTGTGGGCTTCCGGGTCGATGCCTGCTGCGGGGTTGCCGAGCAACAGCCGTACGTCGTTGTCGGCGTACCACTGAGCGTCATGCGTGAACGCGGAGTCGTACGGGTCGTCCCCCTTGAGCGCGCCCTTGCTCAACGGGGGCAGCTCGTAGGGCAGCCGATCCTCCTTGGTGACCAGAACGATCGAGCCGCTGGGGTCGCTCTCGCGAATCCCCTCCACTGCCTTGGCGGCAGCGAGCCCGCCCCCGACGATGACGTATGCCGCCCGGTCTCCTGTGCTGCTCGCCTCCGTAGTCATGGGCCACACTCTCACACGGCCGGTGTTCCCCGTCGAGAGGCGCCTCGGTGGGTACCCTCCCTTTGTCGGCAGTGTCGCCAGGTGATGCCAGACTCGGGTCGTGCTGGACGAGCAGACGTTCGCTGAGGCGGTCGACGAGCTGACGTCGCGCGACGCGGACCTGGCCCGTCTCATCGCCGACCACGGCCGGCCGGCCCTGTGGTCGCGGCCTGCCGGCTTCCCAAGTCTCGTCCTGCTCATCCTCGAACAGCAGGTCAGCCTCGCGTCAGCGGCTGCGGCATACACCCGTGTCCTCGCGCGCATCGGCACGATGGAGCCCGACCGGCTGCTCACCACCACCCCCGAGCAGCTGCGAATCGACGGTGTCTCGCGACAGAAGGACCGATACCTGCGGGCGCTCGCGACCGCTGTGACGAGCGGTGACCTCGCCCTTGACTCCCTCGACCATGTCACCGACAGCGAAGCTCGGCGTGACCTGCTTGCTCTGCCTGGCATCGGACCGTGGACCGCCGACGTGTACCTGCTGGCGTGCCTCGGACGGCCCGATCTGTGGCCGGTGGGTGACCGTGCGCTTCAGGTCGCGACCGCCGAGGCCCTGGGTCTGGGCACAGTCCCCGATCGCACGCAGCTGGAGGTCCTCGGCGACCGGTGGCGGCCGTTGCGGTCCACCGCTGCCCGGCTGCTGTGGCACGGGTACCTGGCCCGCCGTGGTCGTGCCGAGACCCCGTCCGCCCTGCTCGGCTCCTGAGCCAGTCGCCGGCCCCGACCTGCCCCACCCCGTCGAGTGGGCGCTCCGTCCCACCCGCCCGTCACTCCCGTCGCAGGAGCCCCGTCGAAGCATGGCCCGTCCACCCAGTCGAGTGAGCGCCCCGTCACTCCAGACACATGGGTCACGTGGGTCACAGACGGGACACGTGACCGGTGGGGCGGAGCGCCCACTCGACGGGGGGTCTTGGGGCGGGTGGGGCGGGGCGCCCACTCGACCGGGAGTCGTGGGGCGGGCGGGGCGGGGCGCCCACTCGACCGGGGGTCTTGGGGCAGGTGGGACGGAGCGCCCACTCGACGGGGGGTCTTGAGGCGGGTGGGGCGGGGGGTCAGGAGGTCCAGGCACGCCAGAGGGCGGCATACTCCCCATCGCGCTCGACGAGCTCCTGGTGACTGCCGAGCTCGGCCACGCGACCGTCGATGACGACGGCGATGCGATCGGCGTCGTGCGCCGTGTGCAGCCGGTGCGCGATCGCGACCACGGTGCGGCCCGTGAGCAGGGCGTTCATCGAACCCTCGAGGTGGCGCGCGGTGCGGGGGTCGATGAGCGAGGTCGCCTCGTCGAGCACGATCGTGTGCGGGTCGGCCAGGATGAGCCGCGCCAGAGCGACCTGCTGCGCGCGTCCCGGAGTCAGGGCCTGGTGGCCCGATCCGAGCTTCGTGTCGATGCCCTCCGGGAGGCGCTCGACCCAGTCGATCGCGTCGACGGCACGCAGGGCCTGCCACACCTCGTCGTCCGTCGACCCCTCGCGCGCGAGCACGACGTTGTCACGCACCGAGCCGATGAACACGTGGTGCTCCTGCGTGACGAGGGCGACCTCGGTGCGCAGCACGTCGAGCGGCAGGCTCGTCAGCTCGACGCCGCCGACCTGGACCGTGCCGGTGCGCGGCCCGTGGATGCCGGCGAGCAGCCGGCCGAGCGTCGACTTGCCGGAGCCGCTCGGGCCCACGATCGCCAGCCGTTCGCCGGTGCGCAGGTCGAGGTCGATGCCGTGCAGGACGTCGTGGTCTGCGCGGTACGCGTAGCGCAGGTCCCGGCCGACGAGCTCGGCACCAGCAGGTCGTCCCGCGCCGGCCTCCCGGTCGGCCGGCACCGTGGCGATGCCGAGCAGGCGGGTCGTCGACGCGATTCCGACCTGCACGCGGTCGACGGTGTGGACGAGCATGTCGAACGGACCCCACAGCGCCTCCGTGTAGAGGATGGCCGTCGTGATCTGCCCGAGCGTTGCCCAGCCCTGGGCGTAGCCGATGGCGCCGACGAGCAGCACGAGCACGCGCGGCAGGCTGAACGCGACGTCCATGACGGCGAACAGCAGGTTGCGCAAGGTCATGGTGTAGCGCTCGGCCTGGCCGGACACCTCGATGTCGTCGTCGCCGCGCTCCAGGCGGTGACCGGTGAGCCCGAGCGCCTCCACGGTGCGAGCGCCCTCGACCGTCTCGGTCAGCGTCGTGTTGATGCGGGAGTACGTGCCGCCCTCGGTGAGGTATCCCTTCGGCGCGCGCGTCAGGTAGCGACGGATCTGGATGAGCGACAGCGACATCAGCACGATCGACGGGATCGAGAGCCAGAGCGAGTTGCTGACCATCGCAACGAGCGTCAGCACGACGGTGATGGCCGCGAAGATCGACTCCGGCAGCGCCCAGCGGACCGACTCGCTCATCGTCCCGACGTCACGGGTCACGCGGGTGACGAGGTCGCCGGAGCTCGCACTCTCGACGCGGGACAGCGGCAGGCGCAGGATCGCCCGCACGACGTACTCGCGTGCCTCGGCGAGAACGCCCTGCCCCAGCAGGGTCGAGCACAGCTTGGCGACGAACACGACGAGTGACTGGATCAGGACGAGACCGGCCACGACGATCGCCGCGGCGTTGGCCCCGGCGAGGGCAGCGTCGACCTTGCCCGCCTGCACGTCGTTGACCGTGCTGTCCACGAGGTTGCCGAGCAGCCGCGGGACCAGGAGGCCGGCGGTCGCCGCAAGCGCGTTGGCGAGGACGACCGCAGCGACCAGGCCTTTGCGGCCGGCGAGCATGCCGCCGACGAAGCGCACGACGAGCCGGCTGTTGGCGATGGGCAGGCCCTTGCGGGCGTTCATCGTGTCCGCGACGAACTCCTGCGCGCGCCGCTCGCGAAGCAGGTGGCGACGGTGCAGCGCGGCGACCCGCTCCGCCACGGAGGCAGAGCGAGGCGGCCGAAGCTCGTCGGGGACGGCTGGCGCGTGCGCGCCTGCCTGCCAGCTGCGCTCGGACTCGACTGCGAGATCGGGAGGCAGCGGCGACAGGGTGTTGTCGACCTGGGTCATCGCACCTCCTCCGTCTCGCGGCGCGCGAGAACTGACGCGTCGTCGTCGCCGCGCACGACGACCGATCGGTATGCCGCTGACCCGGCGAGCAGGTCGGCGTGACGTCCGACTTCGGTGGCCTTGCCGGCCTCGAGCAGGATCACCTCGTCGGCGTGGTGGAGCAGCAGCGGCGAGGCGGTCATGACCACCGTGGTGCGCCCGGAGCGATGGTCTCCGATCCGTTCGGCGATGCGCGCCTCCGTGTGCGCGTCCACGGCCGATGTGGGCTCGACCAAGACGAGCACCTCTGGGTCCGCGGCGAGGGCGCGGGTCAGGACGAGCCGCTGCCGCTGGCCACCCGAGAGGCCACGGCCACGCTCCTCGAGCTCGCCCTGCCAGCCTCCGGGCAGAGCGTCGAAGACATCCTCGGCGGCGGCCGTGTGCAGAGCCTGTTCGGCCTCCTCGCGGGTGAGCCGCCCGAGGGGGTCGACATTGTCACGCAGGGTGCCGGCGAAGACCTGAGGCGAGGTGTCGCTCACGAGCACCCGCTTGCGGACCTCGTCGAGCTCGAACCGCTGCAGGTCGATGCCGCCGACGGTGACGCCCCAGGGCTCCCGGGCGCGCGCCTCATCACGCCTGGCCTGGACCTCCCGGGCCTGGGCCCGAGCGGACCGCTCACGACGTGCGGCCCGGCCCTTGAGCTCCTCCGGGATCTCGTCGCTGACGAGCGTCCCCTCCTCGCTCGGCAGGTAACGACCCAGCCGGTCGGCGAGCGCCGCCGAGTCGTCCGGCACAGCGGACACGATCATCGTCAGGCGGCCCGGACGGATCGTCACGCCCGAGGCGTCGTCGACGATGGCGGTGTCGCTGGGCCACGACGCGGCCTCGTCGGGGTGGACCCACGGGGGCCGTTGTCCGAGGACGGCGATCGCCTTGCGCGCGGACACGACGGATCGGGTCCACTTCTGCGCGAACTCGACGAAGGTTCTCATCGGCTGGATGAGGAACAGTCCGTAGCCGAGGAAGCTGACGAGCTGTCCGACGGTGAGGCGGTCCAGGGCGACCTCACGCGTGCCGACCCACATGAGCGCAACGACGAAACCGCCCGACAGCAGGACGCCGACCGACTCGACTGCGGCGAGCCAGCGTCCGGCGGCGACGCCGGACTGCCGGACCCGCTGGGACTGGGTGGCATAGTTCCCGCCGAAGGTCTCCTCGCCGCCGATGCCGCGCAGGATGCGCAGGCCGGCGACGATGTCGGTCGCCATCGACGTGAGCTCGGAGTTGCGGGAGCGCTCGACTCCCTGCCAGCGCTGCATGGGACGCAGCAGCGGCATACCGAGCACGACGAGCAGCGGCGCGGACAGGAGGACCAGCAGCCCCATCCGCACGGAGGTCGTCAGCACGATGCCCGCCACGACGAGGTAGGCGACCAGCTGCGAGAACGCGCGCGTGCTGACCTCCATGAGCGCACCGAACTGGTCGCCGTCGCTGCCGGAGACCGACAGCACCTCGCCCGTCGGTGTCCGCCGCGTCAGCACGTGTCCGAGCTGGAGGGCCTTGCGGGTGACGAGCTTCGTCGTGCCGTAGAGGGCGATGAGCCACTCGCGGACGATGATCGTGTGGTAGACGATGCCGCTGAAGGCTCCGACGACGGTGATGGCGGCGAGGGCAAGGATCCACCGCATCGTGGCTGCGCTGTCGCCGGCGACGATGCCGGTGTCGATGGCACGGCCGACCATCCACGGCCCGAGTGTCTGCGGGACCATCCAGATCAAGGCCACGACGAGCCCGGCGACGAAGAGCGTGCCGTTCTGGCGGACCATCCAGAACAGGAAGGTCCGCGGGTTCCTCGTGTCGGGCGCGGTGGCGTCGCGTCGGAGGTAGGCGTCGGTGGGTGGCGGAAAGTCTCGCATGGCCCATCCACCCTAAGGTGCGGCACCGACAGCGCCCCAACGATTTTCGGCGTGCACGAGCCCCGCCGGGGGCTGCCATGGCGAGTGCGACCGCACCGCTTCAGGCGAGCGACACCGGTCCCCCGGTGCCGGTGCTGGTGTGCACCGAAGCGCCGATCGAGGCGAGATTGGGACCGGGCCGGATGACTCCTGGCCGGGGTCGAGTGAGCGTCAGGCGGTCAGGCGGGCACAAGACCCGCCAAGGTGGCCAGAGCCTGGGTGAAGCACTCCTGCGGCGGCGTGACGAGCCCGGCCCCGACCTGCCCGGTGCCGGCCACCTTTCCGGCCATACCGGTGTTGATCTGAGGCAGGATGCCCGTGCGCGCAACGGCGGCGACGTCGATCCCGGTCGGGGTGCCGCGGAACTCGAGGATCGGGACCTGGTAGGCCGTGTGCTCGCCGACCGTGATCTCGTACATCGTCTGGGTCGCCCGGAGCGCGAACGGCACATCCCCGCCGACGAACCGCACGATCGCCGGCGCAGCCGCCATCGCGAACCCGCCGATGCCGCCCGTCTCGGTGATGGCCGAGTCGCCGATGTCGGGGTTGGCGTCCTCGGGACCGTACGAGCCGAGGAAGAGCCCCTCGGGTGTGTTCGCCGGGCCGGTGAACCACTCGTCGCCCGTGCCTGACACGCGGATGCCGAAGTCGGTCCCGTTGCGAGCCATGGTCGTGACCACGCTGGATCCCGGGATCCCGTGTGCCGCAAGAGTGCTCAGCTTGCAGGCCGGCATACCGAGGTTGAGGAAGAAGTGCTCGTTGGCACCCGAGAACCGCACCGCCTCGGCGATGTCGGTGGACGAGGCGTCCGCGGTGATCATCGTCGGCAGGAGCTCACGCAGGAGCATGAGCGAGCCGGCGCGGTTGCGGTTGTGGCCCTCGTCGCCCATCTGGAGCATCTGGGCGATGATCGCCTTGATGTCGATGGCGCCCGAGCGGTCGACGCGCGCCCGAACCGCCTGCTGGAGGATCGGGCCGAGGACGCTGTTCATCCATCGGAGCCGGTCGATGACCTCCGGCCCGTAGGCGCCGTAGCGCAGCACCTTTCCGAGGCCCTCGTTGAGCGAGCACCACGAGGTGTTGTCGTGCACCTCGTCCCGCAGCTCGTAGACCCACATCGACGGGCTGATGACACCCGCCATCGGCCCGACCGCGTCGCGGTGGTGGCACGGCTCGAGGGTGATCCCGTCCCCGCGCTCGAGGCGCGCCTGCGCCTCCTCCGGGGTGTCCGCGAGGCCTTCGAACAGCATCGCCCCGATGAGCGCCCCACGCAGCGGCCCGGAAGCCCGGTCGAACGTGATCGGCGGCCCAGCGTGGAGGAACGTGCCGCTCTCGAGCCCGAGAGCGGCAGCGGCCGGCCGGACATCGACCAGGTCGGCCCCCGCCGCCAGCATCCGCCGAAGCGCCTCCGCGTTCGCCGCGTCGCGGCGCTCGTCTCCGAGCACCCGCGCGAGAGCCGCGGACGTGCCGGGCATCGGCGGCTGCCAGGCGGCCTCCGTGACTGGGACCGCCTGCGCGCGAAGGGATTCCGCGAACAGCGACACCCCGGCGCTCGCCACGGTCGGCTCCGTGACGAGAAGGTCATGAAGGGAGTCACCCGCGGGTGACGCCGTCCCGTCGTATGCCGTTTCGTATGCCGTTTCGTGTGCCGTGTCGTATGCCGTCCCGTCGGCCACGCTCGCGGGTTGCGTGTCGGATGCCTCAGGTGGGGTGTGACCGAGGAGCTCCAGGGCATGCCGGGTCGCCTCGGCGTTCGACAGCATGACGGTCGCACCGGCCCCCATGAGCAGACCCGCCGACCGCTCCAGTCCCTGCGGGTCGGCCGTGGTCCCGGTGACGGACACGACGACCGGCAGGTTGCGCCCGGCACTCTGGGCGGTCTCGCGCGCGGCCCGGATCGCGTCGGCCAGCTCGGGAGCGGGGTCCGGATGGGCACCGTGTCCGAGGACGAGGTCCAGAAGCAGCACGCCGCACGTGGGGTCCGCAGCCTCGCGGCCGATCCGCTCGATGCGCAGCGTCGGGTCGATCATCGGATGAGCCCGGCCCCGGGTCATGGAGTCGTCTCCGAAGTCGATGACGACATGGCCCTGGTCGAGCAGGTCGTGACCGAGCGCAAGATCAGGCCGCAACGGGGTGTTGGACCTGATGTCGCCGAGCACTCCTGCCGCGATGAGCATCGCCTCGTCGGCGAGGGTGCCCCCGCAGAAGAGCCCCCGCAACGCCCGCCCCGGGGCGGCCAGGGCCTCGTCGGACGAGGCGCCCCGCCACTGCGGCCAAGCCTGGGCACGACCGACGACGCCCTCCACCGCAGCCGTCAGGTCCGCACGACCCGGCCCGAGTGTCGCCCAGCTGACCGGCTTGCCGAGCGCGGCGGCATACGACTCGATGTCTGAAAGCACTTCCGCCGCAGGCGGTTTCGAGACAACAACGATGCGCTCTGTAGCGGGGTCCGCAGCAAGCGCGGCGAGCGCCTGCCGGGTCGACCTGCCTCCGACCGCGGAGGACAGGTCCCGGCCGCCGACGCCGAGGCAGTGGCTGATGCCCACGCCTGCGGCGTCGAGCAGACACATCACCTGCTGGGCCCCCGTGCCGGACGCGGCCACCAGGCCGACCGGTCCCGGGCGCACGACGTTCGCGAAGCCCAGGGCGGCACCCGCGACGACAGCCGTTCCGCAGTCGGGACCCATGACGAGGACCCCGGCCCGACTCGCGGCGTCCTTGAGCCGGACCTCGTCCGCGGTGGGCACGTTGTCGGAGAAGACCATGACCGACACGCCCGCGCGGACAGCGTCGAACGCCTCGGTCGCCGCGAACTCCCCTGGCACCGACACGAGCGCAACGTTGGCGCCGGATGCCCTGAGCGCACCCCCGAGCGTATGGGCCGGGGGTGCGTCGCCCAGCCCACCGGTCTGCGCGGCCGCGGTGCGCATCGAGGCCAGCGCCTCGTCGAGCGCCGCCCGACCGTTGGCCACGCCGTCGTCACTCCCCCGGATCGCGATGAGCAGGTCGTTCGGTCCGGCGTCGGCCGGCACGGCGAAGCCCATCGCGGCGATCAGCTCGAGATTGAGCTCGGTCGCCATCGCGACCTGCGCCGCCTCGACGCCTGCGGCCATGGCGACCGCGCGGGACACCTGCATCAGGCTCACGGAGTCGAAGTACGCGCCGGTCCTGCGCTCGAGGTGGTCAGCCACGTCGGGCTCCTTTGTGGGTCGGGTCGAGGGACTCGTCGAGCGCACGGAGGGCCCCCGCGACACCGGACACGAGGTCGCTGCCCGACGAGTGGCCGATCGCGAGTACCCGGTCGAGCACCGCGGCCGGCTCGGGTGACAGGGCGTTCGCCGGGTTTGCAGGCTCGGAAGCCGGTTCGTGCGCGTCAGGCCGGTCGGTCGACCCGTCGGCGACGGCGAGGGTGACCAGGCGCACGACGTCCGGGACGGCATACCCAGTGGCGGCCGCGACGAGAAGGGCAGCGGAGAGGCTCGTCGTCGACCGGACGCACGCCACCACCGAGGTGCGCAGTGCGGCAAGCGCGCGACTCGCCCGCTCGTCGTCGACCGCGGCCAGAGTCAGCAGGACACCGCACAGGACGTCGTCCCCGCTGGGCGTCAGCCCGCGACCGGCGCCGACCAGGCCCCGCACCCGCTGGTCCACCGGACGCCCAGCGAGCGCGTTCGAGGCCAGCTCGTGGGCGAGCTCGGCAAGCATCGCGTGGCCGGTGAGCTCGCCGTCGCCACGTGCGGCGAGCAGCGTGCCGAGTCCGCCCCGGGATGCCGCCCACGGAGCGGGCCGGACGCGCTCAGGCCGCCTGATCCGGGCAGCGACGATGTCGAGACGGGGCAGGTGCACGCGACCCGCGCCGACCACCACGTCGTGGCCCGGCTCGACTCCCCAGGAGACCTGCTCGGACCTGGCGGTCAGGTGCAGCCCGATGGGGAGCGCCACTGCGTCGGCCGCGAGCACGGCGAGGACACGGTCGTGGGCGCCGAGGTCGAGGTAGAGACACGCCGGGAAGGCGCCCAGCACCCGGCACCGGCGCGCCCGGCCCGAGACCGCGGCGGCGACGAGCGGCGATACCGAGGCCGGCAGCAGCGTGACGTCGAGCCCGTCACCCATGCCGCACCTCCTCGCCCCGCGGACTGCGCCGCGGTCTGGACGGCCCGTGTCGCGACGCTACCGAGGCTGGGTAGGGTGCGCTCATGGTGAGAGTTGCCAACGATCCGGCCCTGACGGACCGTGAGTTGCCAACCGATCGGGCGGAAGCGCCCGAGCCGGCGTATGCCGCGAGCTCCCCCGAGCGAGACGCCTCAGGGATCTCGCTGCGCCTCATCGCCGGGCTCGCGGCCACTGCCCACGGGTCCGTCCAGGCCTCCTCGCCGCGGCTCGACGTCAGCGTCGACGGGACGCTGCCCCTTCATGTCGCCCTGCGGGACGCCCAAGCCGGCGCCAGCCTGCGCCACCGGCTCGTCCTCGCCGACGCGGCCGCCCTCGCGGACCACGCCGGAGACCCCGGCACCGCCGTCGATGCGCTCGAGAAGGCGGGTGCGGCAGGCATCGTCGTGTCGGGCGTCGAGCCCGATGTCGGCACCGGGCGCGCCGGTCGGCTGCGCCAGGCGGCCCTGGACTCCGGCCTCCCGCTCATCGACATTGCCCTGGACCGAATCGGCACCTTCACGACCGAGGTCCTCAGCGCGATCCTCGACCACCAGACGGCCACCCTGCGGCGTCTCGAGGACGCGGACCGGGCGCTCGTGCAGATCGTGCTGGCGGGCGGGTCGCTCGACGACCTGTGCGAGCAGGTCGTCGGCTTCCTCGACGGTGCCGCGATGGTGACCACGACGGACGGCAGGGTCATCGCCCGCGCCGGGTCCGCCACCGAGCTGGCCCACGCCGAGTCGCGCGACTGTTTCGACCGGACCGGGAGGCTGCTCACGGAGGCCGAGCCGATCGGGCCTCGCCCGGACGGCCCCGGCGCGCACCGCGCTGCGGTCCGCATCGTCGCAGGCCACCTCGACCACGGCGTGCTGATGGCGTTCTGCAGCCACCGCCGCCTGACCGTCGACGACGTGCGCCTGCTGGAGCGGGCCGCAACGGTGGCCGCCCTCGCGATCACCAAGGACCAGGCCGTGTCTGCGGTCGAGAGCAAGTACCGCGCCGAGTTCCTGCGCGACGCTCTCGCCGGACGCGCCGGCACGCCCGCCGACGCCGTCGCCCACGCCGCCTCCCTCGGGTGGGACATCGACCGCACGATGGTCGTGGTGGTCGCGGAGACCGACGAGGACGACGACCGGTCGACGCGGGATGCGGAGGAGGTCCGGTTCCTCCAGCAGAGGTTCGCGCGGGCCTGGACCCATGCGGTGGCCGTGCGCGACCCGCGCACCCCGGTGGTGGGCTTCAGTCGTGAGGTCGTCGCTCTGGTGGGGGTCCCGCGCGACGCGGACACCGACCGCGTCATGCGCACCGTCGGTGAGCTGGTCCGTGTCGTGCGTGGCGACGGGGGCGGTGGCCGGCGCAGCTTCTCCGCGGGGGTCTCGCGGCCGATCACCTCGGTCGACCACCTCCCGCAGGCCTACGAGGAGGCGCTCTCGGCCGTGTCCGTCGGTCGCCAGATGCACGGTGACGGCGCCCTGACGCACGTCGACGGCTTGGGGATCTACCGGCTGCTCGCCCTCGTGCCAGACAGCGCCGACCTGCGCCGTTTCGTGCACGAGTCCCTCGGCGAGCTGGCGACCGACGACTCACCCGAGAACGCGGGGCTACGCCAGACCTTGTCGATCCTGCTCGACACGAACCTCAATGTCGCCGAGACGGCCCGCCTCCTCTTCTTCCACTACAACACGCTGCGGTACCGGATCGGCAAGCTCGAGAAGATGCTCGGCCCGTTCACGACCGACCCCGACCTGCGCCTGACGCTCGCGCTCGCCCTCAAGGTCCACCAGATGCGCGGCATCTGACCGCCTCCCCCGGGCCCCGTGGGGCTCGTCGGCGTGACCACTCGACATGGGGTGGCTGCCAGGGAACCGGGCTGGTCGGCATACGTCATGAACTGCCAGCGGGAGGCCCTCGGCGTGTATCAACGTTTGACGAACGCTGTCCCCGGCCGCGGGAGTAGTTTTCGCCCATCCCGGAGTGGGATGTGATCCACGTCATGCCGCGCCGAAGGGGTGTGGCAACCATAGGAGTCGGAATGGCTTTGGGCTTGGGCTGGAAACTTCACGGGGACGGCAGGACCATGGGCCCCGACGACGTCGTCGCACCCGACGAACGACTGTCGTGGGGCAAGACCGTCGGGCTCGGTGCTCAGCACGTCGTGGCGATGTTCGGGGCGACCTTCGTCTTCCCGCTCGTCATGGGCCTCAACCCGCAGCTCGCGATCCTGATGAGCGGTGTCGCGACGATCTGCTTCCTGCTCATCGTCAACGGAAAGGTGCCGAGCTACCTCGGCACGTCGGCCAGCTTTGTCGGCGGCGTTGCGGCAATCCGGGCCCAAGGTGGCGACTCGGCCGAGGTCACCGGCGCGATCCTCGTCGCCGGCCTCGTCCTGCTGCTCGTCGGCGTCCTGATCCACTTCCTCGGGTCGGCGGTGCTGCACAAGGTGCTGCCACCGGTGGTCACTGGTGCCGTCGTCATGCTGATCGGCTTCAACCTCGCACCGGTCGTCGCCAGCATCTACTTCCCGCAGGACCAGTGGGTGGCCCTGCTCGTCATGGTCTTCACGATCGTGTGCGCGGTCGCCTTCAAGGGCTTCGCCTCGCGCATCGCGGTCTTCCTGGCCCTGATCTTCGGGTTCGTCATCTCGTGGCTGTTCGACAAGATCTTCGGCCAGATCACGTCGTTCGACGCGGGCGCCGGCAAGGTCACGACGCACTTCCGCGTCAACTTCGACCAGCTCTCGTCGGCCTCGTGGTTCGGCTTCCCGCCCTCGACGGGGACGCTCGGCGCCGACGGCAAGCCGCTGGTCGGCATCCATGCGCCGTCCTTCTCGGTCGCGGCCATCCTGCTCGTCCTGCCGGCGGTCATCGCCCTCGTCGCGGAGAACACCGGCCACGTCAAGGCCGTCGCCGAGATGACCGGCAAGGACCTCGACCCGTACATGGGCCGCGCGATCGCCGCGGACGGCTTCGGCACCGCCCTCGCCTCCTCGGTCGGCGGCTCCCCGACGACGACGTACGCCGAGAACATCGGGGTCATGGCGGCCACCAGGGTCTACTCGACCGCCGCGTACTACGTGGCGGCGATCGTGGCGATCCTCTTCGGCCTGTCGCCGAAGTTCGGCGCGCTCGTCTCGTCGGTCCCGGGCGGCGTCCTCGGCGGCATCACCGTCGTCCTCTACGGCATGATCGGCCTGCTCGGCGCCAAGATCTGGAAGGAGAACGGCGTCGACTTCGGCAACCCGATCAACCTCGTGCCGATCGCAGCGGGCATCATCATGGGCATCGGCAACGTCAGCCTCCAGATCACCGACAACTTCACCCTCGGCGGCATCGCGCTCGGCACGATCGTGGCCATCGCCGGGTGGCACCTGGCCAGGGTGATCGCGCCGGCGGAGCTCCGGGAGAAAGCCGAGGCCGCAGGCGGCACGATGATCTCCCTCGGAGGACGCGAGGGCGACTACGGCGACGCCGACGGGGTCGACGACCTCTACCAGGGTGGTGACCAGCGGTCGGGGTCGCCCCGCTGACCCGCATCGGTCTTGCGCGGTGGGCCCCCGATGTCGCATCGGGGGCCCACCGGCTTGCCCGGGCGTGCACGGGCTTGACGGACGTGCTCGGGCGTGCTCGGCCGTGGCCGGGCGTGACGGACTCGGCGTCGCGCCGGCAGGCACATGGCCGAGGACGGCAGGCATGGGCACAAGATGCCAAAAGGCGCCGACCAGCGATGATCGACAATCCCTAGTCCGCGCGACAGACGAAAGGCAGGATCGGTTCGGTGAAGCCCGCCCCCTTCGTGCACCACGCACCACGCACCGTCGACGAGGCCGTCGCGACCCTGGCCGAGTTCGGCCACGACGGCAAGATCCTCGCGGGTGGGCAGAGTCTCGTGCCGATCCTCAACATGCGCCTGGCCACGCCGGGCCACATCGTCGACATCAACCGCATCGCCGGCCTGGACACGATCGAGGTGTCTTCCGCGTCGGTTCGGGTCGGTGCGCTCGTGCGGCACACCGCGCTGGAGCGCTCCGAGGAGGCGTATGCCGCATCGCCGGTCCTGCGCGAAGCGCTGGGCTACGTCGCCCACCCGGTCATCCGCAACCGCGGCACGACGGTCGGGTCGCTCGCCCACGCGGACGCGGCGGGCGAGCTGCCTGCCGTCCTCGCTCTCACGGACGGCTACGTCGAGGCGGTAGGGCCGACCGGCATACGTGACGTCCACTGGCCCGACTTCTTCCGCGGCCCGCTGGAGACCGCACTCGGCCACGACGAGCTCGCGGTCGCGGCCCGGTTCGGGCGCTTCGCCGGGGGCACAGGGACGGCGTTCGAGGAGGTGGCCCGCCGCCACGGCGACTACGCGCTCGCCGGGGTTGCCGTTGCGCTGACGGTGACCGATGGCGTGGTCACGGGCGCACGAGCCTCGTTCGTCTCCGTCACCGAGGTCCCTTCGGTGCTCGACCTCGGCCCGGTCCTCGGCGAGGTCACGGCCGAGCCGGCGTCCGCGGCCTGGGTGGCCGCGGTCGATGCGGCAGCCGAGGCCGTGCGTGGCCACGTCGAACCGGAGTCGGACATCCATGCGACCGCCGAGTATCGCCGGATGCTGGCGGGCGAGCTGACGCGGCGTGCCCTCCGCAGAGCCGTCGAGAGGGCCACCGACCACCCTGCACCGAACGCGGGGTTCGGTGCCGAAAGCGGTGTCACACCGATGAGCTCGACACCGAACACCGTGTTCGGGCAGGAAGGGAGGTCGTGATGGGCGGCTATGAGGCCGAGGCGACGGCGGAGACGCTGCACGACGTGAGCGTCACGGTGAACGGGGTCCGCCACTCTGCGTCCGTCCCGGCCAGGCGCCTGCTGTCCGACTTCCTGCGGCACGACCTGGAGCTGACCGGCACGCATGTCGGCTGCGAGCACGGCGTATGCGGTGCCTGCACGGTCCTCGTCGACGGGGCGCCGATGCGCTCCTGCCTCATGTTCGCCGTCACGGCGCAGGACCACGAGATCACCACGGTCGAAGGGCTCGCGTCCGCGCCGGACGCCCGGGAGCTGCCGAGCGGGCACGTGATGAGCCCGGTCCAGCAGGCCTTCGCCGAGTGCCACGGGCTGCAGTGCGGCTTCTGCACTCCCGGTTTCCTCACGACGGTCACGGCATACCTCGAGGAGAACCCGTCGCCGACCGCGGAGGACGCGCGTGACGCCATCTCGGGGAACCTGTGCCGGTGCACCGGCTACCAGAACATCGTCAAGAGCGTCCTGCGCGCTGGGGAGATCCGAGCCGAGCGGCATACCCTTGTCGGAGAAGGGGACCCGGCATGACGACACAGATGTTCGGGGCGCCGGTCAAGCGCAAGGAGGATCCGCGGCTGGTCACCGGCGGCGGGCGGTTCCTCGACGACCTCGGCCACCACGCCCTGGCCGCCGCGTTCGTCCGCAGCCCGCACGCCCACGCGCGGATCGTCGACGTGGACGCGACGGACGCGGTCGATGTCGAGGGCGTTGTCGGCATCTACGTCCACGAGGACCTGCCCGGACGCGTCGGTGAGCCCCTCCCGCTGCTCATCCCGCACCCGACGCTGACGCACGGCCGCACCGGCTACGCCCTGGCCAAGGGCGAGGTCAACCACGTCGGCGAGCCGGTCGTCATGGTCGTCGCAACGGACCGCTACGTCGCGGAGGACGCCTGCCAGCGGATCCGCGTCAGGTACGCACCGCTGCCGGTCGTCGTGGGCATCGAGGCGGCGCGCGACGCGGAAAGGCTTGTGCACGAGGACGTTCCGGGCAACGTCGCCGCCCACATGACGCAGGAGGTGGGCGACGTCGACGCTGCGATGTCCGCCGCCCCGCACACCCTCACCCTCGACCTCGACATCGAGCGCAGCGCCAGCACGCCGCTGGAGGGTCGCGGGGTCTACGCCCGATGGGACGACGAGAAGGGCGAGCTGCGGATGTACTCGTCCACGCAGACCTCCACGGGCGTCCGCGCGGCGGTCGCCGCCAAGCTGGACCTGCCGCTGGCCAAGGTCGAGTGCATCGCGCCCGACGTGGGCGGCGGCTTCGGGGTGAAGATCGTCCACCCCTGGCCGGAGGAGGTGCTGGTCCCATGGGCAGCGCGGCTGCTCGACCGTCCGGTGAAGTGGACCGAGGACCGGCGTGAGCACTTCGTCGCCGCCGCGCACGAGCGTGGCCAGCTCCAAAAGGTGACAGTGGGATTCGACGACGACGGCCGGCTGCTCGCCCTCGACGTCAAGCTGTGGCACGACAACGGCGCCTACACGCCCTACGGCATCATCGTGCCCATCATCACCTCGACCCAGCTGCTCGGGCCGTACAAGCCGGGCACCTACCGGTGCGAGTTCTGGTCGCTCTACACGAACACCGTCCTCGTCACGCCCTACCGGGGCGCCGGCCGCCCGCAGGGATGCTTTGCCATGGAGCGCACCATGGACGCCATCGCCGACGAGCTCGGCCTCGACCGGGCGGAGGTCCGCTCCCGCAACTTCATCCTCCCGGCCGAGATGCCCTACGACCACGGGCTGCTGTTCCAGGACGGGCGGCCGCTCAAGTACGACTCCGGCGACTTCCCCGCAACCCTGGCCAAGCTCAAGGAGCTCGTCGGGTGGGACGACTTCGCCGAGTACCGCGCCGCGGCGCAGGCGCAGGGGCGGCGCGTCGGCCTCGGGATCGGCTGCTACGTGGAGGGCACGGGCGTCGGACCCTACGAGGGCGGTCACATCCAGATCGAGACGAGCGGCCGGGTGAACGTGTCGACGGGCCTGACCTCGCAGGGCCAGGGCCACGAGACGGTCTTCGCGCAGATCGTCGCCGAGGAGCTCGGTGTCCGTCTCGAGGACGTCTTCGTGACGACCGGTGACACCCGGAAGATGGCGTATGCCGTGGGCACCTTCGCATCGCGAGCCGCGGTCATGAGCGGCAGCGCGATCGCGCTGGCGGCGCGCAACGTCCGCGCCAAGGCGCTGAAGATCGCCGCTGACGCCCTCGAGGTGTCGCCGGACGACCTCGAGATCGTGGAGGGGACCGTACGGGTCAAGGGCGCGCCGTCGACGTCGATGTCGCTCGGGACGGTGTCGGTGCTGTCCAACCCGCTCCGGTACGCGTTCGACGAGGCCGCGCAGGCCGCCACCCAGTTCGCTGGGACCTTCGACCCGGACAAGCCGCCGGTCGCCGACGACGAGGAGCCCGGTCTCGAGGGCAAGGACTTCTACTCCCCCACACAGGCGACGTTCGCCAACGGCATGCATGCGGCCGTCGTGGAGACCGACCCAGTGACGGCAGAGATCCGGATCCTGCGCTACTGCGTCATCCACGACTGCGGCCCGATGATCAACCCGATGATCGTCGAGGGCCAGGTGCATGGCGGCGTGGCCCAGGGCGTCGGCGGCGCGCTCTACGAGCGGATGAACTACGACGGGTCCGGGCAGCTGCTCAACGCGTCGTTCATGGACTTCCTCATGCCCTACGCCTCCGAGGTGCCCACCATCGAGACCGACCACCTCGAAACCCCGTCACCTCTGAACCCCTTGGGGATCAAGGGAGCCGGCGAGGCTGGCTGCATCCCCGTGACGGCGGTCATCGCTTCGGCGATCGAGGATGCCGAGGGCTTCCCGATCACCCGGATGCCGATCTCGCCCAACGACCTGTGGGAGCTGCGCCGCCGCCACGAGGCCGGCGACATCCCCTCCCTCCACCGTGCCACGACCGGCCCGAGCGGCAGCGACGCCGCGAGAACGAAGGAGCCCTCATGAAGATCACTGGATCGGCCAACCTCGCCGCCGAGCCGCAGCAGGTGTGGGACGCCTTCCACGACCCGGCCGTCCTCGCCCGGTGTCTCCCGGGGTGCAACCGCCTCACCGAGCTGGGACCCGACCGCTACGCCATGACGGTGACCGCCGGCGTCGCGGCGATCAAGGGTACCTATGACGGCGAGGTCGCGCTGCTCGACCCACAGCACCCCGAGATGTTCACGATGAAGGCGTCGGGCGCCGGCGCGCCGGGCACGGTCGACGCAGACGTCGTCGTGCGGCTGGCCCCGGCCGCGAGCGGAGGCACCGAGCTGACGTACGACGCCGACGCGGCCGTGGGCGGCATGATCGGCGGGGTCGGGCAGCGGATGCTCGCAGGAGTCACCCGCAAGATGGCCGGTCAGTTCTTCGCTGCGGTCGACGCCGACATCGCGGGCGTCGCCGCACCGTTCGCCGTCGTCGGTGCCGCGTCGCCCGCTACCCCGGTGGCGACCGTCGGCACCAGCGCGCCCGGCGCGGCGAACGGCATACCCGCCGCGGTGAGCGCGCCTGGGGGCGGGGTGGGGACGGTGTATGCCGGCCGGTCGGCCACGCAGGAGAGGTCGCGCATGCGCGACTACGCCCTGGGCGTCGTCTCCGGCGGGGCCGTCGCGATCGTCGGCGTCGTCGTCGGCTGGGCGATCGGGAGGGGCTGACATGCGTGCCTTCACGGCTGCAGCCGTCCAGGTGGCCCCCTATCCGGGCCCGCTGACCGAACGCTCCGTCCGCGAGAACGTCTCCCGGTGTGTGGAGCTCACGCGGCGGTGCGTCGACGCGACGGGTGCCGAGCTGGTCGTTCTCCCCGAGACCGCGACGACGGGCTTCACCCCGGGGCGCACCAAGGACGAGCTCTGGGACCTCATGACCGAGCTGCCCGGCGCGTTGCTCGAGCCGTTCCAGGAGGTGGCCCGCGAGACCGGGGCGCACGTCTGCGTCGGCACCTACGAGCGCGGGCCCGAGCGGGGCATCGTCTACAACTCCTCCGTGCTGGTCGACCCCTCCGGTGCGCTGCTCGGGGTCTATCGGAAGACCCACCCGTTCTGCTCCGAGATCGTGACCAACGGCGGCTGGGTGACACCAGGCGACACCGTCACCGTGTGCGACACGGACCTGGGCCGGATCGGGATGATCATCTGCTTCGACGGCGACTACCCTGAGCTCTCGCGCATCCAGGCCGTGCAAGGCGCGGAGGTGATCTGCCGGCCCTCGGCCCTGCTGCGCTCGGCCGACATCTGGGACCTCACCTCGCGGGCCCGAGCCTATGACAACCATGTCTACGTCGTCGGTGCGAACGCCGTCGGGGCCGACCCGGCCGGTGCCCTCTACTTCGGCAACTCCCACATCGTGACGCCCATCGGGCACATCGTGGCCAAGGCCGCCACGCACGAGGGCTGGGTCTCGGCCCGCCTCGACCCGGCAGAGGCTCTGGCCTCGCTGACTCCCGGATCCAGCGTCGGGCAGGCCTTCGACCATCTGCGCGACCGCAACCTCGACCTCATCCGCAAGCACCGGGACGAGCTCGAGCGCCCGGCGGAGACGTCGTTCGCCCATGCCCCGATCCACCGCGGCGACGCAGGCTGAGTCGCGTCAGGGGGCGACCGGCCCGGGTTGTGCCTCCGGGCTCGGCGTCCCAGGGTTCGGCGTCCCGGGGTTCGGCGTCCCGGGGCTCGGCGTTTCGGGGCTCGGCGCCTGTGGGGTGGTGGCCCGTGGGGCCGCGGCGGCGGCTCCAGTGGCGGCTGCCCCGGTCTCTGGGACCTCGGTCGCGGTGGCCGCCCAGTCGTAGACGACGGAGGTCCGGAAGAGGATGTCGGCCGCGGAGCGGTTCTCGGGGCTGACCACCACCCAGAACAGGACAAGTGGGACCAGGACGCACAGCGCTGCCCGCAGCAGAGCGACCCCCGGCCGCACCCGGCCGCCGTGCGCATTGACGACACGCAGCCCGAGCAGGCGCGCGCCGTACGTGCGCCCCGTCGTGGCCCAGGCCAGTGCCAGATAGATGATGAGCAGACCGAGCAGGGCTGCGAACAGCACCGCGAAGGGCACGTCGATGAAGCTGAACGTGCGCGGGTCGACGACGAAGACGAAGCCGACCACAGCGGCATACCCCATAGCGACGCCGAGGATCCCGATCGCGAGGTCCACGCAGGCCGCGAGCACGCGGGTCACGATGCCGGCGCGGTGCCCTTGGACCGAACGCAGCCCCTTGGGCACGATGAGCAGCGCGGTGGCGTCGTGCGGTGGAGTCGGCGATGGTGTCTGCATGGCGCCCTCACTCCGTCGCCGGCGGAGGGCCGGCGTCCGTTGGGCTGGAGTCTGCTCGGCCGGAGTCGGCGCTGCCGGACTCTGCTGGAGCGGGCCCTGACGGGCCGGACGCGGGCGGTGCGTCCGGTGCAGGCGCGGCCGCGGAGACGTCCGCGCCATTGGGGCCCGAGCCGGCGATCGCGGCTGGGATCGGCTCGACGGTCACCAGCAGGGGGACGTGGTTGACGGACCCGGGCGCGCGGTTGGGCCGGCGCAGCAGCCGGTCGACGATGTGGGCCACCCGCTCGTCCGCGCTGATCCCCTGGCGCCGGACCTCCCGAATGCCCTCTGAGGCCATCGATCCCGTCGAGCTGCGGATGATCCCCGGCAGGTCGATGCCCTCGACGATGAACTCGGCAATCTCGATGAGGTCGACCTTGGCGATGATGGCGTCGATGTCGAGCCGGTCGACGATCGCGCCGATGTCGACCCGCGCCACGATCGCGTCGATGTCGAGCCGGTCCACGATCGCGTCGATATCGAGCCGGTCGACGATCGCGCCGATGTCGATCCGGTCGACGATCGCATCGAGGTCGACCCGCGCCACGATCGCGTCGATGTCGAGCCGGTCGACGATCGCGTCGATATCGAGCCGGTCGACGATCGCGCCGATGTCGACCCGTGACACGATCTCGTCGATGTCGAGCCGGTCCACGATCGACTCGATGTCGACCCGCCCGACGATCGCGTCGATGTCCACGTCCTCGACGATGGCGTTGAGGTCCACGTTGCTGCGGACGATGTCAGTGAGGTCGACGAGCCGAAGCGCCCTGTCGACGACGATCGGCGCGACGTGGAACGCAAGCAGCCGGAGGCGGTCGGTCGACTGCCACCGCCACATCGTCCCGGTCTCCACGAGGTCGGTGGCCCATCGCTGCCCCGCCACACCCTGCACCACGCCTCGGGTCAGCTCGAGCGGCAGCTCGAGCAGAGGCGTCAACGGAGCCGCCACGGAACGCAGGGTCAACCGTGCGATCCGGGCCTGGTCAGCAGCCACCACGACCACGCCCAGCATGGCGTCGAGGAGGGCGGAGGCGGCCTGTGCGAGACCCTCCGCGGTCGAGTGCCTGTCCGAAGGCGATGGTCCCGAGGGTCCGGTGGCCACGTTGGCACCTCCTCGTCAGGGAGGATCGTGTGAGAGGACTCAATCGTGCGGGTCCGCTGGACCACGCCGCGTCATCCCCCACGGGTGATCCCGACGACGGGTCTCGGTGTCGGCCGAGAACGTCCCTGGACATCACGCCCAGCGGACCCTGAGCCCGGAACGCGAGGCGTACTGTGGGCGAGTCCCGCCTCGGCCAGCGCGGGCACGTCGGGCCGTGCCACAAAGTCCATGAGATCACTCATGCCTGCTGGCACACGCGGGGCAACCGGCGGGACGAAGCCCGCCTTGTGCGGCACGTTCTCAGTGCCGCTCCACACCTGGCCGTCTCGATAGCTGCCGGCGCCCGCCGGCTCGGTGTCGCGCATCAGCGCCCACCCATGCCCACCGTCGAGTGGGCGCCCCATCCCACCCGTCCCAGCGGAAGCCGGCATTCCGCTGGAGCTCGTGGGACGGAGCGCCCACTCGACCATGAGGGGCTCGAGATCCAGAAACACTGAGCCGATGGTGGGCTCCCGGCCCGCTCGGCTGGCGGCTGCCACCCGAGGCGCCATGCCTGGGCGGTTTGCGGGATGGCGAGGGTTGGCACCAGGACCTCGATCCGTTGGCAGTTTGTGACAACGCAGACGTCGCCGGAGCGCCGGTTGAATCCTGACCATGACTGGTGGGCTGACTGGTGGGCTGACAGATGGGCTGACTGACGAGGCGACGGGTGGGCCGAGGGAACCGCGGCGGATCCGCATCGGCATCGACACGGGCGGGACGTTCACCGACGTCGTCGCCCTCGACGAGGACTCCGGCGAGCTGGTGACCACCAAGACCCCGTCGACCCCGGCCAACCCGGCAGACGGTTTCATCAACGGCGTACGCAAGGTGCTGGACCTGATGGGCGCCTCGGGTGAGGACGTCACGGCCGTGTCGCACGGCACGACCGTCGCGACCAACAAGCTCCTCGAGGGCAAGGTCGAGGCGCTGGGGTTCATCACGACCGAGGGCTACGAGTTCGTGCTCGAGATCGCCCGCCAGGCGGTGCCCGACGGCTACGGCAACTCGTACTTCTGGGTCAAACCCCCGCGGATCGTCCCCGCTGACCGCGTCAAGACGGTAGGTGGCCGGATCGACTTCGAGGGCAAGGAGATCCGCCCGTTCGACGCAGAAGACGCGGTCAGGGCGGCGCGGTGGTTCCGCGACCGCGGGATCACCACGATCGGAGTCTGCCTGCTCCATTCCTACGCCAACGACGCCCACGAGCGCGCCCTGCGCGACATCCTGAGGCGTGAGCACCCGGACGCCGTCGTCTCGATCAGCTCGGAGGTCCTGCGCGAGTACCGCGAGTACGAACGCTCGATGACGACGCTCGTCGACGCGGCGGTGAAGCCGAACGTCTCGCGGTACGTCTCGAACATCCACGCGCGCCTCGACCAGTTCACGGGTGGGTCGCCGATCCCGTTCTACGTCATGAAGTCCAACGGTGGCGTGCTGTCCGCCGACGAGGTCGTCCACCAGCCGATCACGACTGTCCTGTCAGGGCCGGCCGCGGGCGCGCTCGGCGCGGGCCTCATCGCAAGCCGAGCCGGGTTCGACAAGGTCCTCACCTGCGACGGCGGGGGCACGTCGACGGACGTGTCGGTCGTGCTCGGCGGGGAGCCCACGCTGACGACGGAGGGCACGGTCGGGGCGTACCCGAGCAAGATCCCGATGATCGACGTCGTCACCGTTGGTGCCGGAGGCGGGTCCATCGCGTGGATCTCACCCGAGGGCACCCTCAAGGTCGGACCGCAGTCGGCGGGTGCGGACCCAGGGCCGCTGTGCTACGCCAAGGGCGGCACCGAGCCGACGATCACCGACGCCCACGTCACGCTCGGGCGCATCCCGCCGCACCTGCTCGGCGGTGAGATCCCACTCGATGTCGAGGCCGCACGCTCCGGGATCAGCGCGCTGGCCGAGCGGCTCGGACTCGACTTCGAGCACTGCGCCACCGGCATCCTCGAGATCTCCGCGTGGAACCAGGCCAACGCGCTCCGCCAGGTGTCGGTGAAGCGCGGGCTCGATGTCCGCGACTTCATGCTCGCGACGTTCGGGGGGTCGGGCTCGCTGCTCGCCTGCCGCCTCGTCGACATCCTCGGGCTGGCCGGCGTCGTCGTCCCGCAGAACCCCGGAAACGTCTCGGCCTTCGGCCTGCTCACGGTCGACGTCAAGAACGACTACGTGCAGACGGCAGTCGCCAAGCACCGGTCCCTCGACCACGCCGCCGTCCAGAAGACCTTCGACGAGCTGACCGACCGCGCAGCCAAGGCCCTTGATGCAGAAGGCTTCCCACGCGAGTCGCACCGTTACGTGCGCACCGTCGACCTGCGGTACTTCGGCCAGGCCTACGAGGTCCGCGTCCCCGCCCCCGACGGCCCTGTCGACGAGCGGTATGCCGCTGCCGTGGCCGACCGCTTCCACGACGAGCACCGCGCGCTCTACGGCTACGACTTCCGCGGCGACGACACGCAGCAGGTGGAGTGGGTCAACCTGCGCGTCACCGGGATCGGCCCGATCACACGCCCGGAGCTGCGCGAGATCCCTTCTGCCCCGGACGGTTCCGCGGCGATGCCGGACATCGAGCGGCGCGCGCTCCGGAGCCGACGGCCCGTGTGCTTCGACGCGGCCGACGGCTACATCGACACGGCCGTCTGGTGGCGGGCGGACCTGCTCGCCGGGGACACCGTGAGCGGCCCCGCCATCATCGAGGAGTTCGGCTCCACGGTGCCTGTCCACCCGGGTTTCGGCGTACGTGTCGACACCTTGGGCAACCTCGTCATCACGAAGGAAGGGGTCTGAGATGAGCTTCTCCCCCGTCAACCCGGCTGGGCTGCCCACGGCATACGAGCACGGCAACCGGCTCACCCCCGAAGGAACGACCGTCGACCCGATCCTCGTCGAGATCGTCGAGGGCACGCTTGCGAGCGTCGAGATGGAGGTCGAGACGGCCATCGCGCGCACGTCACGGTCGCCGATGATCCGCGACGCACACGACTTCCGCGCCGGCATACACGACCGGCAGCTGCGCAAGCTCACGGGCCGTTCCTACAGCGCGCTCGTGCACCCCGTCGTGCGCGACTTCCCCCTCGCCGAGATGAGCGAGGGCGACGTGTTCTTCCACAACGACGTCTACGAGTCGGAGGGCGGCATCGGACACCTGCCCGACCTGTGCGTCACCGTGCCCGTCTTCTCCGACGGCGAGGTGGTCGCCTTCGTGCAGGCGTTCGGACACCACGACGACATCGGTGGAGCGGTGCCTGGGTCGATGCCGAGCAACGCGACGACGGTGTTCGAGGAAGGCCTCTCCGTCCCGCCGATCAAGCTGTGGGACAAAGGATCTCCCAACCAGGCGGCTCTACGGATCATGACGCGCAACAGCCGGATGCCCGACAGCCTGGCCGCCGACCTCGATGCCGAGTGCTCCGCCTGCCTCATGGGCGCGCGGCGGCTCTCCGAGCTCTTCGAGCGCTACGGTCACGACACCATCGAGGCAGCCTTCGACGCGATCCTCGACAAGACCACCGAGACGTACCGGCGGGAGATCCTCAGCAAGATCCCCGACGGCACCTACGTCTGGGAGGACTACGCCGAGCACGACGGCGTCGACGAACCCAAGCTGCACACGCAGCGGATCACCCTGACGAAGAGCTCGACCGGTGGTCCCGGCCGCTCGGACCTCTACCCCGACGGCGGCCCCAGGCTCGTCATCGACTTCACCGGCACGGCTCCGCAGGCCAAGGGCCCGATCAACCACTGCGGCGACTACGTCGGCGGCAACTTCCTCAAGAAGTGGCTCGCGCCGATCCTTCGCAACCTCGCCGACACCCCCGAGCGCATGGCCGAGCTCGACGTCAACGAGGGTGTGGTGCCGCTCATCGAGATGCGGTTCCCCGAGAAGGGCACGCTGCTCACCCCGATCTACCCGGCACCGACGAACGCCCGGACCTTCGTCATCCTTCGCCTGCTCGGCGTGCTCGCCGGCGTCGTGGCCAAGGCCGTCGACGGACGCATGCCGGCCGACCAGGAGACGATCCGCTACACCGGCGTCTACGGCAAGGACCGCGACGGCAACGACTACCTCATGCGCGAGGTGCTCGGCGGCGGCTCGGGTGGTCGCTACTACGCCGACGGCGAGGACACCATCCACGTCGTGCCCGACAGCCGGAACCTGCCGACCGAGTTCACCGAGAGCCGGTTCCCGTTCCTCGTCGAGCGTCTCGGGCTCGCCGTCGACTCCGGCGGCGCGGGCCGGTATCGCGGCGGCCTCGGCTACGAGAAGCACATCCGGATGCTCGAGGATGCACACTTCATGTCGATCGCCGACCGGTCGATCCTGTCGTGCTGGGGCGTCAAGGGTGGCCGGGCGGGTCGTCCGTTCGAGGTCACGATCGACGTGGGCGGGCCCGACGAGCGGGTCGTCGACGCACTAGCCAACGCCGAGACGGTCCGGGCCGGCCAGGTCATCCGGATCCGCACCACCGGCGGCGGCGGCTGGGGCGACCCCCTCGACCGGCCGTACGACGAGGTGGAGCGCGACCTGCGTTGGGGCAAGGTGTCGTTCGAGGGCGCGCGCAGCGACTACGGCGTCGTCGCGAGCGGAGACCGTGACGCGCCGGTGGTCGACGTCGAGGCCTCCGAGGCGCTGCGGGCCTCCCTGCGCTCAGCACGCGATGCCGAGCCGCAGCCGTTCTTCGACCGAGGGCCCGGCTACGCCCGGCTCACCGACGGAGCCCGATCTGCGGAGTACGACTGGCTGTGACCCCGTCTGCCCGACGCGGCGATGGACGGGGTCGGCGCCGTCTACCACCTGGCCCCGAACGTCCACCCGGACGAAGTAGTCATCGCATCGAGAGTTGTCGAGTCTGCCTGTGCCGCAGGCGTTTCGCGGTTCGCCTTCCACTCCGTGCTGCATCCCCACGACACGTCAATGCCGCACCATCTGCGCAAGGCGGAGGCGGAGCGGGCGGTCCGCGCCCGACTCGGCGCGGCCACGGTCCTGCGCCCAGCGGCATACCACCAGAACCTCGTCGAGGCTGCGCTACGCGGCCGGCTCGAGGTCCCCTACTCGGTGGACACGCGCTTCACCAACGTCGACCTCGACGACATCGCCGAGGTGGCCGCGCTCGTCCTGAGCGACCAGCGTCACGCGGGCGCGACCTATGACCTCGCCGGACCCGAGGCACTCTCTGTGCGCGAGCTCGCCGGCACCGCGAGTGCGACGCTCGGACGACCGGTCGATGCCACCACGCAAGCGATCGGCGACTGGCTCGCAGGCCCCGGTGCCGGCCTTCCCCGCCAGGCCCGCGACGACCTCGCCGCGATGTTCCGGGCCTACGACCGCGACGGCCTGGTCGGGGACTCCACCACTCTCGCGGACCTGCTCGGACGCCCTCCGCACACCTGGGGCGAGGTGCTCAGGACCGCCTCGACGGCCTCGGCGAGATAGGCTCGAAGGAGGGCGGGTCCAGGTCGAAGCCGGAACCGGCAGAAGGAGTCACCGTGGGACTGGGAGTTCTCCTGGCAGTGATCGGCGCGATCCTCACCTTTGCGGTGCGCGCCCACACCTCCGTCATCAACATCACGGTGGTCGGCATCATCCTCATGGTCGCGGGAGCCGGGCTGATCATCCATGCCCGCCGCGGCACTCGTCACGAGCGCATCGTGACGCGCGAGGAGGTCCAGCCGGGCTCGTCGACGCCGACACAGACCGTGACCAGGGTCATCGAGGAGCGCGAGATCGAGTAGCGGTCCCGAGGCCTGGAGTCGTCTCTGACCTCAGGTACGTCTCACCAGCTCGACCGGCACTCCGAATCCGCCGTCACCGCTACATAGCTGTCGATTTTGACAGTTCTCTCAGTGAGTCGGCACGGCTGGGCAACGCCATCTCAGTCGCTTCCCCAGCGATGGCCACGGCGGCCACCGATCCGACAATAAGTGCGAGTTTCCTGCCCCTCATGGTCGTCGACGTGCCTTTCTGGTGCGCTGTCGGGCCCGATGACCCGAGGCAACACTGACAGGAAGTGGGGGAGGCGTCAAGCATATAGCACGTACCGCTCATCATACTTGCGGCAGGTAAGGCAGATTCGACAGATTCAGCACCAGGCAACGCACGAGCCCTGGCTCATCCAACGGGGACAAGTGACAACGAGGCGGGCTCGGTTGGGCAGGAGGTGACAACGCGCGCGCTCGACGCGGCTCCCTACGCTCTCGTCATGACGAGCGATGCCCGCGGGCGCCACCTGGACGGAGACCCTCGATGAGGGTGCTCGTCGCGCTGGGGGGCAACGCCATGACGGGCCCCGACGGCAGTGCCACGCCGCTGGCGCAGCGCACCGCCATCGCTGCGGCCATGGAGCACGTCGCCGAGCTCGTCGAGGCAGGACACGAGGTCGTGCTCACCCATGGCAACGGGCCGCAGGTGGGCAACCTCCTGGTCAAGAACGAGCTCGCTGCCCACGTCGTCCCGCCCGTCCCGCTCGACTGGTGCGGCGCTCAGACGCAGGGGACGATCGGCTTCACGATGCTCGACACTCTCGAGGCGTCGCTGGCCGCCCGCGGCATCTCACGGCCTGTCGCCGCGCTCGTCAGCCGCACGCTCGTCGAGGCCGACGACCCCGGGTTCACCCACCCCACCAAGCCGATCGGCCGGTATCTCACCCGGGAGCAGGCGCAGCAGCTCATCGACCACGGCGAGCGCTGGGAGGACCGCGGCGAGAAGGGGTGGCGTCGTGTCGTGGCGTCCCCCGAACCCGTCGAGGTGCTCGAGACGTCCACCCTGCTCACGCTGCTCGACGCGGGCTACATCGTGGTCGCGGCCGGCGGTGGCGGCATACCGGTCGTGCGCGGCCCACACGGGCGGGTCCACGGCGTCGAGGCGGTCATCGACAAGGATCTGACCGCCGCACTGCTCGCCCGGTCGGTCCACGCCGACGTCCTCGTCATCGCCACCGACGTCGCCCACGCCGTCGCCGCCTACGGCACCCCCGAGGCTCGCGAGCTCGGCCACGTCAGCCTCGAGGAGATGGAGAGGTATGCCGCCGAAGGCCACTTCGCGTCGGGCTCCATGGGACCGAAGGTCGAGGCCGCTCTCCGTTTCGTGCGCGCTGGCGGCAGCCGCTCGGTGATCACCGCTCTCGAGCTCATCGCCGAGGCCGTCGACGGGCGGATCGGCACCGTGATCGAAGACTCTTCTGCCCCAATCGAACCCAGCACTCCAGCAGACCCAGCAGCAGAAAGGTGAGTCCCGTGCCCGACGCCATTGAGGTACGCAAGGTCCCCATCCACTCGGTCGCCGACGCGAGCGAGCTCGCCAAGCTCATCGACGACGGTGTCATGGAGGCCGGGCGGGTCATCGCCATCATCGGCAAGACCGAGGGCAACGGCGGCGTCAACGACTACACCCGCATCATCGCCGACCGCGCCTTCCGCGAGGTGCTCGTCGCCAAGGGCGCACCGGCCGAGCAGGTGAAGCAGGTGCCGATCGTCTGGTCCGGTGGCACCGACGGCGTCATCAGCCCGCACGCCACGGTCTTCGCGACGCTGCCTCCCGAGCGGGCCGAGCAGTCCGACGACCTGCGGCTCACGGTCGGCTTCGCGATGAGCGAGCCGATCAAGCCGGAGGAGATCGGCTACGTCGCGATGATCGAGAAGGTCGCGGACGCCGTGAAGGTGGCCATGGAGCGCGCGGGCATCACGGACCCCGCCGACGTGCACTACGTGCAGACCAAGACGCCACTGCTCACGATCCACACGATCCGCGACGCGAAGTCGCGCGGTCACCAGGTCTGGACCGAGCACACCCACGAGTCGATGGACCTGTCCAACGGGACCACGGGCCTCGGCATCGCCGTGGCCCTCGGCGAGATCGAGATGCCCACCGACGCCGACGTCATGCACAACAGGTCGCTCTACTCGTCCGTGGCCTCCTGCTCCTCGGGAGTCGAGCTCGACCAGGCGCAGGTCGTCGTCGTCGGCAACGCGCGAGGCGTCGGCGGTCGATACCGTATCGGCCACTCGGTCATGCAGGATGCCCTCGACGCCGACGGCATCTGGGCGGCGATCAAGGACGCCGGGCTCGACCTGCCCGAGCGGGCGCACTCGACCGACATCGACGGCCGACTCGTCAACGTCTTCCTCAAGTGCGAGGTCAGCCAGGACGGCACCGTCCACGGCCGCCGCAACGCGATGCTGGACGACTCCGACGTGCACTGGCACCGCCAGATCAAGTCGTGTGTCGGCGGCGTCACCGCATCGGTCACCGGTGACCCTGCGGTCTTCGTGTCCGTATCGGCCGCTCATCAGGGTCCCGACGGTGGCGGTCCGGTAGCGGCCATCGTCGACCTCGGCGAGGGCGAACCGACCGGCTACCGCTGGACCCGCACCCCCTGACCCGGCACGCAATCCCCGGCAACACACCCCCTGACCTGCACCCCTGGCCCGGGCGCACTCCTCGGCAACACACCCGGAAACCGCGAGCTCCTGCTGGTTGCAACCAGCAGGAGC